>UQNA01000003.1 GCA_900542195.1 uncultured Sutterella sp. | reverse complement strand
CCTACCGACAGGAGAGAAAAATCTAGACGCTTCATCTGAAAAGGTGGGTATTATCTTTGTTTGTACAAGATTACACAACAATTTTGGGCCTACTTTATAACCCCAATATTTTGAGGGCGAGCCGAGAGCTCGCCTTTTTCATTTCTCTTTTGAGGATATGCGACGTATAGAGACATCTCCGGAAGCTTCCCAATATCGTTTACTCCTGGCGAGTTTCTTTCTATACCGTTGGTTCCTGTCCAAGCTTCGGCATAATGACTTTTGAGAAGCTCAAACTTCTTCGAAACCTAAGGACGAAAAAAATCCTGCACCAACCGAAGCGATGCAGGAAAAATTCTTAAATTCCAAGGAGAAAATTATTTAGTAGCTTTATTCTTTGCGACGATATCTTCAACAGCCATTCTTCCGGAGTTGATAGCAAAGGAAGAAGCAGTACCTTCACCAACCTTTAAGTCGTAGGAGTCACCGTATACACCGCCGGCGTCATGACCGATAGCATACAATCCGGGAATCGGACGATCATGCTTATCGAGAACCTGCAAACCTTCATTTACTTTGACACCATTTAAGCTGGTTAATGCATTGATCTTGCCCCTAACAATATAGAAAGGACCTTGATCAATAGCTCTCAGGTAGTACGGATCCTTACCGAACTGTTCATCTTTGCCTTGCTTTGCAAACTTCGTCATATTGGCAGCTGTTTTCTTGAGAACTTCGGGATCCATGCCGGCTTTCTTCGCAGCCTCTTCAATAGTGTTGCCGATGAAAACATTTCCTAATTTTTCATTGGCTTTCAGTAAGTCATCCAGCTGAGTTGCTGCCTGATGTCTTTGGATGAAGTTGCCGCAAGGATTTGGATAGCCTTTGCCTTTGGTAGAAAATTCTTTCTTTGTGTTTTCATCAAAAACGATGTAGGTATATTCGCCTGTACGGGCAATAGCATTGGATGCTTGCGGCCAGTCGATTGTCAATTCTTCATTGAAGAAACGATTTCCGACCCCGTCAACATATAGCAAACCTTGACGGAACATAGCACGCAATTCTTTATTTGGACCGTTGCAAATAGCCTCACCGGCAGCCGGCATAAATGCACCGTTCATCATCATTGGGCCCATATTGTCTCCGACAGCACCGACTGCCATAGCCATCTTGATACCGTCGCCGGTTCTGCCCGGGGCACCAACCGGAACCATGTCGATACCTGTTAAGTCCTTGACCATTTTTTCGTCAAAGTTGTAGCCACCTGTAGCAAGGATGACATTGGGTGCATATACAGTTACTTTCTCTTTTTTGGCATTAACGGCTTCAACACCAACAACCTTGCCGTCTTTGACGATTAATTTTTGTGCAGGTGTAGAGGTAAGGAGAGTGCCACCCTTTTTTTAAAAATTTTGGTCATAGCAGCAGGCAGTGAGCCGGCTTTCGGATAAATGTGCCAGGTCATTTCCGGCTTGTCTCTCCATGCTGTCTTAACTTCCTTCCAATGCACTCCATGGTCATCGACCCACTGAATAGTTTCACCGGATTTGTCAACGAATTTCTTAAGCAAAGGAGCGTTAATTCTCCAATGATGGTATTGAGCCATATTGTTGAAAGCTTCAATCGGAGTAAGTTTTATGCCTTTTGCCTTCTGCAAAGGAGATTCGACAGCGAAAGAACCTTCCATAAAATTACCGGCGCCGCCTGTATAGCCGTTCTTTTCTAAAAGAACTGTTTTGAGGCCATTTTCGACTGCGCTAACGGCGGCAACTGTACCGCCTGCGCCTGCACCCACAACTACAACGTCTGCATGCAGAGTTTCATCTGCATAAACTTGAAAAGCCAACAGAAGTGCTACAGGTGTGAGAATGAATTTCAGTTTTGTCATGATGTGCTCCTTGATGAACAAGAGTCAGTCTAAGGAAGGACAATTTTTTGAGAAATATCAATTGATATGCCTCAAATTCTGGTATCTACCAATAGCGCTCAAACCAAGGAACAGGAAAATTAAAAGAAAAAAATCTAAGAACCGAGCCAAATTACAACGTACATGAGGAATGTATGAATTATCAATCACCAGCTTGGCAAGCAGCTTTACAGCGTCCACGTGAAAGAAAGTGGGAGCTTCCTTATGGCGCTGACGAACCGTTAATGCCTTGGATAGCACCTCCTCTTCCGGAGAATTTAAAGAAGCTTTTCTTATCTATAGGCGCTGAGTATGAAGCCCAACCAGGCCAGCTCATTTACAAAGTTGACAATGATCTTAATTCTATGACGTTAATAACGCATGGCATTGCGGGGCGCTCCTTTGGAAATCCTTACAACCAATCCAAATATGCCATGGCGCTCGCTATTCCCGGAAGAATCGCAGGAGGTAATCACACATTTTTCTCACGTCGACCTGGTAACGGCAGCTATTTTGCAGTCTCTCCTGTAAGGTGCAGGAAGCTCAGGAACGACACCTTAAAGGCATTAATGAAGGAAGACACAGACTTCCACGAGCAAATGTGCGTACATTTAGAGTGCCTTATTCAGTCAGATAGAATCGGATTGGCAGCCAATATGAGCTTACCTGTCCGGGACAGAATTTTCTTATTTTTCCTTACCTGGAGCTTTGCTTACGGAAGATTAATTGAAATCAACGGTACGGAATATGTCGAATGCGATGTATGCATTAATCAGACCGAAGTTGCAAAAGTGGTAGCAGCAAGCGTCATCCAAGTACGCCGAGAAATTGGACTTCTCAAAGAAAGCAATTTTTATCATAAGGAGAATGACACAATAAGATTCAGATCGGATGCTCTAGACCCGGCGTGGTTGTGGTTATGCGGTAATGAGGAAGGTGGGAACCTGTATCGGCGAAATAAGGACTGGCGTCCTTATCTGACTTAGATATGCAGAGGTTAGAACTCAGGAGAAAAATCTACTGATTTGACTGCTTACGAAACACTAGCGGCATAGTTTAAAAAACCTCGGAAGCCTTTACACATTCCGAGGTTTTCTCTTTGCAAGAGCCAAGATTAGGCAAGTTTGCCGAATACTTCTACGTTATCAATTAAACGAGTAGTACCAATTTTTGCTGCACCCAAGATGACCAGAGGTTCTTTGTTGAGCAAGTCATCTCTTGTCGGAGTGAGCAAGTCTTTCTGGCGAGCAACTACGATGTAGTCAGGCTTCCAGCCAGCTTCTTCAAGTCTTTTAACTGCACTGTTTTCCAAGCCGGTAATATCAATAGCTCCAGCTTCGAGGGAGGATTTAACGCCCTGAAGAGTTCTGTACAAATGAGTTGCTTCTTTGAGCTCTTCTGCGTTCAGATAGCGATTCCGAGAAGATAAAGCCAAGCCGGTTTCCGGATTTCTTTGAAGTTCCATCGGAATAATCTTCAATGGCATCCCGAACTGCTTGACCATGCTCTGAATAATCTTTAGCTGCTGATAGTCTTTCTTACCGAAGACAGCGACATTCGGGCGCACGATAGAAAAGAGCTTGTTCACTACGGTTGCAACCCCGTCAAAGAATCCGGGACGATAGTATCCTTCCAAAATTTCAGACAAATTAGGATCCGGTCTGACCATAAAAGTCTGTTTTTCGGGATACATGTCTTTTTCAGAAGGAGCAAAAACAATGTCAACGGCTCCTTGCTTTTCTAATTTCTCTAAGTCTTCTTGGAGAGTGCGTGGGTAGGTATCAAAATCTTCATTAGGACCAAACTGCAGACGGTTAACAAAGATTGAGGCCACTACTGTCGGTGCATGTTTCTTTGCTTCTGCCATCAAGGCCAAATGGCCGTCGTGAAGATTGCCCATAGTCGGAACGAGGGCAATACCGTCCTTACCTCTGAGAGCGTTCTGAAGCTCTTCGATTGTATGTACAACTAACAACTTTTTATCCTTTAAAAAGAATGAGATTGAGTGGGGAAATCTTTAGATTTAACGGCCTTTACGTAATTCTCAACCGCTCCTTGAATAGAACCGGCTCCTTCCATAAAGTTCTTAGAGAATTTGGGTTTTCTTCCGGCATAGATATTGAGAATGTCCTGAAGAACCAGAACTTGTCCGGATGTTCCGGGACCCGCACCAATACCAATGGTAGGAACGTGAAGAAGCTGAGTAACTTCCGCAGCAATGTCAGCGGGAACCATTTCAAAGAGAACCATGGCGGCACCGGCTTCTTGTAAGGCTAAGGCTTCACGTTTGAGTTTTTCTTTACCGCTATCGCTCTTGCCTTGAACAAAAAAACCGCCGATCGTGTTGATTGACTGGGGCGTAAATCCAATATGACCACAGACAGGGACTCCAGCAGCAGTAAGCCTTCTAACAAGCGGACAAATTTCTTCTCCGCCTTCAAGCTTGACCATATTGGCACCTGCTTTGATAAGCCTAATGCAGTTGGCCATCCCCTCTTCTTCATTGACTTGGTAGCTGCCGAAAGGAAGATCCGTCAAAATGAATGCTGTCTTATTTCCCTTGGCGACACAGCGAGTGTGATACTCCATATCTTCGACTGACACCGGAATGGTCGTGGAATTACCTTGCACGGTCATCCCTAAGGAGTCTCCTACCAAAAGCATGTCCACGCCTGCTTCATCCAGCAGATGAGCAAAGGAGGCGTCATAGCAAGTCAACATGACGATAGGTTCGCCGTTTTCATGCATTTTCTTCAGCGTTGAAAGCCTAACCTGCTTTCTTGGTTCTTTTTGATCTGTCATTGTTTCTCCATGGAGTTACAGCCAGTCGCGGGCTTCGAATAATTTTATTATCGATTGATCCTTAACTGAGTCCAAAAATTCTACCGCTTTTCCTTTCCCAGGGATTTCAACGGAAGAATCTACTTCCACTAAAGGAACAAGCACGAATGCTCTTTCGGTCATTCGTGGGTGAGGAAGCTCCAGCTTGGGTGTCGAAAATTCTTCCTTTCCACATAGCAGAAGATCACAATCAATTACGCGCGGAGCATTATGAATGCCCGCAGGCCTTACTCGGCCGAGTTGATTTTCAATATCAAGCAGTCTATCCAAAAGACTTTCGGCTGAAATCTCATCTGAGATCTCAGCCTTCAGCACGGCATTCAAATAATCAGGCCCCGAAGAATCAATAGGAGACGTTGAATAAAGACCGGAGGCCTCGACAGAGTCCACACCTTCCAGGTCTTTAATCTTTTCAACTGCTTTTCTTAGACTATCCTTTGGGTTTCCAAGGTTGGCCCCTAGGGCTATGTATGCAGTTTTCATTGTTGTTTTTTAGGAGTTGTGAGAAGAACAGATTTTGCTCTTGGTTTTCTTCTAGCCGGTCGCTCCGCCGCCTCTGTATAGCTATTCTGCTTCTGTTCTGCCTGCAGTTTTTCCTGGGAAGGAATACTGCGCGGAGTTTCAGGCTTCTTTTCTACCGCCGGCTCTTCGGACTTTAAGGGGGCCGTTCTCTTTGGCTTCTCCCGCTTCTCTCCGCTATTTACCTGCGGAGGCTCTGCCTTAACAACAGGACTTTCAGTTGCATCTGTTGATGCCTGAGGTGCCTCAAGAGAAGAAACAACCGCTGGTTTACGTTTTCTTGTTCTTCTTCTCTTCTTCGGCTCTTCCGATCCGCCTTTTACTTGTCCTTCACGGGAGCGGCTGCGGGTTTGACGTGCTAAATCTTGAAGCATGTCTTTTCTTTCATCAGCCGGAGCTTCTTCGAAAGCCGTCCACCAGTCAGCCAGTTCGTGAGGAACCTCGCCGCAAGATGCACGAATAAGCAGGAAGTCATATGCCGCTCTGAAACGAGGATGCTCAATCAGCTTAAATGCTACGGATGCAGTTCTGCGGTCAAACCTAGGCTGGAGTCTCCAAATATCTTCCATATCGCGGAAGAATCTTCTCTGGACTCCTTTCAGCTGAGAACTTTCCGTTACACGGGCAATAGCCATCTGCCATTGTCTGGGAATCGTGACTTCCGGTACTTCTTTCTTAACTTTTTCAACTTCTTTCTTAACCAAACTCCAGAAGAGAGTTGCAAAAATAAAGCTTTGAGAAATAGGTTTGCCATGAGCCACACGGGCATCAGATTTTTCCATTGCCTTTAGCAAGAAAGGATCGTTTTTTGCACTCAAATATTCCTTAAGCAAAGGAATATTAACGTTAACGCCTTCCTCATCTAACAGGCGCATGCATTCCACGGAAGCACCGCTCATGAGCATCTTCATGATCTCATCGAACAGACGTGGTTCAGGAACAGCCAATAAAAGCTTCTGCATTTCTCGGATAGGCTTTGAAGTTTTCGGATCTATCTTGAATCCTAACTTTGCTCCTATACGAATAGCTCTTAGGATGCGCACCGGATCTTCACGATACCTGAGCTCAGGATCTCCAATCATGCGGATACGTTTTTTCTTGATATCAAGCAAGCCGTTATGGTAATCGTAGACCTCTTCTTCGAGAGGGTCGTAATACATCGCGTTAACTGTGAAATCTCGGCGCGCCGCGTCTTCAAACTGTTCACCGAATACGTTATCGTCAATCACTCGGCCTTGACCATCCTTTTCGACACCATCCTGTCTTAGTCCTCGGAAAGTTGCGACTTCGATAGTCTCAGCACCGCGGGTAACATGAACTAAACGGAAACGCCTGCCGATAATAATTGCACGGCGGGTAATTTTTTTAATTTGTTCAGGGGTTGCGTCGGTAGCGACGTCAAAATCCTTCGGAGTGTGATCAATCAAAAGATCTCGAACCGCACCTCCGACAATGAAAGCTTTGAATCCAGCGTCTTTAAGTTTTTGACAGACGGAGACGGCAAAAGGGCTAACTTTGTTGATATCAATCTGATGTTCTTCTTTTGTCAGAATTCTAGGCTTACGTCTAATTTTTCGTGTTCCGAATAAATTTTGGACACTTTCAACAATTTCTTGGATCACGGAGTTTTCTCCACTACTTCCTCATAAGATGCTTCTTCAACCTGAAATAAATTCAGGATCTTCCACCCTCTTTGTTTTGCAATTCGAGTTAAAGATTTGTCGGGATTAGTAGCTACAGCCGTTCCGCCGTGTTCAGCGATAAAAGACAACAGCGGGAGATCATTGATAGAATCAGAATAAAAACTCGAATGCTTCAATGTCTCCAAACCACCTCTATCAGCAACATATTTTTCAACAGCCGTCACCTTCCCTTGCGCGAATGTATGCCAGAGCCATCCTCCGGTAAATTGTCCCTCGGCGTTTTCCTCCGGCTCCGCAGCAATCAAACCGTCTGCGTCAAATAATTTGGCTATCTCCCCAGCAAAAAATCGATAACTCGCAGTAACTATGACAACTTTATCACCTGATTTCTTATGCTTTTGGACTAACTCAACCGCGTTGAGCTTCATGTTGGGTTTAATGTAGGTTTCTATATATTCCTTTCTGTACTCCTCAAGTGCTGCCCGTGGAAAGAGAGAGAGGAGGCGCATCTCAAAATCCATAAACTTATTAATGTCCAAAACGCCGTTGTAGTAGTCCAAATCAAACTGTTTTTGACGATGTTCGAATTCTTGCTTATGAGCACTACACTTAGAAATTAAAAAGTAGGCCCAAAGCCCATTGCTGTCGACCGGAAGTAAGGTGTGGTCTAAATCAAAAAAGGCAAAAGAATTGATAGTCATTTTTAAAAAGATTGATGTGTTTTAGCCAGCCATTCTTTAATTAAAGGAATGGTCAGACGTCTATTTTTTGACAGAGAGTAAGCGTCGAGTTCTTCAAGAAGGCGCGACAAAGTCCGCATGTCTCTGGGAAGATAGGCCGACATCCACTGCATCACTTCCGGGCTTAGCTCCAAACCCTTCGAGTGGGCTCGGTTGATAAATACCTGCTGCTTTTCTTCCTCAGACAAAGGAGCGAGTTCGACAACGGCCCCCCAGCCAAGACGGCTTGTAACGTCCACTCTCATTCCTTGAGAACGAAGAGCGGAAGGACTTTTATCACCCGCTACGATCAAGTGTGTCCCGGAATGTGCCCGCACTTGATTAGCAAGTTCAAACAAAGCGGCGAGTTCCTCTTCGCTCAGATCTTGAACGTCGTCAACCACAAAGATTTTCTTTTCAGAGTCAAAAACAGGAACTGTCGGCCCGGGTTTCTCCAATGTGGTAAGAAGATGAGTCTTACCCGTGCCGGATTCTCCAAAAAGATAAACAATCTGCGGACCTCTGCCTTCTAAAAGCTCTTTGACGATATTAAAAGCTTCGAAATTACTGCCCACAACAAAGGAATCCAGTGTTGGAACCGGAGCAGGAAAAAAGGAAAGAGGCAGCTGATCAGTTTTATCCAATTTCGACCTTTATAAACAGAGTTATGACAGCATTCTAGTCGTTATGAGCAACGCTACGAGATTATAAAGAACATTATTCTTTTCAAGAGTTTCGCAGACTTGGTTCTGAAATTTTTGCGTATTCTAGGACAGCTCAAAAGAGGGTAAAGGCAACCGTATTATTCAGCCAAGGGGGTACCATGGTGCGAACATTGTAAAGGAGCTTTTATGTTTATTTTCAATGAAACTCAGTGGCCTCTTGAGGACGCCATCAAAATTGTTAAAGGCAACGGCTCGGCAAAGATTGCCGTTTTTGAAGATCCGAACTGCAGGTTCTGCCAAAGATACGATAAGGAGACCCTAAGCAAGATCAACAACGTTACTATCTACGTTTTCTTGGTGCCATTCCTTAGCGAAGACTCTATGGTTAAGGCTTGTTCCATTTGGAACAGCGTTGACCGTGCAAAAGCTTTTAATGCCTGGATGGTAGAAGGAGTTGAACCTACGGCCAATCCTACAGAACGTGCTGAAATGGTTATGAAACGCAACATTGATCTTATGGAAAGAGTCGGAATTCAGAGCGTCCCGGCAACATTTGTCGCTGACGGTCGCGGTCCGTTCGGCGGAATGCACGCAAGCTCATTAATGCATAAGATGATTCACCTTTAATTCTCAGAGTAGAGCAGTAAAGCAGCTAGCCTCATCATGAAGCCTCAGCTGCTTTTCTTTTTAGTTGAAGCCGTTGCCTGACAGCATAAGTTCTAGCCTATATAGGTGGGACAGGTAATCATGCTTTTGAGCTTGTCTTCCCAAACATCTTCAAAGAGCCTCTCATTAATGCCTCTAGAAAGGATAGCCTTAGGAGCATTCTTCAGATATTCGGAAGTTATACCGGTCTCCTTAACCTTAATGGCTTCCTGGTAGCATACATCTGCACACAGACCACAATTTGAACAAGCTTGAGGAAAAGCGACAAAAACCATACCTTCCTCAACTTTTTTGACTAACAGCGCAGAAGTCGGACACACTGACGCACAAAGCAAACATCCCGAGCAAAGCTCCTTATCGATTACAGGTTCATAAAGAAAAGTCCTCTGATGAGATTTTGAAGATTTTGCCTCCCCTTGGCGACCTTTGCTTCTCTTATAAAGCAAAGGAACCGTTCTTCCTAACCTCTGCTGCTTCTCGGGAATCCTGCGCCAGGGATCATTTGCTATTTCTACGCTCTCCCCATACTCTTTTTGTTCCCCAAGCTCTCCCCTTTTCAAAAGGTTCGTTAAGAAGTGCCTTTTCGAATAATCCACGTTCCACTCATGCTCTTCACGCGATACCGTCAATTTATTGCCGAAAAGTTCAAAAAACTCATCCGCCTCTATCTTCTTCTCGTCAAGCCAAGAGGCATTTCGACACGCTTGGCACTCCGAACACTTTCCGGTGTGCAACTCAATGGTTTCAACTCCGTATCGAGAAGCTTGAGCCAAATGACTAACATCAATCCTCTGCAAACAATTTACAACGACATTTTCCTGCTGACGCTCGATTCTTTGGCATGAAATTTTGAGAGTTTTACCGCTAGTTTTTCTTCTGATCTCCTCTTCCAACCCCTTATCCGAGATGCCGTTACTTAAATAGCAATCTTGAGGGCATACGGCTATACAGCTTTCACAGCCGATGCACTTATGTGCGAGAAATCCTACTTGCCCTTCTGCAAGAATCAATGCGTCGCTTGGACAAACATCCAGGCACTTAGTGCAGCGGGAAGAGGCATGGCGTAATCGTAAACATCTGGAACGAATAAAGCTCACCGGCTTAAGAGAATTGTCTTTCATTTCTTGGCTTCTCCTAATCGAAGTGCGGAGATCACAGCTTGTGCCGCCTCCTTGCCGTCTTCAATGGCGTTAGTAGCTAATAGTGAACCGGTTCTAAATTCCCCGGCCACAAAAATGTTCTTCCCTGCCTCATAGTTGTCTAGAGACTTTTTCGAGATGAATTTTTCCAGCCACTCGGGATAAAGAACCCGGAAACCGTAGGCGCATACTATGCGGTCGACCACAAGTTCCTTCGTCTCCGTAGAACCGCCTCTCACATATTGGATGATGAATTGGTCTTGCTTTCTTTGGATATCCAAAATTTGGCACCGATCCAAAACTTCTACTTTTTCCTTTATTGCCAAAGCGAGATCTTTCTTCGAAGCTTTCAAGGCATGAAGTTCTTTTCTTGCAATCATGAAGGTTCGGGACGCCCCCTGCCTCGCTGATGTCCTGGAACAGTCAACGGCAGTGTCGCCTCCTCCGAGCACAGCTACGCGTTTACCGCCGAAATCTAACGGCTGCGTACCGGTTTCATGGAGTAAAAGTCGGTTAACTGAACCTAAGTAATCCATGGCCGGAATAATATCTGTCGCTGCCAAATCAGAAAAATGCGGTATGACCGGGGCCGATGCACCTAAGGCAAAAATAACGGCATCGAAGTCTTTAGTTAGTGCAATGAAATTTTTTTCTTCTATCGGAACGCCCAGCTTAAATCGGATTCCTTGTTTTTCATATAGTTTGCGTCTTTTAGAAAGAGACTCCTTCTCCAATTTGAAAAAAGGAATACCGTAAGTAAGCAAGCCGCCTATCTCGTGTTCCTTGTCGAAAACCGTCGTATGTACTCCAAAAGAACAAAGAACATCTGCCGCAGCCAACCCGGCAGGACCGGCGCCAATGATCGCAACCGTCTTTCGTTTCAATTCTCGGGGTTTGGTTACCGAAGTTCTTCTCCAGTTCTTCTTTAGACCCAAATCGCCGCCTAAACTAGTCAAGCGTCCAATTTGAATGGCTCCGCCGTATTCTCTTAAAGGACAAACCGACTCGCATAATTGATCTTGAGGACAAATTCTTCCGCATACTTCCGGCATACTTCCCGAAGCATTTAAAAGCTTAACCGCTTCTTGAGTCCTGCCCTCGGAAAGAAGCCGTATGTAGTCTCTCAAAGGATTCTTCTGCGGACACTTCTCCTCACATGCCCCGCACTGGATACATCTGGAAGCCTCGGTAACGGCTTCCTTCTCCGAAAACGGCGCAGTTTGATCCAAAACTTGAACCTTTTCTTCCGATGTTATCGATGGTGTTAAAGCTTTTTCTTGAGAGTGAGAATCTTCTAAAGTCTTTCCAGCCTTCTTACCTGAGAAAAGTGGGAAGTATATGGCATGCGCAGGACAAGCATCTGCACATTTCCCGCATTTAATACACCGTGACAATTCAAGTGATGACGGATTGTGGAGAAGCTGAATTCCTTCGGGGCATGCGATTGAACAACGGTTGCAATTAAGGGCGCCTTTTAGCTTGTAACACTCGGAACTAACTTTAGGACGAAAACTACGGTTAAAAATCGAGACAAGAGAAATTAGAGCTCCTATCGGACAAAATTGATGGCACCATTTTCTTAGAAAGAAAATTTCCAGAAACAAAAAGGCAAGAATCAAAAGTAGTGTCCAAGAAACACTTCCGGTGTAAAAAAAGGACCAAACACCCAAAATGACGCCGAATGTAAGTCCCACCGGACAAATGAGACAGAAAACAGGAAAACCGAAAACAAGTGCACTGCCGAGCGCAGCAAATAAAACGTAAAAAGGTCCCTTAGGGACAGAACGATCCGTGATTTTTGGGGAAGATAAAGCCGCCTCTCCTTTCGGCTCGTCCGATGCCGCGCAGCCTACATTTTTATCTTCTGAGGCTAGTTCCGACTCCTTGGCGCCTTTGGGGTAATCTTTTGAAGTTCTCTTATCCTCCGCACCTAGAACAGAGCGCAAAAGCGGCACCGGGCACATCCAGCCGCAGAATGCTCTGCCGACTATAACCGCAACAACTATAAAAAAGAGAAACGCAAAGAAAACCGAAGGCACAAAAGTTTTAGAGGCTAGAAAAGTCTCTAAGGCGCCGAGAGGACAAATCGCCGCTATCTTGTCAAAGCCAAAAGAAGAAACGGTCCCAAGTCCAAGATTAAAAATTAGTCCGCCGGCGACTATCACCAAAAACAGTAACGCTACGGCTGCACGATATTTACTTGTCTTCATGTGATTCCTCCGTGAATGGCTCCTGAATGCTGACGCCTCTCTCAGTGGCATCTCCGAAAGATTGAAGGATCAAAGCCGGACAGACCAAGAAACATTTACCGCATCCGTTGCATTTATCTTCATTTATAGAAAGCCGATGCGTCTCACTGATTTCGATAGCGTCGTACGGACATTCTTCATAGCATTTAGTGCAGGCACCTGTTCTTAGGGAGATACAGTGAGAATTTAGTACTGCGGTCCCTATTCTGAAAGTCTCTCCTTCGTACGGTTGAAGAGCACCTGTCGGGCACACATCAATGCATTTATTGCAAAAGTCACAGCTTCCTAAATGAAAATCCATTTTCGGGGCTCGTACTGCAAAAATCCCGTCAGATAAGCTTGCCGGCTGAATAATGCCTTGCGGACAAATGCTCATGCACCGTCCGCACCGAAGACACTGCGCAAAGAAGTCCTTCTTAGATTTGTGCCCGGGAGGAAGCAAAATTTCTTGTTCTTTCGAAGCCGCCTTTTCGACAGCTCCCAAAGAAAATAACAAACCAAAAGACACTCCGGCGGTCAGAAGTCCCCGCCTATCAATGCGAAAAGTACTCTTTTGCGCCTTATTTTTGCTGTCTTGGATTTTGGCCTGCATGTCATCCTCAATTGTCGTTTAAGAAGAACTCCTTTTCCATCTCTAAAAAACCTTCTGTCACCAAGGCCACACCTTTATAAAAATCTGTCGCAGGTACGCCCTGAATGTCTTTTAAGAAATCCGGAGTCCAGTTAAGCAAATGCTTTACTAAAAATGACTGCTGCAAATCAAAGTTAGCTGACAGCTCCGTTTCTTTTCCTTCGGCGGCAAATTGAGCTGCCTGAGAACATAGATGCCCCATAAATTCAAGTTCCAAACCGATATGGTCTTCATAGAGGTCTGCATCTATTTTTTCAACGCCGTTTGAGCGGTAAATTCGTAAAACTTGCTCGTAGGCATCCTGCATGACCAGACGATCCTTGGAGGTATAGACTGACTCAAAAGGAAAGGCTACAAGGCCTTCAGCAATGCCCGCTCCTAAAAAAACTCGTGCATAATCGACGGCCAAGTCATCAAGCAAATTGGAACTGTCTGCAACGACCGATCTCATCTTCTTAAAGCCGTCTTTGACCTTAGCTGACGGAACTTCAGAAAAATCCAGCACTCTCAGCTGCCCAACTAATTCTTCATCAGCTTCCTTCCTGAATAATCTGCCTAAAAGTTTGTATACGGCAGCTCGTGAATTCATAACTTCTGAAAATTTTTCGTCCATGATTTTTCCTTTTTTGAATAGCTCTTCGGCTATCTCTTAAAAAATTGCCAAGACGCTGTGCCAATTACAAGCAAGATTGTCTGAAAGGATGCGGATCCGATAACCGCCGCGACCAGCCCTGCAGCATTGCGGAAAGGAATCTGTCCTAATTTTCTGCAAGCCAAAACTGCCGGAACAATTAAACCCATAACTACGACACCGCACCAAAAAACGACTGCCGGTTCTCCCGTGAGAACTGAAAGCGCTGCGTCTTTTCCGTCGTTAGAACTCGAATACATGATCTGCATTAAATAGCCGCCGAGGCAAAGCGCTCCCACCAAACTGAAAATCAGTGCCGGATTGCCAGATTGGAATTCCTTATCAGTCGCACTCTCTGCGGCTGCATAAGCAAAGCCGGCCGCCTCAAGAGCAAAAATAAAAAACAAGGGAACCACTAGCCAGCTGTTTAAAGTGTCGCGCCAGGGCATCACAAAGCTCCGGCCGACTCCGAACAGCAGACATATAGCGCCTGCCGCCGCAAAAACCGCAAAGAATTTCAAAATTGTCTCTGACGAATCTCTCCAAAATGCGATCAACCAACAAACCGCTCCGAAACAGAGCAAAAGAGTGCCGATCAATTCGAAAAAGATCCCTGTACCCGGGTGAGCCAGTGCACCTAGAAACATCTCGGGTCTGCCGAGACTGACAAGACCCATTGCACCGGCCGCGGCTATCAGCAGAACAGCTCCTCCGAATTGAAGGGCACCGATTGTTTCCGTCCGGCCCTTCAACTGGAGAAAAGATGCTGAAAAAACCAAACCCGAGCTCAGACAGGCTAATGCTGCAAAACAAATAAGAATTAAATCCATGCCCATCTGAGCTTCTCCTTACAACATCTTCGGAGGTTTCACTTGCCATTCGCCCGTCTTCTTATGAAGAATATAGCGAACCGTCGGTTTGTTGCCGACATCAGGCATCGAGTGAACGTTTTCTGGGCCGGCAGCAGCAATTGCCTTGGAAACATCGCTTTCAGGATCATCGATATCACCGAAGAATCGTGCACCGGCGCAGCAGGCTTTAACGCAAGCCGGTTTTTCATCGACTTCCTGCAAGTGGCGGCAAAGGGTGCACTTCTCAACCACTTTGCTTTCCAGATTAAATGAACGAGCACCGTAAGGACATGCTGCAATACACATCTTGCAGCCGATGCACTTCTCTTTGTTCACCAGAATCTGTCCGTCTTCCGTCTTGTAAGTAGCTCCTGTCGGACATACTTTCAAGCAAGGAGCGTCCTTACAGTTTTGACAGACGGTAGGAAGAAAATACTGGTGGATATCCGGATATTTTCCAACAGGTCCGATGGTTAGGACTTTATTGTAGTAAACACCCATCGGAACGTTATTTTCTAATTTACATGCGGCTTCGCATGCATAACATCCAATGCAGCGATCCAAATCAATAACTAAAGTTTTCTGTGCCATTATTTTTTACTCCCATGCTCAGGGTAGGTGGGGACTGAGGTTTCTGAAACATTGTTGGAAGGCATCCAAACTTTGAAATCTTCCGGTTTGCTCCAAACGCCGTCCGGGCCTTTATCGGCTTTAGAAATCTTCACCTGGAATCCTCTCAAGGTATAAGTACCGACTACATCGTTGAAAGGAGGTGTGTTTTTGGTCAACACGTTTACATTCATTTCCTTCCAGCCTCTTGTCGGTGTATTGAGTGTTTCTGGATTCCAGAATCTTTCCTGATAAACAATTCCTTCCGGAATACCTTCGGTTACGCGGCATTTAGCTCTAATCTTGCCTCTGTCGTTTTCGACCCAAGTCCAATCGCCTTGGGCAACGCCATACTTCTTAGCATCGGCCGGATTAACCCAGATTTCAGGCAGAGGATAGATTTCTCTGGAGATCGGATTGTTTCTGAGCGTACCGTGGTGATACATAGGAAGACGGCCATTGGTCATTACCAAAGGATACTTCTTGGCTATTTCACGATTAGGACTTTCGGAAGGCTCCATGTAGAACGGAAGCGGAGAGTAATCCTTAGAAGCTGCGGGCAGCGGCTTCTTCACATACGGCATTCCCGTGCGTCCTAAATTGATGAAGACCTCGCCGTACAACTCCAACTTCTTAGACGGAGTATGGAAGCCTAAGGGAAGACTTGTCTTCGGATTGATCTTCTTATAAACGTAGTACTGTGCCCATTTTTCCATCGGCATGTACTGGATCGGGTTCTTTCCTTCTTTGACCTCTTTCCATGTTACGTTATGACGTTTGAGCTTCGCATCAAGAAGTTCTTCCATTGTCTTCCAAAGAGGCAGCTCAGCACCCATGAATTCAGGATCTAAAGCCTTCTGACAGCCTTCATGTCCCAATTCTGCGCAGCGGCGCAAGATCCAAGACCAGATTAAGGTTTCATCTACGGTTTCATAGGTATGAGTAACGGCTTGACGGGCAAAAACGTAGTTCATGCAGTCAATCAGCATATTGGTTTCAAGCCACTCAGTTGTCGGCAGAAGCATATCTGCATAAGTGGAGAAGGAAGTCGGGTACATGTACATATGAACCACAAAATCCAACTTCTTGATAGCCGGTTCCCAAGAAGAGGCGTTGCCGAGAACATTGAACTTATTGCCGGATCTTTCGAGCCAGACTTTAAGCGGATAAGGCTTTTCCGTTAAGATGGCATTCAAAATTGCTGTCGGTGATGCAGCATCCCACTGAAGCAGACCTTTAAACTCGGTACCGCCGAGTCTCTTCAACAACTGTTCATGTGGCAAGCAATGCTGAGCTCTAGGAGCCAAGGAACCTGCCGGTGCCGTTCCGCCGGACGGGAAACGCTGCATCATAGTTCCGGGTTTCTCTACGTAGCCCATCAAACCGTTCAAAATGACGGAGCCCATAGCTGCTTCTACGGAGTTTGGGAACTGGTCGGTTGCAACGCCTAATGCAATGCCGGAAGGACCGTCAACAAAAATCTTAATTGCTTCTACAATCTTTTCCGGAACCAGCCAGCAAATTTCTGCTGCCTTTTCAATGGTGTAAGGAGCTGCTTGTTCTTTCAGCAATGTGAAGCCGGTCTTGTATTGCTGTCCCTTATATTCAAAGGTACCTTCTAAGGCCGGAGATAAATTGTCGTCCCAAGGATACGGCATGACCTTCGGGCTTCCGGTCTTGGTATCCCAAACCACGTAGTCCTTAGGATTTCCTCCTTCAACGATCTCATTAGGACGCAAGAACATTTTTGTCTTGGTATTGACCAGATAAGGCAAGTTCGTCCAATGCATCACGAAATCTTGGTCATACAGCTTGTGCTCGATGATGTAATTGATCCAAGCCAACATCAAGGCAACATCGGTTCCCGGACGAATCGGCAGCCAAACATCAGCCTTAGCCGCATCCGGTGTAAAGCGTGGATCGATGGACACCGATTTGACTCCGCGGGCACGCAGTTCAGCCAAAGCTCTTCCGCCGCCGGCCGGACAGCTGTAAGACGGATCAGTACCCCAACAAACGAAAGATTTCATCGGAGTATTGGAAACATAAATTTCTAATGCACTTTCGTCTGCGATAGAGGTGGAAGGACCGCCGTACATGATTCCATAAGCCAAAGTACGGGGGAGGTAGCACTGTGCGCAGCCCGGTTCATACCAGTTAGGTGTGCCGAAGATATTGCAGAACCGAGCGATGCTTCGGAAGGCCGGATTTCCGCCGCCTCCGGTGGAACAGAAAACACTTTCTGCACCGTATTTTTCACGTGTTTCCATGAGTTTCTTGGCAATGGTGTCGATTGCTTCTTCCCAAGAAATTCTCTTCCATTTGTTTTCGCCTCTTTCTCCGACTCGAATCATCGGATACTTGTTGCGGTTCGGATGATACAAAGCATTGAGACCGGACAGCCCTTTTGCACACATGGAGCCCTTGGTCATCGGGTATTCAGGATTGCCTTCAAGTTTGACGACTCTGCCGTTTCTAACGTGAGCCAGGACACCGCAATTGAAAATACAGGCTCTGCAGTTTGTCTTAATAATCTTGGTTTCATCCTGTTCTGCATTTTTGATTGGTATAGGAGCGGCCTTGGCTTCTTTCAAACCGGTAGACAATGCTCCTAAGGAAAGTGCAGCTGAAGAAAAAGCGGCGGCTTTATTAAAACTTCTTCTGGTTAATTTTGATAATTCCATTGAAATCTCCAAATTAGCTAACTTGTAAAAACAAGTTCAGAGATGAATCAGAAAAAATGATGCATGCCTGCATACACCTGCCATGCGTTGTAGATGTTCCCGTCATTGGCATAACCGTATTCTTTCCAGCCTTTTCCGGAACCTGCGTACCCGGCGGAAGCTTTAAGAACCGTTCTCTTAGAGAGCGGATATTCGTAGGCCACGCCTGTTTGCCAATGATTGACTTTGTCGGTACCGACAGTAATTCTTTCGTCTTTGCCGAACATATAAGCGGCAGCAACTTTGAAGCGACCTCCGGCATAAGGAACAATTGCGGAAAGACCGAATTTATGAGCTTTAAGGTTCTTGTCTTGGGTAACAAAACGATAAGTGAACATCGGAGTCCAGCTTCCGGTGTTGTATTCGATGCCATAGTTCAGGGCATATTTAGCTTGGACAGCAGGATCGACCGATTTGTCTTTTGACTCAACTTCAAATATCAAAGAGGATTTCACTGCACCTTTTGCATACTTCACGCCGGCGCCGTAATAATGCCAATTGTCTGACCATTTGTTGGTGTCGTCTTTAATGCCGTTTGAATACATCAATCCGATTGTCCAACCATTGAGATTAGGAGAACGGTAAATGATGTTGTTATTGGTACGGAGGAAATTATTCATACAGTTATCCCAGCCGATTAGGCCGTAACCGTTCATGAATGCGTATCCGGTCTGCATGTCATAAGTACCGAGACCTGATCCTAAGGTTGCTGCACGTCCGAAAGCCAGACGGCCTAAGCTTTCGCTCTGAATCCAAAGAACAGATTCACGGGTAAATGCATTAGCACCATAAGTGGTATTTGCTGTGGCACCGGTATCCGGTGAAAAACCTTGTTCGAGCGTGAAGCCTACACTGTAGCCGTTTCCTAAATCTTCCTGTCCGCGCAGGCCCCAGCGAGACCCTAAGTCAAAAGCGCTTTTAAGCTGAACCGTTGTATCTTGATGTTTTGGTTTTTGTACCAATACTCCCTCTTCAATGATGCCGTAGAGAGTAACGTTTGAGGCACAGAAGGCAGCCGAACCGGCGGCAAGGCCTGCAAGGGCGAGAAGGATCTTTTTCATTTTTTCTCCTAAGAAATTGATGCCAATTCGTGCTGTAGAATAAAAATCAGCTGCCGATAAGCACGAACCGGCTGATTTAGAGCAAGGTTTTCCTATTCACAGTACGTCCTGGTAAAACTGACTGTGTTAATAAATCGGCGGCTTTTTATTTGATCTTTTGCGGAAAGAGAACGCTTTCTACAGCTTCAATCTCTTACTTGGGATGAGAAGTAGTTTTTTCATTTTGGGGGACTCTTTTTTGTTTGGGGTGCTTGTATTTTTTCAAAAACAGCTTTTTCTGAAATCGTATTTTTGAAAAGAAGTTTGTAAAATTCACAAACTAGTGAGATAATGATTTTTAACCTTTTAATTCAAATAGTTAAAACTGCTATTCACGAGAAAAAGAAACTAAGTACAAACCCTCTAAAGGTTTTTCCATGAATATTTCGCAAAATCTTGAAGCTTGGGAAGCTCTTGTATTGACCGCCAAAACAGGAAATGTTTCTAAGACCGCCCTGCTGCTGGATATGGACATACCCAAGGTATCTAGACTTATCACTTCTTTAGAGAAAGAACTGGGCTACGAACTACTGGATAAAAGCAAACGACCTTTCAAGCCTACAAAAAAATGTGAAATTATTGTTTCTCTTGCCGAGCCGATCCTCAAAAGCTTCCGCCAGATGCTGAATTTTTCAAAAGGCGTTGCGTCTAAATGTTTAATCCGCATCGGTTCACCAATTGAGATCATGCAAGAGTTTTATTCTCAGAAACTCTTGGCATACTCTAGGACGCATCCTATGGTCAGTTTTGAAGTAGTTCCCGAAGCCGGGCCTGACGCTCTGATGAATGACGAAGCTGACGTCCTCGTCGTAAATAAAAGATTAATGGATGAAACAAATTTTGTGGTCCGGCCGTTCATGCAAACTTCAACTCCTGTGCTTTGCTCGCCGGAGTATTTAAGACGTTACGGCCTTCCCCGCACTGTAGATGATCTCAAGAAACACACTGGTTTGCTTCTTAAAACCAAAACTCATCTTCTCACGCGATTCCTTTATAAAGGCTCGCAGCAATCCAATCTACTGCAGTGGAAGACCTTGTTTCTCACTCACGATCAGCTCGCCATTAAAAGACTCCTCCTAAACCATCAAGGAATTACAACCGATTTGTATTTCGGACATGTATTAGAGGAAATTAAGAACGGAGATTTAGTACCTATTCTTCCCGGTTGGGAAAGAGCGCCGTGGATTATGAGCCTGGTCACACGCCGAGACAGAGATCTGGAAAACAGCGAACTGAGAAAATTTGCAGATTGGTGGGCACAATCCGAAGCGGACTCTGCTTTGGACCGAGTGGTCAAAGGAAGAAGAATTATCGAGCAGGCTCAAAGGAATGCCGCCGAGTTGTTTGAATCCTTACCTTTCTCGTAGTTTCGAGTTGTCGCAATTTATTCGCTTCTCCACTTCTTTGAACAGCCGTTCAAAGAAGTCTCACAATTTGACGCAGATCCTCCGACGGCCGCTCTTGCCTCACACTATTTCTTGCTATTCAGTTCTCATTTCGAGAATTATTGACGTTCAAGGCATTTGACTAAGAGTTACTACCTAGATAAACTTCTCCTCCGCCTCTGGAGAGGTCGGCTTTTTGACTATTACTTTAGGAGGCACCTATGTTTGAATCTTGCAGATGGAGCAAGCTCAGCAAAGAGCTGCGGAAGAGAAATGCTGAGGAACCGAAATTCTCGCGTGGGTTCTTCTCTTTATTGAGAAGAAATTTCGGCTCTACTCCAGCCACCATGATCTTTTTAGCCTCTGACAGTAATTTTTTGACTTACAAAGTCGATGAGTCTGTAAAGAACCTCACTTACTTGAAAGACTGAAAAGAATCCATGCATTCGGAATCGGGGCTATCCGAGGAAAAGTTACTTTTCCTCGGATAGCTTGCTAGAATTGCTTAATCTTTTTAGCTTTTTTCTCAATTCCGATGACAAAACCATTATCTTATGCAGACTCCGGTGTTTCTATTGATGCCGGAGACGAACTGGTTGAAAGAATCAAACCTTTAGCCAAGAAGACTTTAATCCCCGGAGTACTCGGCTCTATCGGCGGATTCGGCGCTATGTTTGAAGTCTCAAAGGATTACAAGGAACCCGTCCTTGTAACCGGCACAGACGGCGTCGGTACAAAGCTTAAGCTTGCCTTCCTTCTCAATAAACATGACTCTGTCGGTCAGGATTTGGTCGGCATGAGCGTCAATGACATCCTCGTTCAGGGTGCCAAATCTTTATTCTTCCTTGACTACTTTGCCTGCGGTCACCTCGATGTCGACGTAGCAGAAAAAGTAGTCGGCGGTGTTGCCCGCGGTTGTGAACTTGCCGGTTGTGCTTTAATCGGCGGTGAAACAGCGGAAATGCCGGGAATGTATCCGGAAGGCGAATATGACTTGGCTGGTTTTGCTGTCGGCGTAGTCGATAAAGCAAATATCATTGACGGAAAATCTATTGTTCCGGGCGACGTGGTTCTTGGTTTAACTTCCAGCGGCCCTCACTCCAACGGTTTCTCTCTTATCCGTAAAGTCATTGAAGTCAGCGGTGCTTCTTGGGAAGAAAAAATCGGAGATAAGACTCTTGCCGATGCCGTCATGGAACCGACAAGAATTTATGTCAAACCGGTTCTTTCCGTTATGGAAAAAGTGGAAATTAAAGGAATGGCCCATATCACCGGCGGCGGTTTGTTGGAAAACGTTCCCAGAATTCTTCCGGACAATACACAGGCAGTTATCAAAGCCGGTTCTTGGCCGCGCCCGGAAATCTTCAATTGGCTTCAAGAAAAAGGCAATATCGAAGATCATGAAATGTACCGCGTATTCAATAACGGTATCGGTATGGCCGTAATTGTTGCAGCCGACAAGGCCGAAGAAGCTATGCAGCTTTTCCGCGAGGCCGGTGAAACCGTGTACCGTATCGGTGAAATCGAGGCTCGTCCTGAAGGAGCCCCGGGTTGCGTAGTTAAATAAACCGGTCCTAACTGATTACCGAGCGAGGCTTTGTCCTCGCTCTTTTTCTTGGAAACTCGTCAGCCTCAGTACATTCCTTTCCTTTTTGCAACAAAAAAAGTATTTCAATTTGTGACACACCCTTTTCATTTGTTGTAATTTTTATGTCATAGATTAACAACCTTGCAAAGGGGAAAAAATGGAATCGATTGTCAACACCGTAAATGCCTGGGTTTGGTCCCCGGCTTTGGTGTATTTATGTTTGGGTGCAGGGTTGTTCTTGTCCTTAAAAGGCGGCTTCCTGCAGCTTCGCCACTTAAAACATATGTGGCAGCTCTTGTTTCAGCCTAAAGACACCGTCACCGGCGTCTCTTCTTTCCAAGCTCTGTCCATGACGCTTGCAGGCCGTGTGGGTACCGGCAACATTGCCGGTGTTGCTACGGCAATTACCTTCGGAGGTCCGGGCGCCGTTTTCTGGATGTGGATGGTTGCCTTCTTAGGTGCTAGCTCCGCCTTTGTAGAATCCACCCTCGGCCAAATCTACAAGGAAAAAATTAACGGTGAATACCGTGGCGGTCCCGCCTTCTATATCGAACGCGGTCTCGGCGTTAAGTGGTTTGCTTGGTTATTTGCTATCGTCACCATCTTCGCCTGCGGCCTTTTCCTTCCCGGCGTTCAATCTAACGCAATTGCAGTCAGTATGGAAAACGCGTTCGGCATTACTCCGGCAATTTCCGCTGCTGTCGTTGCAGCACTTCTTAGCTTCATTATCTTCGGCGGCGTAAAACGCATTGCCGCCTTCACATCCCTGGTTGTTCCTTTCATGGCTCAAGCCTATGTGATTGTGGCTTTAGTTATTGTCTTCATGCATGTGGATATGCTTGCAGACATCCTGAAACTTATCGTCAGCAGTGCTTTCGGCATGGATGCAGGGTTCGGTGCCATCCTCGGTATGGCCGTCTCCTGGGGTGTCAAGCGCGGCATCTATTCCAATGAAGCCGGTCAGGGCACAGGTCCTCACGCATCTAGTGCAGCCTCCGTCAGCCATCCGGTTAAACAAGGTCTAGTTCAGGCTTTCTCCGTTTACGTAGATACATTGCTTGTCTGCTCTGCTACCGCTTTCATGATTTTGATTACCGGAAGCTACAACGTCGTCGGCCCGGACAATAATCATATTTTCGAGGGTTTAAAAAATGTAGCTACCGGGCCGGCCTACACTCAAGCTGCCGTTGAAAGCTTAATGCCGGGCTTTGGTCAAGCTTTCGTTGCTGTCGCTTTGTTCTTCTTTGCCTTCACTACAATCTTGGCTTACTTCTATATCGCAGAAACAAACGTTGCATATTTGAATAGAAAGCTCAAGATGCCTTCCCTGTACTTCCTTCTTAAGTTCTTGTTCTTATGCGCTACCGTTTTCGGCGCTATCAAGACTGCAGAACTGGCATGGGCAATCGGCGATATCGGTGTAGGTTTAATGGCTTGGCTTAACGTCATTGCTATTCTTCTTATGCACAAGCAAGCTTTTGTCAGTCTCAAGGATTACGAAAAACAAAAGTCAATTGGTTTAGACCCTGTTTTCCATCCGGAAGCTTTAGGTATTAAAAATGCCACTTATTGGACCGGAGGCAGAGCCGAAGAAATCCGCGATAGAGAAAGAAGAAAACTCGAACAAGGTTCGCGCGAAGACCTGGAAGGCAACGTGTTAAACGTTTAATTCTTCTGCTCAAGAAAGCGGCCGCATAAGCGGTCGTTTTCTTTTCGATGACCGTCCAATCAAAGATTTGACGTTTGTTTGGCTTTGACCTTGCTTGTATACTTAGTCTTATTAGCCATAACCAACGTCCCATCTGCCAGTAGTTAGGCAGAGAATGACTACAACCTAATTAAAGAATCATGAAACTTTCACAACTTTCCGCTTTACTCTTATTAGCTGTTTCTGCGCCGTCCATGGCTTTGGTGACAACCGCTAACCGCTATGACGTAAGCAATATCAACCAAGATATCATTGAATCTCGTTTATCCATGTCCGGCCCTCTGTTCAACGGCTGGAATGTTCAATACAAGCAAGGAGATCCTTGGTTAGAAGGCTTTGGTTATACCCATCGAATCAGCCACGAAGACATGAGAAATAAAGGTGCCGGGCTTGTTCTCGGTTACGACCATGTCATTGCTGACAGCTTCCGCCTCGGCCTTTCAATTAATGGCGGAGCCGGCAAGCTAAAACGTACCGGAGAGGATGAGGAAAAATTAGATTCTCACTGGGGAGGCGTTAACCTTTACTCCACTTGGAAAGGACAAAGAGTAAACGTCATTGCAAACCTGGGCTACCTCTATAGCAAAGATAAACCTGATTTCAGCCATGTCAAAGGATCCGCCATTAACGCCGGCATCCGCTTTGAAACCAGCTTCGTTGCCGGGGGCATTAGCTGGGTTCCTTACTATAGCGTCCGCTTCACTCATCTCAAAAACGACAATTACACAGACGTTGAGGGAGATACTGTCCACCTCGGAGATCAAAACATTTGGCAATTCCCGGTTGGCGTGAATGCAGGCTATGAATTTACTTGCGGTGGCGGCTGGAGAACCAGAACGATGTTAGATTTGGCTGTCATTCCTACTGCCGGTAAGAGAAAAGTAAATGTTAGTGTTGAAGATGATTTCTACAGCTCAAGATTTGCAGACTCTATTTCTTTCCGAGGCAAATTCGGAATTGAGACTACTAAAGGTCAGCATGCATTCGGGTTGACCTACGGTGCAGGTGCGGCTCCGCACGGCAGCTTCAGACAAGACTTGATGGTTAACTATCAATTCATGTACTAAAGCTAAAAAGGGCTGAGGCACCTTCCTTAGTCCTTTTCTCCGATAAGAACAATAAACACCTCTTCTCTAAACAATCTGTATGAACAAAAACGGCTGGATAATCCCGCTTATTGTCTTAACGGCATCGGGTTTCTTGATGGAACTATCTTTTACGATGGTCACACCGTTTTTGCCTCTCTATCTTGTTCAAGACCTTAAGGTTGCTCCGGATGATGTCAATCTTTGGTCCGGGGCAGTCTTTTCCGTCACCTTCTTTATCAGCGGACTGTTAGGTCCGGTCTGGGGAGTTATTGCAGACAGAAAAAGCCGTAAATTAATGGCTTTGCGGGCGTCCGTTTGTTTGGCTATAAGTTATACGCTTTGCGGCCTCGTCAGCACTGTCGAAGGACTGTTTGCCGCGAGAGTTTTTCAAGGCCTGTCCGCCGGTCTCTACCCTGCACTTCTTGCTCTTGTGGCAACCACAATGCCGAACAATAAAATCGGATTGAGTATGGGCTTGCTTCAAGGAGGAATGACGATCGGAGGAATCGGAGGTCCATTCATCGGGGGCGTTCTTTCCACTCAATTCGGCATGCGGAATTCTTTTTATATTGCCGGAGTGGCATTAGCCATTATTACTGTTTTAATTTTCTTTTACTGTAAAGAAGGAAAACACGAACCCATCAAAGAGAAAAAGCCATTTTTTGATTTTTCCGTGCTTAAGTCTCCTGCCATCATGCAGATGCTGATAGGCTCGGCTGTCATTTATGCGGCGTTGTTTTCTCTTCAGCCGATTTTCCCGCTCTATATCGCTGAACTTCAAGGAAGCATGGATAACATTACACTCGTGGCCGGAACCGTTTTTTCGATCAGCGGAATCTCCGTCATGATTGCTTCTCCTTTGTTAGGAGCCGCCGGCCAGAAGTTCGGTTTTATGAAAGTTCTCCTCATCTGTCTTGTGCTTTCTGCTGCAGTCATTGCTCTCCAAGTGGTTCCGGACAGCGTAGAAGGCTTGACCTTCTGGAGATTCTTAGGCGGTTTTGCAGTTGCAGGTTTAATTCCTACCGTTAATGCTATTCTGTCCCAAGTCTGCCCTCCGGAAGAAAAAGGACAGATTTACGGATTCAATTTCTTGACCGGACACGTTGGAATGGCGCTTGGTCCGCTAATTGCTGCTTGGGGTGCCGGAGTTTGCGGGTACGCTTTCGTTATCGCCGCTTCCGGACTTATTCTCCTTCCCTACGCAGCTTGGTTGATTCTCTGCAATCGAAAAGCCATTAACTAGCAGCAAGACGGCACGCTTCTAAGAAAGTATTTTCGTTTTCCGGTGAAGTGCCATTTAGCAAAGTCACGTCTTTCATCGACCTTAGCCAGGTGATTTGGCGTTTAGCTAACTGACGGGTAGCCGCGATCCCAGCTTCTTTAAATTCATCGAAGCTTGTTAGTCCGTCAAGATAATCCCACGCTTGACGGTAGCCGACGCAGCGTATGCTGGAATGATCTTTTGTTAGTCCCGGTATTTCTTTCAAGCTTCTAACCTCATCAAGAAACCCGTTTTCCAACATCTGTTCAAAGCGAAGCGCTATTCTTTGATGAAGTTCTTTTCTGTCTTCAGGAAAGAGAGCGAAGGTTGGGATATTTAACTCCGTTCCTTTTACTTCTCCAAAAAAAGAAGTCAACGGACGCCCGGATAACTCATAGACCTCCATGGCCCTCGAAATTCTTTGTGTATCGTTTGGAGATAAGCGCCGGGCTGAGTCCGGATCGACTATTTTAAGCTCCTCATATAGGAAAGGAAGGCCTTTTTCTTTAAGCAGATTAGCAATCTTCTCCCTTACTTCCGGTGTGCTCGTCGGTAATTCCGACAAACCTTCCCTCAGTGCTTTAGCGTAGAGCATTGTCCCGCCCACTATTATCGGCAGACGTCCTCTGGCTCTTATTTCTTTTACCAGTCTTTCGCAGTCGGAAACAAAACTTGCGGTCGAGTATGCCTCCGTAGGCTCAATAATATCGATGAGGTGATGAGGAACTTGTTCCAGCTCTTCTTTTGTGGGCTTTGCGGTTCCAATATTCATTTTTTTATAGACCAGTGCCGAGTCAATAGAAATAATTTCGCAAGGCACTATCTTGGCAGCCTTTAACGCAAGTGCAGTCTTTCCGCTGGCTGTCGGCCCGAGAAGCATCACCGCATCAGCATCTTTCAGTATTTGAGTCGTCAATTATTTTCCCCGCATAAAGAAGCCGTCGAGTTCTCGATGTGAAATTTGAACCCAGGTTGGACGCCCATGATTGCATTCGTCAGCACGATCAGTTTTTTCCATATCTCTTAAAACGGCATCCATTTCAGAGAGAGTCAAGAGCCGGTTTACGCGAATTGCAGAGTGGCACGCAATCGTTGCTAATACCTCATTTCGTTTTTCCGCAAGAACGGACGACTTCCCATACTTTCGCATGTCTTCGAGAACATCACGAACTAAGTCTTCGCCCTCTTTGCCGATTTTGGAGTCGAGCATGACCGGAGCTCCTCGCAAACTAAGCTGTGTCGGACCAACAGCTGATAAATCTAGCCCCAACTCGGCGATTTGGTCCCTACACTCTTCAAACACTGCCATCTGCTCTTCGGTAACGCTGAAAACATAGGGGATTAGGAATTGTTGAGTTACTATCTCTCGTCTGTCGAAGCTTTTCTTCAGGCGCTCATATACGATTCTTTCATGAGCGGCGTGCATGTCGACAATGACCATGCCTTTATCATTTTCCGCAATGATGAAAGTACCGGCTATCTGTCCTACTGCCCTCCCCAAAGGCTGGTAGACCTCACTTTCTGCCTTTACTTCTTCAGCGAAGTGAGACGATGTGCCGCCTGAAAGATCTTCTGCTGCCTCGTCTGCCTTCATAGAATAAATAGTCTTAGGAAAGCTTGACTGAGCAGACACAGCAGAACTCTCATTCTTTCCGTAAAAATCTAAGTAATGCTGGTAGCCGTCATCTCCGCGCAATGTGTATTCTTTTCTCGGCGGAAAACTGTTTTCTCCGGCACTTCCGTAAGCAGTCCGTTTTGGCTCATCCTCCTGAAGTCCACTAAAGCTTTCCCTTTCCGTGAGTTCACCCGTCAATGGATCCGCAAGAACCGACTGCGATATTGCGCTTTCGACTGCATGAAATACGAACTGATGAATAGCAGATGAGTCTCGAAATCTAACCTCATTTTTTGTCGGATGAACATTAACATCTACCTTCAGCGGGTCAATCTCTAAAAACAGACAGTACAGGGGCTGAGAAGAACCGTGCAAAACATCTGCATAGGCTTGTCGGAGAGCATGAGTAAGCACCTTGTCCTTAACAAAGCGTCCGTTAACATAGAAGTACTGGCAGTCCGTACGGGTTTTAGCGGCTGTCGGCAAACAAACCCAACCGTACAATTTGACTGAGGGAGTTTCGGCACTGACAGTGCGATGAGCTTCTAAAAATTCTTTAGGCATCATGCGCTCTAACCTGGCCTCCAAAGTTGAAGGAGGCAGAGACAACACGCCTTTGCCATTTGCAAAAACTGAAAAATCTATCTCCGGGTTGGCCAAGGCTATGCGTTTAATGCAAGTCAAGCAGTGTGCCTGTTCTGTTGGTTCCCCTTTTAAAAATTTTCTGCGGGCCGGCGTTTTATAGAAAAGATCCGTGACCTCGATACGTGTTCCCTTCTTCAAAGCCGCAGGCGTAATTTCTTCTTTAAAAATAGAGAAACCATCTGCCCCTTCAACTTTAGATGAGAGATGAAGATCAGCTACGCTGGCAATCGATGCTAAGGCCTCGCCTCGAAATCCCAAACTCGAAATAGATTCGAGTTCATCTAAATTTCTAACCTTACTAGTGGCGTGACGTTTTAAAGCAAGCGAAAGGGACTCTTTCGGAATCCCGCAGCCGTTATCTTGAATCAATATTCGTTTGATGCCGCCGCCGTCCAATCTAATTTCGATATGAGTAGAACCCGCGTCAATGGCGTTTTCCAAAAGTTCTTTTACTACGGAGGCAGGTCTTTCAATAACCTCTCCGGCTGCTATTTGACTAATAAGCTGGTCAGGAAGCTCACGAATCTCCCGAAAAGCTCTTCTTTTTTCAGTTTCGCTCATTCCGGTATTGTATATCCGAAAGTTTTTTCTGTTTTGCCATCTTCTTGAAAACAGAGAGAATTTTTCGGCTTTGAGTCTATTTCTCTTGAACCTGCTCTAGTACTTATCCTGCTTAGTGAAAAAATCCTTTTTCGTCTAGAATTACGTGGTCATGTGACTCACTGAGAAAGTTTTTGATGGAATTCCTTAACCTAGCGATTGAGCTTTTTAGAAACGCCGATCAATTTATTCTTCATGTTGCCGAGGCCTACGGGATCTGGATTTACATAGTTCTCTTCCTTATCTTCTTTGCAGAAACCGGCATTGTCATTTGCGCATTTTTGCCCGGTGATTCTCTCCTTTTTATTTCGGGGGCGGCCGCGGCAACCGGAGTCATGAACCCGATCGCTCTCATTCTGATTATTACAGCCGGTGCCATTGTCGGAAACACAACCAACTTTTACATCGGATCGTGGCTGGGTAAAAAAATCTACGACGGCTCGATTGGATGGATTGATCAATCTGCTCTTCAAAAGACACATTCCTTCTATGAAAAGCATGGCGGTAAAACAATTGTTCTTGCCCGTTTCGTTCCGATTGTTCGTTCCTTTGCTCCGTTAGTTGCGGGGGCAGCTCAAATGAACACCGTTAAATTTGAACTTTACAGCGGTTTCGGGGCCCTCTTCTGGGTAGGCTCTATCGTTGGAGCAGGATATCTTTTCGGCAATATCCCGTTTATCAAAAACAATCTTTCTCTGATTTTAATTGTCGGTATCTTGGCTGCACTCGGACCATTCACGATTGCCATGTGCATCCAATTGTGGAAAAAATACTTCGGTACCAAAACAAGTTAATTAATCGGCCTCAGAATATCCTTCAGCTGTCTCCCGCTCCCGGAAGACAGCTTTTCTTTTGAGCTCATCAAACTCAGCCTCTTGTTGATGAGCTCTTTTAACTCAAAAAATTTCTTCTTTTATTCCCAAGCGGGTACTACGGCACCCTTGAACTCCTCCTTAATAAACTTAGCCACTTCCGGAGATTGGAAGGCCTTCACAAATTTCTTAACTTGCTCATCGTTTGCATTATTAGCGCGAGAGGCGATGACAATCAAAGCGTACGGAGCATCCTTGGACTCAAAGTAAAAACCTTGTTTCTGAGGAGATAAAGAACCGCTGATTGCATAGTTCATCGGAATGCAAGCAAAATCAACATCCTCTAAACTTCTTGGCAACTGTGCAGCCTCGAGTTCTTTAAATTTCAATTTCTTCGGATTTTCAATAATCTCATGGACAGTAGCGGTACCACCGGCACCGGCTTTCAGCTGAATGAGGCCGGCCTGCTCGAGAAGAATCAGGGCTCGGCCCTCATTGGTCGGATCATTTGGGATAGCAACCGTTGAGCCTGCAGGAACCGTCTCCAGGCTCTTGATCTTGTTAGAGTAAAAACCCATCGGCTGTACCACTGCTTTGCCGATATTCTTAAGGTCGGTACCTTGCTGTTTGTTAAAGTTATTCAAGAAAGGTTCATGCTGATAGACAACCACGTCCAGAGCTCCTTCAGCCAGGCTCTTATTCGGCGTGATGTAATCGGTGAACTCAACTACCTTCACGTTTAGGCCGTCTTTCTTTGCAACTTCAGCAGCTTTCTGCACATTTGCAGCGTGCGGGCCCGCAGTAGCACCTACCTTCAGCTCAGAAGGTTTCTTATCCTGGCATCCTGTCAAAGCCAAGGCGGAGAGAATGACCAGAGATGACAGCAACTTTAAGGTTTGTCTTTTTAACATGATGATTCCTTTGAAAGTAATAAGAAATTAGAAATGGAGATGTCTAGCGTGTCGTAAAACTCGGCGGACACGCGAATTTGATGGGAAACTGATTTCAACAATAACTTCTCAAACTCTGAGGAGGTACAGAGAAATTTTGTGTGAGTTGTAGATACTTTTATGCTTGTTATTGCCGAATTCATGATCTTTTGCTAATTAAATATATTTAAAAAATATATTTATTCTTTATAAAATTTTCGATAGAAAAATATAAAGACGCCCAAATCCTTTAAGGAAATTGGGTTAGCACATTCGGCACATTCGCAGAGAAAAATCAATAGCAGCAGCGGCGTTGGTAAACGCTTCATAGCCGGCTGTGTTATTGATATAAGACATTTGTTTTTGAACTTAATTTCGTTTCAACGAAAATTAGTTTATTAAAAAATTCGCGTTTTTTTCTTTTTCAAAATACTTTTTGCAAAAAGCCGGGTTTTTCCCCGGCTTTTTGTTCATCATGAGCTTTCAGCAAAAATTATTTTTCAAATCTTGCTTCAAGAGCTGCAACGGCAGGAAGCGTCTTGCCTTCCAAGAATTCCAGGAAAGCGCCACCGCCTGTGGAAATGTAGGAGACTTTATCTGCTACATCGAAGGCCTTTGCCGCAGCAATGGTATCGCCGCCGCCGACAATACTGAACGCACCGGCCTTAGTTGCTTTCGCAATCGTACGGGCTAAGTCATGTGTTCCTTCCTTGAAGTTATCCATTTCGAATACTCCGAGAGGACCGTTCCAAATGATGGTCTTAGCACCATCCATCACGCCGCGAAGCATCATGCTTGTCTTAGGACCAACGTCAAGAATCATTTCATCATCTTGAATATCGTCAACGTCACAGATTCTGAAACCGGCGTCATAACCCATATGGCGGGCAACAACAACGTCAACCGGAAGCGGGAACGGAAGCTTTCCTTCCTTAGTTTTCATCACTTCCATAACCTTCTTGCATTCATCAACAAGTTCCGGTTCAGCCAAAGACTTGCCGATCTTCTTGCCTTGAGCAAGCAAGAATGTGTTAGCAATGCCGCCGCCGACAATTAAGGTGTCAACCAGCGGAGCCAAGTGAATCAAGATGGTAAGTTTAGTAGAGACTTTAGATCCGCCGACAACAGCAACAAGCGGATGTTCAGCGCCTCCGACGGCTGCAGTCAAAGCATCGATTTCTTTTGCAAGAAGAGGTCCGGCGCAGGCAACTTTAGCGTACTTAGCCATACCTTCTGTAGTGGCTTGAGCACGATGGGAAGTACCGAAGGCGTCATTGACGTAAATGTCGCAGAGAGCAGCCATTTTCTTGGACAGCTCTTCATCATTTTTCTTTTCACCGACGTTTCCGCGGCAGTTTTCAAGAACAACGACTTCACCGGGTTCAACATCAACACCGTCAACCCAGTTTGTAGCAAACTTAACTTCTTTGCCGAGAAGCTTGCCAAGGTAATCAGCTACGCCCTTTAAGCTGTCGTTCTCAGTAAGTTCGCCTTCTTTAGGACGGCCGAGGTGAGAGCAGACCATAACGGCAGCGCCGCCTTCCAAAGCCATATTGATAGCAGGAAGAGACTCACGAATGCGGTGGTCGTCGGAAATTCTGCCTGTCGGACCGCGAGGCACGTTTAAGTCAGCACGGATGAAGACTCGCTTACCCTTAAGTTCGCCGTTTTTGGCTAATGACTCTAATGTCTTAACTTTCATTTCTAATCCTGTAAAAAGGAAACCCGAAGATTTCTTCGGGCTCCAAATCGAACTAATTACTTGGCGTTATACATTGCGGTTGCTGTGTCGAGCATGCGGTTGGAGAAACCCCATTCGTTGTCATACCAAGCAACGGCTTTCACGAGAGTTCCGTCGATAACCTTAGTCAAGGTTGCATCGAAAATAGAAGAATACGGAGAATGGTTGAAATCAGAAGAAACTAGAGGCATTTCGTTGTAGCCCAAAATTCCTTTGAGTTCTTTAGATTCAGAAGCTTCTTTAAGAATCTTGTTAACTTCTTCTACAGTTGTCGGACGAGTTGCGTTGAAAGTTAAATCGCAGACGGAAACGTTGATTGTCGGAACACGCATTGCGTAACCGTCAAGCTTGCCTTTCATTTCAGGAATAACTTCACCGACTGCCTTAGCAGCGCCTGTCTTAGTCGGGATGATGTTATGGCCGGCAGCTCTGGCTCTTCTCAAGTCTTTGTGCTTAACGTCTGTCAAAACCTGGTCGTTTGTGAAGGCATGAACGGTTGTCATCATGCCGTCTTCAATACCGATTTTTTCCATCAAAGGCTTAACAAACGGAGCCAAGCAGTTTGTTGTGCAGGAAGCATTGGAAACAACAACGTCGCTGGCTTTCAATACGTCTTGGTTAACACCGTAAACGATGGTGGCATCAACATTTTTGCCGGGACAGGCGATCAATACTTTCTTTGCTCCGGCTTCGATATGAGCCATGCAGCTTTCTTTATCGCGGAAAGCGCCTGTGCACTCTAACACGATATCAATATCCAAATCTTTCCAAGGGAGCTTACGCGGATCACGTTCGGAAACCATCTTGATGCGGTCGCCGTTAACAACGAGATAGCCGTCGTCCCACGCTACATCGCCGTTGAATCTACCATGAGCTGTATCGAACTTAGTAAGATGGACTGTGGCTTCAGGTTTGGCTGTATCGTTGATAGCGACAATTTTCATGTCAGGCCATTTCTTTTCTTCATAGAAAGCACGAAGAACCATACGGCCGATACGGCCATAGCCGGTAATTGCTACTCTGATAGTCATCTATTATTTCCCCTTGTTAAGTGTGGTTTTAACAGTATTCACGATATTTTCAACAGTGAATCCATAAAGTTTAAACAGATCCTTGGCAGGTGCGGACTCTCCGAATTGATCGAGTCCGATTACAGTGCCGTTGCCTTTGACGTATTTCCACCAAAGTCCTGTGGAAGCAGCTTCGATAGCCACGATTGGCAAGCCGTTGCCCAAAATGTCAGTCTTATAGGCTTCATCTTGGCGATCAAATACGGTTGTGGAAGGCATGGAAACCAAACGAGCCTGGATATTTTCAGCAGTCAAAATCTTTCTGACTTCGGCGGCAAGTGCTACTTCGCTGCCTGTAGCCAAAAGAACAACCTCGGTCTGTTCTTTGCCTGCAGGAGCTTCTTCCAAAATGTAGGCGCCCTTTGCGATGTCATCTGCGTTAGTTTCTTCTCTAACCATGAAAGGAAGGTTCTGACGGGAGAAAATCAAAGATGTCGGGCCGTCCTTTCTTTCGATAGCGCTCTCCCAAGCAATAACGGTTTCAACCGTATCGGCCGGTCTCCAAACATCCATGTTCGGGATCAATCTCAAGCTGGCCAAGTGTTCAATCGGCTGATGAGTCGGGCCGTCTTCGCCTAAACCGATAGAGTCATGGGTGTAAACGAAAATTGTTCTGAGCTTCATCAAAGCTGCCATTCTCATGGCATTCTTCTCATAGTCCGAGAATGTCAGGAAAGTTGCGCCGTATGGAATGAATCCGCCGTAAAGAGCAATACCATTCATGATGGCGCCCATACCAAATTCACGCACGCCGTAGTTGATGTGACGGCCAAGCATGTTGTCTGCTCTTAAGGCCTGTACACCGTTCCAGTTGGTTAAATTGGAACCGGTAAGGTCAGCAGAACCGCCGACTAACTCAGGCAAGTGCGGTGCCAACTCATTCAAAGCCATCTGGCTAGCTTTTCTGCTGGCGACCGTTTTTTCTTCTTCAACAGCCTTCAAGATGGCATTGAAAGCAACATCATCCCAATCAGCAGGAAGTTCCCCGGCCATTCTGCGTTCTAACTCAGCAGCAAGTTCGGGATAAGCTTCCTTGTATTTTGCATAAAGGTTATTCCATGCAGCTTCTTCCATGTCGCCTTTAGCTCTGGAATCCCAAGCTTCATAAACTTCTGCAGGAATTTCAAAAGGACCGTATTCCCAGCCGATGGCTTTTCTGGTTACTGCAATCTCTTCATCCCCGAGTGCTTCTCCGTGGGCTTTGCTGGTGCCTTGTCTATTGGGAGAGCCGAAGCCAATGATGGTTCGGCAGTCAATCAAAGTCGGTTTGTCGGACTTCTTAGCCTGAGCAATTGCTTCGGAAACCGCTTCGGCGTCATGACCGTCGATCGGGCCGATTACATTCCAGCCATAGGATTCAAAACGTTTGCGGGTATCATCAGCGAACCAGTATTCAACCTTTCCGTCGATAGAAATACCGTTATCATCATAAAGAGCGATAAGTTTATTGAGCTTCCAAACGCCGGCCAAAGAGCATACTTCATGGGAAATTCCTTCCATCAAGCATCCGTCTCCGAGGAATGCGTAAGTGTAGTTGTCGATGACGTCAAAACCAGGACGATTAAATTCGGCAGCCAGCATTTTTTCTGCTAAAGCAAAACCGACAGCGTTTGCAATTCCTTGTCCCAGTGGTCCTGTAGAAGTCTCTACACCTGGAGTTACACCAACTTCCGGATGTCCCGGTGTTTTGCTGTGCAGCTGACGGAAATTCTTGAGGTCATCAAGGCTCAAATCGTAGCCAGAAAGATGAAGAAGCCCGTACTGAAGCATGGAACCGTGACCGTTGCTTAACAAGAAACGATCCCGGCCGATCCATTTCGGATTATTTGGGTTGTGACGAAGATGATTTTTCCAGAGGGCAACTGCGATATCTGCCATTCCCATCGGCATTCCCGGGTGGCCAGACTTTGCCTTCTGTACTGCGTCCATGGCTAATGCACGTAAAGCATTAGCCATAGTCTTAGCGGAGACTGATGATGTCATGATAGAAAGATAAATATATTTAAAAACCTGCCATAGGGCAGGAAGTTCAAGACTCTGCCATTTTACCAAGATGAGTACGCATATAACATACTGAACTTAGTTCAAAATATTTCAAAGTAAAGCTCTTGAGGCAAAGAGACGACAAACAGTATTATTCTTACCTAATTCCACAAGAGAAGTTCGTAAATTTATGCCGAGATTTTATGTTCCCGACACCGCTTATAAAGTCGGCGAAGAAGTTGTTTTGCCTCCGGAGGCCGTACACCACGCAATGAGAGTTTTGCGCATGCGCGAAGATGATGAGGCCGAACTTTTTGACGGCAACGGAAATTCAGCAAAAGGCACAATCCACTTTGCTAAAGACTTCGCATCCGTAAAGATTTTAGAAACTGCTTACACGCAGGAAAACTCTCTAAAAATCGTCCTTCTTCAGTCCTTAGTTTCCAATGAAAAAATGGACTGGATTGTCGAAAAAGCCTGCGAGCTCGGGGTAACTGAACTTATCGTATTTCCGGCCGATCGTTCTGAAGTAAAGTTAGTTGGAGACAAACTTCTTAAAAGAATGGAACGCTGGAACAAAATAGTTGTATCAGCGTGCAAACAGTGCAAAAGAAGTGCTTTGCTTAAAGTTTCCTGGCTTTCCTCCCTCCAAGATTTCAATCCTGAGGGAATCCAGAAAAATTTCATCATGATGCCTCAAGCAACTCTTTCAGAGAAAGCAGAAGAAAAAATAGAGTCAGTTTCTTTTGCAATCGGACCTGAAGGCGGTCTTTCCCAACGAGAGATCCAGCTTCTGACGGAGAAAGGATTTGAGCCGAAACAGCTAGGCCGATTCGTTTTCAGAACTGAAACCGCCGGTATTGTGGCGGCCTCTTATGCCCACACATTGTGGGACTGGAATTAAGATCCTTTTGATGGACACATGCTATAAGAGCTTTTCTTCGCGGAAGAAAAGCTCTTGAAAAATGTGGTTAGAAAAATTAATTTGTAGCACTCACACTACCATCAGGATTGATGTGAGTGGAATATGAAGCCAGGTGTTTAGTTTCATTAGCCGGGAGAACCCTCTTTCCGCTTCTCGCCATTTTTAACGCCGTCGAAACATCTCCGGAAATCGCATAACGAAGATTGTCTCTCATCACCAATACCTTATTCCCGTAGCCCTTATCAGTTCTATGATTTGCGGCGCCAACGTAGAATTTCAGTCCTTTAGCCAGTGAACCTGTTTTGTTGATGTACTCTCGTAAAATCTCAGTGCCTACTTCAATTCCAGCCTCAATATTGTTGGCTGCTTTCAGACCTCCAAAACGTTTGTATTTCGAAGTATGCACACGCACATGAACCTGCATCAAACCTTTAGCTCCTGCAGCACTTTTAGCATTCGGATTAAAAGAAGATTCAATAGCGATAATTGACAGAATCAACAAAGGGTCAATGTCGTATTTCTTTCCGGTAATGAAAGCCTGAGCTACCGCTTCTTTAATATCTTGTTCCTTTGCTTTAGTAAAGTATTTTGATATGAAAGATACAGCACGCTCTTGAATGACAGATAATCTGTCTTCTTCATTTTCTTGAGCAACAAACGGCTCCAGATCCAAATTCAAATAAGAAAGGACCTTTTGACTAGCCGCCTCTGAGTTAGCCTCAGTAGCAGGTGCCTCCACACAAAGCGAGTTTATGTAGTAGGTAAGAAGACAAAAACCAGCTGCCACGAGAACAAACTTGCGAAACTTGACGGCTGCGCTCATTGTTTTTGACCAACGGCGACCAGCTGTCACAACACCGGCTCCTTCGGATAGTGTATTTTTATCAATCATTTAAAAATTATCTCATAGGGTTTTTCTCTTGAAAACCAATGAGAAGCAATGATTAAGTGAAATTGTGTAGGCAGATGCAATTAAATGTGACGCCTAAATTGGGGATGCTTTCCTCTTGAAATTTTCCATTCAACCTTTGACCTTAGTAGGTTCAATCCAAAATCTTGAGAAAAAAATTGGCCATTTTGGGTTCTTGAGATTGTTAAATATATTTACATTTTGTCGAACACGGTTACTTTTCTATCTTGCTCAAGCCCGAGAAACCCAAGTTAGCAATTGAGTAACACTTAGCTTTGTCAAAAATCCTTCTGACACAAGCAATCTCCATTCGATATCCGCCTTTATTTGGTGTCCTTTTTGAGAGGTTCTTCTTCTCCGCCACCACTGCTTTCAGAGGACAAATAAGCGAACAGAACCATTAATACCATTGCAATAATTGAACAACCGCGTACAGCAAGTTCTGCCCCGAAAAACTTTGCCGAGAGACCCAAAATCAATTGTCCTACCGGAACAAGTCCCAGCATCACGGCTAAGTACATGGCAGAAAACCGTCCCCGATAAATGTTGGGAGCTTTACGCTGAACGGCGTTATTAGCAGCCGCCAAAGAAAAAGTTAATGCGGCGCCGGCAACTAAAGCGCAAATCCATTGGGAACCTAAAGACTCCAGTGCAGGAAGTACGGCAAAACCGATACAAGTGATCCACCCGCCCATCCAGACAGTGGTGACGTGATTAATGATTCGCTTGTTTTTCTGCATGAGCACGGCAGCAGCTACTGCTCCAAACCCCAAACCGGAAGACATAGAACCAAAACTTACCAGCTCAGAACCTTTCAATGAAATAGCCGGTAAAAGCGCAACAGACGGCATCACTAATATGGAAAGACAGGCAACCTGAGGCAAAACTTCTTTAAGTACTTGGTACTTAGCAAAAAGTTGTCGGGACGTCATCCCCGTGCTTTCTTCTCTTTCCTGTTGTGTCGTTGCATTCGGAATGCGGACCACGGCCATGATGTAGATCATCGGGATAAAGCAAATCGCATTCATGGCAAAGCACCAGCTGTTGCCGACTGACTCAATAATTGCAACTGCTAATAAAGGTGCAAAAGAACGTGCTACGTTCATAATCAGCGATTGACGGGCTACAGCTTGGGAGACAGTTTCTCCGCTTTCGACCAACATTGAGTGCAGAGCCGGACCGTCAACGGAACTGATTATTCCGAAACACAAAGCTAATACGGCCAAGATAGTTGGAGTCAAATGATTGTGATAAGCCAAGAAAGCCGTTATTGCCGCAACACAGCAACCCAAAGTCTGAGTAACTAAAAGAATTTTGTGTCGGTGAAAACGGTCGGCTACTTGCCCGGCCAAGGGAGCAAGCGGAAGAGTCGGCAGAGCAGAAAGCAATGCGATTGCACTTAGCCATATAGGCGAATGAGTAAGCGTCCATACCACCCATGACAGTGCCATCCCATGGACAAAACGCCCTAACGTCGAAAAGCTGTATGCATACCAAAAGTAACTTTTCCCTTTCAACGCTCATCCTCTCTTTCTCTGTATTCAGCGAAATATTCTAGATTAGTTATGAGCTGTACGGTAAAACCCGATATCCTTCTTTCCAAAAAAAAACCGGTCATACAAAATGGCCGGCTGCTTAAAAACAAAAGCTAGGATTTCATGTCAAATCTTTTCTATACGTCCATGAGTTTTTCCAATTCCTCTCTATTTCCTGCTAACTCTGGTTTCTCGGACAAGATAACCATTAATTTAAGACGAGCTTTCGCAGCTGAGGTTTCTCCTCCGCGGATAGCCCCCTTGTTTCTGCTGTCAGTGACGGAACCCGGATAAGCGTAGACCTGGTAAGGACGGCCTCCGTGAGTTCGGGTAGTTATGACGACTACAACACCTTTATCCGTTGCGTCTTTAATTCCTTCTACCATCATCGGCGGAATATTTCCTCTGCCGAATCCTTCAACAATGATGCCTTTGCAGCCTTTTGCGACAGCGTAATCAATGTAATCTCGGCCGATACCTGTCTGGGCCGGTACGATATCAACGCGTGCCGTGAGAGCTTTAGGAGCAAAGGTTTGACGGTTCAATGGTTCTCTTCTGAATACAACTCTGTCCACATCGCAGTAACCAATGGGTCCCCACCATGGAGAGGCAAAAGTAGCAGGATTGGCAGAATGAGTTTTGCGGACTTGGCCGGCTGCATGAATAGTTTCATTGAGGAGGACCATCACGCCCTTCCCTCTAGCTTCCTCGCTAGCTGCTGTCTTTACTGCGCAATAGATATTTGCGGGACCGTCAGGGCTGGTGTCTCCGGCACCTCTCATTGCAGCGGTAAGTACAACTGGCTTTTCGCCTTGGTGAAGCAAATCCAGCATATAAGAAGTTTCTTCCACTGTGTCAGTACCATGCGTAACTACGGCGCCTGCAACTTCCTCGCTTTCTAAAGCTTCATTAATCATTTTTGAAAGCTGGAACATCATCTCGGGAGTCATTCCCGGGCTAGCGATATTGGAAAACTCACGCACTTCAACATCAGCGACTTTGTCTAAACCCGGGACAGCTGCTGCCAAATCTTCTCCGCTCACGGCAGGAACAAGACCATTAACCTTAGGATCGTATTTCATGGCAATTGTGCCACCGGTTGTAAATACGATAACTTTCTTCTTTCCGCTCATTCTTAACTCCTTATAGATTGAATTGTTTCTTGATCTCAGCTAAGCGCACAGACGCTTCTTGTTTTCTTCCGTTTAAAACTTCGATTCCTTCAATGATTAAATTTACATATCTGTCTACATCATCTAAGGAAAGCGTAGGAAGCACTTCTTGTTCTAACTGGCTGTTCGGAATAAATAAGCTTAATACACAGCTGGTTCCGGGAATACAGCCCACTCCGCCCATTACCTTATGGATAGAGTTAGACATGAAAGTCGTTCCACCTAAGTCTTCACTCGCAAATCTATTAAGTTCTGCAGCTATCTTTACCTTTTCAAAGGAAGTAGTGGCGACTGAAAACTTCTTCCCGAGTTCCTGAATGTACTCTCCTTGCTCTTTGGTGAGGGACTCCATGGCATTCTCAGATCTGCGCAGCAGCTCAGGACGATAAATTGCTGGGTAACCTAGATTTTCGGCACCCTTCAAAAGACATTCTGCAACCACTGAGTTGTCATGTTCCTCGTTTCCTCTGATAAGGAAAGTAGGCTTAGTAATTTCTGATGACACAGGTTGTGCACAAACTTTTCCTTCGATTACAAACGAAGGCAAACCATCAAGCCCGAGCTTTTGCATCAGCTCAATCTTGCCAAAGAGGTTTACATTACCTTCAATGTCTTCATTCGGCCCTAGTCCTCCGATGGAAGCGTTAGACAGGCCCATTACTGAAACATTAATGCCGTTAATGTTTAATCTGGTTCCAATAACTTTGCCGCAATTGCCTTCGACTTCTTCATCCGAGGACAAGAAAAATTCGGGGTACTGCTGCAAAAAGCTATCCATTGCAGCATTTGCCACGGCTGTCTGAAAAGCAACCGGAACTTCCATGGCACCTTGCCCTAGAATTCTTCCAAAAGTTTCGCATGCAATAGCTTGAGAATTTATAGCTTGTTTTCCGAGAGCATAAGAAGAAAGTCTTTTTTCAAAAGCTGTAATACCTCTTCTGGCAAACGCCTTCCCTATTCCTCCGCTCTTGGTTTTAACTTCAAAATAGGCGTCTTGACGCCTGGTTTTAACGTTTATTTCTACTATTTCCAAATCAATGCCCGTTGCTCTTTGAAGCATCGCAGTCACTGCACTCAACCCTCCTGAATCGTCTTGAATAAATCCAAGATGGCTATTTGCATGACCGCATCCGGCGTGTCCCACAATTCCCAGCTCGCTTTTGCCCTCTTTAATTAATTTAATCATTGACGCTCCCAAAAAGGCGAGAGACTTCAAATCCCTCGCCTATTTCAAAATTAGAGAATAGAAAGTGCCATGGAAATGCACAGTGCTACGAAGCAACCAAAGAGAATGGAAGGTCTTTGGAACAAGTTAGCTGGTTTAAGAGCTGAGCCAGGTACCACCGGAATAACTGTAGCCAGAGCTGCAACCGGACCGCCTGTCAAGAAGTATTGAATCAAAGATGCACCGGATGCGGCAGCGAAAGCAGCGGCAAAAGGATCAGCACCTGAAGCGAGTACTACTTGGAGGAAAGGAATAACTACAGCAACGGATGCTCCGTAAGATTGAGTCATGAAGCCGGTAACGAAAGATACGCAGAACATGATCAGGATCGGAGAGAACGAAAGCATCGGAGCTGCAAATGTAGAAATCGTATCTGCCAAACCAATCTGCTTAATAACCGTGCTCATGAATAAGAAGCCGATAGTTGCAACCAACGGAGTAGCAATAAGTCCAACACCTTGCATCATGGTCTGTTCGGAGGACTTCATATCCTTATGGGCAAGAACCATCACGACCAATGCTGAGGCCAAACCTACTAAGAAGATAGGCAAGCCAAGTACGAAACCAACCACTAAAACAATGAATGGGAGAAAAGCTCGGAAGGAGGTGGTCTTGTACTCTTTATTGTTAATCTCGGCCATGACTGCCAGTCTGTCTTCTTCAGAAATAGTGACACCGCGCTTGTGCATGTCACGGACAACACGAAGGCAGGACATGAAGAAAATTGAAAGAGCCGCAATTAAGCCAAGAACATTGAATAAACCGTAACCAATACCTGCAGTCGCCAGAATTGCTACCTGAGTTGGATGTGTAAAGCCGGCCAAGTTGCCGATATGGCCTGCGTGGCCCTGAATACCGGCGACCTTGTTCGGATCAACGCCTAAACGCACAGCAGCAGGACCTGTAATCACAGCAGTAATAACCGGCTGGGTAAAACCGGTTAAAGCACCGATACATCCGGCAGCAATACCGCCTGCGGTACAGACACCGGGGCCCCCGCCAATTTTATTTCCAACACGAACGATATCGCGAACGATAACATCCAAGAAACCGGTGGCCTGCATGATACCGATAAAGAGCAAGATGCCCGTCATATCTGCAATAACCGGATTCAAGCCGGAGTTAATCATTTTTGCGACTGTAACCGGAGCGCTTCCCGCAAGCGGGAAGCCGGCAACAATGGCGGAAATAGCCGCACCGGTAATAGCAGTAATGTAAATAGGCGTTAGGCCTGTAATCATAACTATTAGCGTCAATACCATTATGCATTGAGCTATGACGATTTGAGTTGTCATTTTTTCTCCAATGGATTTGAGTTTTGAGATTCCCTCAAGAAAATGATCTCAAGATCGCATTGCAGCTCAATAACAAAACTTTTAAAAATATTGCAAAAAAATTGCTAAATCTCAGTAATTACGCCTAACCAAGAAAGATGGACAAAAATAATGCTTTACTGCCGAAGAGTTATTCTTCCAGGAGAAGGTATCCGACGCTCGAATATGCTCCAATCACATCCCTCGTCAAACCGGCTTGCTCGAGCTTTCTTCGAATTCGAGCAAATGTAACCCTTAAGTACTGAACTTCTCCTATGTATTCGTCCCCCCAAACTGTTCTCAACAGTCTTTCGTGGGTTAAAACTTCTCCCGGATGTTTCATTAATTCAAAGAGTAATCGGAATTCTCTGTCTGTCAGCTTCACGTGTTCGTCGCCGACCATACAGTCTCTCTGAGAAAGATTAAGAGACAAATTGCCGCTTACCAAAACTTCTTGAGCCGGCCTTTGCACTGGCTTCACTCTTTGGCTTCTGCGAAGCACGGCTCGAATTCTCTCCAAAAGTTCTTGGATGTAAAACGGTTTAGAAATGAAGTCGTCGGCTCCTTCTCTAAAACCTTCAATAATCGTGGGTCTTTCATCTTTTGCTGAAAGAATAATGACGGGAACGTCTGAATACTTTCTTAATTGCTTTAACATTGCCATCCCGTCCATTTCCGGCATCATCAAATCAAGAAGAATCAAATCGGGTTTATTTAAAGAGTGATTAAAAACCTCCAATGCTCGCTTCCCGTCTTCTGCCTGGACGACGTCGAATCCTTCAAAAGCCAGATTAGTGCTAATCAGTCTTCTGATCTTTGTTTCATCATCAACCACCAGAATCAAAGAATTATTTGGATTCATACTGCCAACCTCAACTTAAAAGTAGTCCCTGTTCCTTTATTTCTTTCAGCCCAAATTCTGCCGCCGTGAGCAGCCATAATGCCGCGGCAAATGGCTAAGCCTAACCCAGTTCCTCCCACTTTTCTATCCGCACCCATTTCTACTTGATAGAAAGAATCGAATATCTTCGAGAGATAGTTCTCCTTTACTCCTATTCCGTTATCTTGGAAAGCAATTTCTATTTCTTCTTTTACCAGACGAACCGTTACATGGCAAACCGGCTCCAATTTCGATCGATAGCGCGCCGCGTTACCAAAGATATTGATAAATACTTGAATCAGTCTGTCTTTGTCTGCCTTTAAAAATTCTGCACCTTCTTGGATTTGGGTTGTGATTTTTAATTCGGGATAATGTTGGCTGACGGCGCCGATAGCCTGATCAAGAAGGCGTCTAACGGAGTAAATCTTGGGACGGAGAACAATGGAGCCTGCCTCTATTCGAGACATATCCAACCAATCTTCAACCAGGCGCTGCAGTCTTGAACTCTCTTCTAGCATCTCCGAGAGCAATTCATGAGCAAATTCAGTATCTCTTTGGATAAGCTGCCGTTGAAGAGTCTCGACTTGAAGTCTCATTGTTGTCACAGGAGTTTTTAACTCGTGAGCAACCATCGAGACCAAGTTCTTTTTCATCCTTTCCATTGCTATATCTTGAGATATATCTCTTATTAAGAGACCGCGGCGTCTTCCGGAAAACCCGTAAAAGCCGGGAACGTTAAAAGCCGATGTTTCAATGAAAAAATCAGAATCCGTTGTGCTTGAATATCTTCGAGGACGCTCTTCTTGTTTGTCGAAACCTTCCTCTCCAAGTTCTGACGAACGGAATAGAGAAGAAAATAATTCTTCAAAATTTGGAACTTCCTGTTCCGGCATCAATCCTAAAAGGCGTCGAGCTGCTTTATTCCCATAAAGAAGGCTTCCTGTCTTTCCCACCAAGATAACTCCCTCAGTCATTGATTCCATCAAAGCCGTAAAACGGGAGGCTGAGGTTTTCAAGGAAGAATACATTTCTTGGTTATCCATAACAATTGCAATGGAATGGGCAAGCCTTAGAAGAGGACCGGAAGCAAACGATGAAGCATTTCCTTGTCCGCAATCAAAATATAAATAACCCAATCTGCTTCCGTCATTGGCTTTTACAGAGATGTACTGAAACACACTATCTGTAAGCATCTCCTTGGAAAAGAAAAGGGTAGGAATAGAAAAAATATCTTTGAATCGATTAATAGTTTTTGCGATAACAACGTCTACCGAGTCCTCCAGAGGAGCTAATAGCAGCTGCAGACTCTTCAACTCTTCTTTTCTTTGGTTTAAAGAAGCGGTACGTCTTTCAACTTGCTCACTCAATGCTTCATTAACAGATTCAAGCCTTTTTTGGCTCATTAGAACTGTGGCCGCCATTTCTTCGAACTTAGTTGAAAGAAGCTGCAACTCTAAAGGCGCAGTCTCTTTAAACACGTCGTCCATTTGAGAAATTTTGCCGGTTTTCTCAAATGCGCTGAACTGCTCAATCAACTTATGAACCGCTTCGTTGAGCTGTCTTCCTAAGACAGTCCCAACCACAAAGGCTGCGAGAATTGCTACCAACAGGAAAATACCTGAAGTCGTTAGTGATGAAAGAAGTTGTCTATCTCGAATTGCCAGAGGCTGACCCACAGCTAAAAGAAGATCGCCCGGAGAAACTTTCATGGCTGTTATTACTTGGGCTTCATTTCTTTTCTTGTCTGTTCTCCAAACGGCCGGGGAATTTTTTATTTTTTCAGTAGCCTCTTTGTAGAAGTCTTTTCCCCCTAGAGGGGAAAATGTAAAGTTCTCTCTTTTGATAGGTTTCTGAAAGAAACTCTGTCCTGAACTGTCGAGAAGCTGAATAGAGAACGGTTCGAGACCGATAATATGATCGAACACTTCAGAAAAATATTTTTCAGAGACGCAAGTTGTCAGCCAATAACCTTGGAGACGTAGCTCCTCTTTCACGGGAGAACCAAAGCAATACTGCGGGTGAGCACCTCCCGTATATTTATAAAATTCAAAGTCGCTCTTGGCGTATCGGAACTTTTGACGAAGTAAATGAAATAATCTTTCATCTTCGGGGCCGAGACTTTCCGGCTTCTGGAGACTAATAGTCTTGTCGCGAGAATCCTCTTGAGTTGGGACGAGGAAAAGAGAATTAAACGATGTCTGACGCGTAACTCTAGTCTGAGCCCACTCTTTAAAATAACTTTTAGGATTCTGTAAATGAATTGATAGTGAATCCAAACTTGAATCCAAAAATGATCGGATAGTTTCGATTTCATTCGAAAGCTGCCTTCCTAGCTGCTCCATTACTGCTATCTGCCTGACATCATTTTCCTCATTTTCTCTTTGAATCTGATTCAGGTGCATGAAAGCCAGCATAAACAATGGCATTAACGCTGTCCAGGTAATTGCTCGGGTCAAATAACCGCGGAAATCTTTCTGGATCATCTGCTCTTCCACTCGGACTTTTACAGTGGTAGGCAATGGAACTGAGAAACTAGGATTGGGAGAAGGCATTTTGTAAAATCCTCTTTTTTCGCCATTTTTGCATAGTGAAAATCTTTTGGTAAGTGTCCTTCTCATTTTTATTCACTTGCAACCTTTCTGGTGATTACCCCGAAAATGTATCCCGAGATACAGTCCTACCCTTTTTCGTGTAAAGAAGGTTACGGACAAAACAAGCTTACTCGGAGCAAAATACTCCTCATGGTGATTAGCAAAATTAGCTCGATGATTCAAAGAGTTATTGCTGTTAGCACTTAATTCCAAGGAGACTATATAAATGAAAAAACTGCTCACTATTGCCGTTTTAGCCACATTGTCCACAATGACATATGCCGCCGACAAAGTTATCGACACTGACATCGTTGTCGTCGGTCAAGGCGCCGCCGGTACAGCAGCTGCTTTCGCAGCAGGCGAACTTGGCGCTAAGGTCGTCGGATTAGAAAAGAAAGGACTCCCGGGCGGAACAGGCAACTTCTCTGAAGGTATCTTCGCTGTTGGTACAAAGATGCAGCGTGATTACTATATTCCTCTTACAAAGGACGAAACCTTTAAGAAGATCATGAACTATGGTCACTGGAGAAGCAACGCTCGTCTCGTAAGAGCTATCGTTGACAAATCCGCTGACACTGTTGACTGGATGATCAAGCACGGCGTTAAGTTTGAAAAACTTACAACAAACTATCCTGGCGGCCTCTACACTTGGCATATTTATGAAGGCCGCGGAGCCGGTTGGATTAACCTCTTCCAGAAGAAGTCCAAGAGCGATTACGGTGTTGAAGTCCTTTTCAATACACCTGCTGAAAAACTCCTTATGAAAGACGGTAAGGTTGCCGGCGTCATTGCAAAAGACAAAGACGGCAATACAGTTACTGTCAATGCTAAAGCCGTCATCATCGCAACCGGCGGTTTCGCTGACAACCCCGAAATGATGAAGAAGTACACACGTTTCCCAAATACTGACGGCTTAGCACAGTCCGGTAAAAACGGTGTAGGTATTCAGATGGCTTGGTCTGCCGGCGGCGGTAAAGAAGGCTTGGATGTTCAGCAGTCTTATCGTCCGGGCCCAAGAGGAGTAGGAACGACAAACCACGTTTCTGCCACTGCTAAGCAGCCTCATCTTTGGCTTACACCGGGCGGAGATCGTTTCTGCGACGAAACAATTATGGGCGACTGGCCCGCAGCCGGAAACGCTCTTGAAAGAATTGGTGGCCAGATGTGGGTTGTTTATGACAACAAGAACCTCAATTCCATGAAGCATGACGGTATCGTCCAGGGCGTCGGCGTAATGGTTCCAATCGGAGCAAAACTCACCAAATTCGAAGAAGAATGGCCGGCAGCTGAAAAAGCAGGTTGGGCAGTAAAAGCCAATACATTGGAAGAATTGGCCAAGAAGACCGGCATGGATCCTGAAAAACTGAAAGCCAGCGTTGAACAATACAACAATGCTGCAGAAGTTCGCCATGACGCACTCTTCGCTAAAGATCCGCAGTACATCTTCCCGGTTAAAGAAGGTCCTTTCTACGCAATCAAGAGCGTTGCCTCCTCTCTCGGTACACTCGGCGGCATCAAAGTTAACGATCGTCTCCAAGTCGTCACCGACAAGGATAAAGTTATTCCTAACCTCTACGCAGCAGGTTCCGACGTGGGCGGTATGTACGGTGACTCTTATGACCTCTTGATGGCCGGCTCTACCATTGGTTTTGCTGTTAACTCCGGCAGAATCGCTGCAGAAAGTGCTGTCAAAGATCACAATATCGGCAAAAAATAAAAAATAGTTTCTCCTGAACTGAACGGAAGCCGCCCTCGGGCGGCTTTCGTTTTGGCTGAAACGGTGTAAAACCGACTTTTCAAAACTTGGTGCACGTGAAAAAATTGACCCGTCCAATATTGAAATAAGAAACAAATGCGTCAAATTTTTCATGCCCTTCCCTGGATCCCTCCGAAGGAACCGCGAGAAGTCGCTGAGCTGTTCTCCCAGTATGGCGTTCCGCTCACTTATAAGTCAGGTCAGCTGCTTAAAAGCCGCGGAGAAAACAACAAACTATTCCTGATAACAAAAGGAGCGGCTGCCTATTACATCGCTGACAGATATAAAAGTCACCCAAGCGTTCTCAACTTATTAATTCCTGGCAGATCCGCCTGTGATCTGTCTGCTTTGACTGAAACCAAAGTCAATGTGACGACGCGTGCAATCGGCCCTTGCGAAGTTTTAGCCATGCATCCCCATTTGATTTCCAAATTTATGCTTGAACATTCTGAATTCAGTCTTGATTACGCCAAACATGTAGTTTTCAAACAAGAATGTTCAATAGAGGCTATGGTGGCTAATTTCACATTAGAACCGGCAGAGCGGCTCAGGCGCTTACTCAAAGTTCTTCTAATCAGCTATGAAAAACCGATCCCGTCAAATTCTTGGATTCGGATTCCTCTTGACTTAACGAACGAGCAGTACGGTTCCGTCGTAAATTTGACTCGTGTCTCCGTAAGCAGACTCTTTTCGGATTGGACCTCTAAAGGTCTTCTGAAAAAGAGCGGACGCACTGTGTATGTGATGTCTTCACTGTTCGATAATATGTACGATTGGGTTAAGTAATTTTTCGGCCGGCGTTTCCTCACCTTAGGAGAAGCATAAAAAAATGAATGTAGTTATTACAACATTAAATTTCACAGAAACAGCTCTCAGCAAGCTTAAAGAAGCAGGACTGAATGCATGGAAGTACAGCGGACCTGCCTTGGGTGCAGGGGGGAGCGAAGATATCCTGTACGAAGCAGTTAAAGATGCAGATATCATCATCGCCGGTACGGAAACCTACTCGCCAAGCCTCCTCAAACGACTGCACAAACTCAAATTGAGCTCTCGAAACGGTATTGGATACGATGCAATAGATTTGAAGGCTCTCAAAGAGCTCGGCATCGGCCTGACCCGAACTACCGGCTTTGTCGAAGGTGCCGTAGCCGAACATGTTATGGCCTACATCCTTTATTTCGCCAGAAGAATTGATGCCCAAAACAAATCGATGCATGAACATGTTTGGGAACCAACACTGGAACCGGGTGCTAAAGGGAAAACTTTAGCTCTTTATGGCTTCGGAGGAATTGGGAAAGAAATCGCTAAAAGAGCCGTTCCTTTCAAAATGAATGTGATTTACTACTGCCGTCATCCAAATCTCGAGGATGAAAAAACTTATGGAGTCAAATACGTCGATGAAGAGACACTCCTTAGAGAAGGAGACTTCCTTTCTCTAAATGTTCCCTTAACTGATTCAACTTTCCATCTAATCGACAAAAATAAATTGGATCAGATGAAGACAGGCTCGATTTTGATCAATATTGCCAGAGGTCCTGTAATCGACGAATTTGCCGTCGCAGACGCATTAAAGTCCGGAAAACTTGGAGCTGCTGCAGTGGATGTGTTTCCCACGGAGCCCTGCACGAACTCACCTCTAGCAAACTGTCCGACGGCTGTCCTCACTCCTCATACGGCTTCTTCTACTATAGAAAATTCCGCTGAGATGAACATCGCTGCCGTTGATAATGTTTTGAATTATCTACAAGGAAGTCTCGACAACAAATACCTGGTTCTCAAGGGGGTTCGCTAGCGCAAATTCTCCTCTTGACCATATGCATTTAGAGGAGGATTTTGCATTAGTTGTTGAAAAAATCAGTCGTTTGCTATACAGCGGCTATCTAATCGACCGCGATAGTGTCTTACCCACTGAGAAAACTCTACCCCTTTAGGAAGGATCTGAGTTTCTACCGGAGGAAGCGTTACTTCGGAAGCATGCATTTGCTCTGGACTTAAAGCTGAGTAGGAAACCCGGATCTCTTCCTTATCACCAACTTTCCACTTTTCGAAAGTCAAATAGCCTCCCGGAACATTCTCATTTCTCATTCTGTCCGGTTGCTTCCAGTTCAAGTCAAACAAAGCGCCGAGATTAGCCAAGTTAGTGTCATGCCCGACTAAAAAAGTATATTTAGGACCGTCTGCTTTTTCTAATGACTCAATAATCTTCGCTCCTAGAGCCGATCCTTTGTAACGAGCCACTTCCATATCTCGGTTAAGAATTGAGAAAACGCCAACTCGTAAAGGCATAACTTTCAGTATCTCGGTCCAGGGCATCTGACCCCAGCCCGGGATTTGGTCAGGCCATTGTCCCCACTCCAAAGCCAAAATTTCCGTAAAGCTTGAACCATAGTAAGGCCCCCCGCTCAAGCCAACTTTATGTTTACTAGCATGACCTACCATTTCGCCGGAAAAATTGCCTTCGGTAACTTTATTTAATAGAGATATCTCTTGAGCGTAGACCTCAGAGACGCCTTTAGAGTTTTGGGTCAGTTTCTCAGCTAAAGAATCTGGATGTTTAATCTTACAAACCTTGGCTTTAAGCGGGGAAAACAGCTTCGAATGTTTTGCAGAAGTAACTTTGACTTTTATTCCACACTGTGGAAATAAGCCTTCGCTTATAGCCTCAGCTGTTTTAATTGTTCGTTCGTCTACGTCCGCAATAATTTCGACTTCATTCGGATTTGGGCATTGACCAAAAACGAATGGGCTTATTTTGCTGTTTTGTTTCCACGTTCCCTTAACCAATCTATATCCTCTTGGGGTCAAATACCCTTTTTCTACTCCCCAATTTGGCCATTGACGAGAACTCCATGAAGCAAGCGTTTCAGCAGACTGAGTCGGGGATCGAACTCCGTGTCTGGAAACTACTACAACTTTCTCCAGCTCTTCATAAACCGGTGTTCCTGGAATCGGCTCTTGAGAAAAACTGGAATTACATACAGATATAACTAACGCAGAAACTAGATAGGCCCACTTATTATTCATCATCCACTCCAGGAGGTTATTAAGAAGAATATATAGCGTGGAAAACAGTTTTCGGTTTAAAACCAACCGAATCGGTTAATCAGAAATAGTCAACCAAGTAGAGTTCTAATTAAGAAGTTTTTCTTGCTTCGAATAACGGAAAATGAATCATTAGTTTTAAATCTTAGGCAAATACCCTTAGAAACAAGCGGGGAATGTATCAATTTATTTCAAACAGGCTCATTACATTTTTTTCTGTCAATCCGTTATTCAATTTCCAACTCTTGCAGAAGCGTGCTTCTCTTTCGCAAGCACTGATACCCAAGAGTTCCCTAATAGAATAACGCAGTTAGAAAACTTTATAACTAAAAATATTCTTCTGAGAAATAACGGCCTAAAATGTTGCTTGCTCATTATGTGTCAATTAAGATTTCTCTCACTTAATTATTTCAATTAACACATTGGAGTTTCAAATGAAATTATCTGCACGTAACGTTTTAGAAGGTAAAGTTGTTTCCATCAAAGAAGGCCCTGTTTCCACAGAAGTCACTATCGAACTCCCCTGCGGCACACAGGTAGTCTCCTCTATCACTTCTACTTCTGCCAAGTCTCTTAACCTCGAAGTTGGCAAAAAAGCTTACGCTGTGATCAAGGCTTCTAACGTTATGGTTGGCACAGACAACTAATTAATTCTCACCTCAGAGAATTAATGCGCTAAAGCGTATCAGCCTCCTTCGGGAGGCTTTGTCTTTTTCAGAACTTACTTCTGTGAGAGCCAAATTCGGTTCTCAGCCAAAATAGCTTTACACGCTGAAAATATAAGTAGCCAAGGCTAAGAAAATAAAGAAGCCGCCGGAGTCAGTGATGAAAGTAAGAAGAACCGAGCCGCCTAATGCCGGATCTCTTCCTAATTTTTTAAGAGTGAGCGGAACAAGAATAGCTACAACGGCACCCATTAGCATATTCAGCATCATCGCCATAAACATCGTCAGGCCGAGAAGTTTGCCGTCCGGAGAGTTGTAGTAAAGAGCCCAAGCAAAAAGCCCTGCGATAATTCCCCAGATAAATCCGTTGATAAGAGCAACTAAAACTTCTTTCTTAATAACGTCCAGCTGGTTTGATTCTGTAATCTGGCCTGTCGCTAAAGAACGAACGAGCAGAGTTAATGTCTGATTACCGGAATTTCCGGCAATACCTGCAACAATCGGCATCAAAGCGGCCAAAGCCACAACCTTTTCGATTGTCCCGTCAAATGCAGAAATCACGCGGGATGCAAAGAATGCCGTAAACAAATTGATTCCAAGCCAAATCCAGCGGGCTTTTGCAGATGACCAGATGGATTCGAACAAGTCTTGGTCATCATCCAAGCCGACGGCACCGAAAGCTTCTTCATCACTTTCTTCACGAATGATGTCGACGACTTCATTAACGGTCAAACGACCTACCAATCTGCCGCTTTCGTTAATTACAGGTGCACTTACGAGGTCATAACGTTCGAAGGCAGATGCCGCATCTCCGACATCTTCCAAAGGAGAAAGTGTCAAAACGTCGGCAACCATTACATTTTTAACCAACTGATCGGGAGCATGAGTAAGAATTCGATCAACCGGAAGAGTTCCCATTAATCTCTCATCTCTGTCCACTACAAACACTTGGTCAGTGTGATCAGGGAGTTTTTTTAAACGGCGTAAATAGCGAAGAACGACATCGAGCGTAACGTCTTGTTGAATTGAGACAATATCGAAATCCATACGGGCACCCACGGAATCTTCCGGGTAGCTCATCGCAGCCCGCAGCTGTGCTCTCTCTTCGTGGGAAAGCCCTTCCTGAACCTCCGCAACAACGTCCGGCGGCAAGTCTTCAACAAGGTCCGCAATCTCGTCAGTGCCCAACTTTTCAACGGCATCGACAAGCTCGTCCTTGTTCATCGCATCAATAAGGGTTTCACGAACCGCTTCATTGACCTCAACAAGAATTTCACCGTCTTGACTGGACCTGACGCAGTCCCAGACAATCAGACGTTCATCAAGAGGAAGAGCTTCCAGAATATAGGCAACGTCAGCAGGATGCAGCTCTGATAGAGTATCTCGAAGATCGAGCCGAATGGCCTCTCTGTCTTTCAGATCTTTTCTATCCTCGGCCTCTTCGCCTTCTTCGATTAACTGTTGGACAAGCGCCAAAGCACGTGCCGCTGCTTCGGGGTCACGTGCTGTAATCTCTTCATCCTGGGCCAAGCCAATAGTGTTTTCTTGAAGGCTCAAGCTTCACTCCTCAAAGAGACACCTGGTCTCTCACATTGCTATTTTTTCGCTAACAGTTTCCTAATATATTCATAGACCGGCGTCGTTTCGGGCCGATGTCCAAGCCAGAAATTATAAGAATCAGCGGCCTGCTCGACAAGCATTCCCAGGCCGTCAGATGTAACTTTTGCGCCACCTTCTTTTGCAACTTGCATAAACGGTGTCGGATCAGCAGCATAAACCAGGTCGTAAGCTAGTTCACAATCTTCAAAGGCGTTTGCCGGAATTAGAGGAGCCTTATTCTGAAGGCTTGCAGGAGTGGCATTGATAATAAGATCGTATTGTTCAGAACCTGTCTCATCGTACAAAATACTTTGGATTCCGAATTCATCGGCGAGCTGCTGGGCGCGGGCAACCGAACGATTGGCAACTGAAATCTTTTTAGGAAGTTCGTCAAGAATGACCGGAAGCAGCCCTCTAACACTTCCGCCAGCTCCTAAAATCAAAATATTCTTATTTTTCAAAGAAAAGTTCAGGCGCCCTTTTAAATCCTGGACAAAACCAATCCCGTCGGTATTCTCTCCGAGAACCTTATTTCCTTCAAATTTGAGAGTGTTAGCGGCAGTTGCTTGTCTTGCATAGGCCGTCGTTTTAGTGGAAAAACGATAGGCATCTACCTTAAAAGGAATGGTCACATTGACGCCCTTATATCCCTCTGAGATCAGATCTTCAATGTAACTTTCAAATTCTCCTAATGGAATTTCTATTTTTTCATAAGAAATATTGTCGCCAAACTGTTTAGCAAAGGCTTCATGAATTTCCGGTGACAAACTGTGGGCCACGGGGTTACCGACTACGGCGTATTTCGATTCTTTACCCATGTTTTTCCCTTTCTTAAAAATTTTTAAAGTTTCTTTTTCCCAAATAATAACACTCTCATGGGATGGCTCAATAGCTAATTTTTCTTATGAAAAATTTAATGCCTATAGAGTCAAAAAGATCCTTCACAAAAAATTAAACCCGCGGGGTCATTTCGCGGACCTTATCCCTTGACACTCAAGGGGAAAATAAATTTTTCTTAACTTGGCAAAGCCTTAATGCATAACTATGAATATGTAGAAATTTCTTTCAGAAACCACTTTGAATTCCCAAAAGAAGAAATCTCTTAACTTGCTTCACTGGATTTTGGCTGTTCCAAATCATTGGAATTAGTCTCAGGTACCGGATTTTCTTGAGGCTCTTCAACTTCAACGAGCTCTTCCTCCGGTAAGTCTTCGGCATCCTCTTGATCCAAAACTTCAACTAAGCGCAGTTCGAGAACAAGCTCAATGTAATCGACGCCAACTACTCTCATAAGAAGGTTCTGCCCTCGAGGGTACTCCGGAAGTCCCGGTACTCTTTGCATCATTGGCAAACCTTCTAGGCGAACCAAATCTCCCTTAACGACAGTGACTTTTATGTCTTCGATTTTTTCCTGTTCAATCCAGCGTAAAGACCAATAACGGTTCATTCGTGTCTGGAAGTCATTAAAAGCAGTGTATTTCGTATCAAAGTTGGAAATAATGCTGAACAAATCCAGATCATTAGACTTAAACGGAGGTTTCTCCTCTCTGACGGCAGCTATCAATTGGCGTTGGTTAACCATGTCAACGTAACGTCGCAGTGGAGAAGTAGACCAAGCGTAATACTCAACACCGATTCCGTCATGAGGTCCCGGAACGGAAGTCATCTTCACCTTGCCCATTCTCTGACTGCGGTAGATGCCGGCTACCTTCTTTTTCTCCAACCACTCACCCCAAGAAGCATTGGCAAAAATCATTACCTCGGCCACCAATAAATCAAGGGGAGCACCGCGTTTTCTGCCCTTCAGCTCAACAGTTGCGTTTTCATCTTCGCCTTTCAGATCAAAATACCAATCAATTTTTCCTACCGGCTCAGGGCGCCCGCGAACTTCTTCGCGTTTTTGCTGAAGATGTTTTGCAAAGTGCCAAACCCAAGACATTTCTTTACCGAACGGTATGTCCAAAGTGTTGTCTCGGACAGCCTCTTCTGTCACTTGGCTTTCAATCTTGTCGTACCACAAGTTGGCGGCGATTTTAATTCTCTCTAATCGTGTTTCCGTCACGACTACTTCGAACGTCTCGTTATCTACTAAAGCATACAAAGATAAAACCGGACAAATGTTTCCTTCATCCAAAGAAAAGGCTTTAACCCAGCTTTTCGGCAGCATCGTCGTCTTCAGACCGGGAGCATACACAGTAGACATTCTTTCTCGTGCAGCTTTATCCACTTCAGAGTCAGTCAAGATTCCAAGACCGGGCGCTGAAATGTGAATACCTAGCTTGGTTCTGTTGTCTCCCACGGGTGTCACGGAAACCGCATCATCAATTTCAGTTGTGTTGGAATCGTCAATCGAAAAAGCTTGGCCGTCTGCAAGAGGAAGATCGTCAAAACTTTCCGTCTGAGGTTCCGGAAAGGTCTTCGGAAATTCTTTTCCTTTCGGAAAGTTAATCGAAAAGAAATTCTCTACGTGGTATCTCCATGCGTTAGGAATCGCTTTTACTTCTAAAAGCAGTCTTAGAGGAGAACAGCTTCTAATGTCAGTTGCTTCTTTCAGCGCTTTCCATTCAATAGAGTTTTTGTCAGGCTTAGACAAGAGCTGAATTGCCTGAGCCGCGATGGCCTCGGGAGCTCGGCCCTCAAGAAGTTCCTTAACGTAAGCGTCTTTTTGCTCGTCAAGTTTTCTCTTTCTTTCAATTGCCGCCAGAGCAAGTTTGAGAGTCTCTTCGGGAGCTGCTCTGTATTTTCCTCGACCTTTTCTATAAAAGTAGACGGGATTGGCATGAAGACGGAAAAGAGTTCCGGCCTGTTCAAGCTTGCCGGCCTCTTCCCCAAAATATTCCTTTGCAGCATCCTGATAAGTAAATTCTTCAGCTGCAGCGAACTCCCAAAGCAAATCTAAATCAATAGTTTCAGCTACAGCCTGAGCCTGCTGGATAAATTCGAGAGGAGAAGGCGCGGAAAATTCAAAAAAACTATGTGATTTTTTAACTTTTATTCGTTTTCCTGTCGGTAATTCAATCTGATAAGCAGCGTCCGTCGCGTTCAGAATGACTCCTGCCTTAAAAGCACCGTCTTCTTCGAAAAATAAATTCATTATCGTCCTTTCTTTGAGAAAGCAGATCTTACCTGGAGATCCCGCCATGAAGGAAATTCATAACATCATCTGCAAGAGAATCAAACTCTGAGAGTCTATGGTCCGCTCCGTGCACAATCTTGACATTAGTCCCATGGTAAAACTCCTCACCATCGTGCCAATTGAGCACTTCATCCTTATCGCCCAAGATTGTCAAATAATTAGCAGGAGTTTTAAGACGGTTAACTGCTAATGCCTTTAATTCTTCTTCGTACTCCGGATAGACAACGATTTTGTCACCGGTTTGTTCCACATAGTGCACCCCGACTTTGTCCTCCATAAAAAGCCAAGGACGAACGGCAGGATTTAAAACAGCTGCCTTTTTACCGAACTTTTCCGCTGCCCAGGTGGCATAAAAACCACCTAACGATGAACCGATAAAACAAAAATCGTCCGTTTGAACCTGATCTACGGCAGCCATAATTATCTCGGCGGCTTTCTTCGGTCCTACAAAAATTTCCGGAGCAATAAAAGGAATTCCTCTTTGAAGATGCCTTTGCGCCAGAATCTTTCCTTTATTGGAATACGGAGAAGAAAGAAATCCATGAATATAGATAGTTGTGCTATTCATTAGCAGACCTCTGTCGGAGAGCTTTCAGAAGTTTTTCGTGAATATTGCCGAAACCTCCGTTGCTCATTACCAAAATTGTATCTCCCGGCTCGGCAGTCTTCACTGCTGCTTCGGCCACTTCCTCAAGATGACTAAAGACTTTAGCTTTATTTCCAAGCGGCTTGAGAGCTTCTGCCACATCCCAATGCACTGCAGGAGATTGGAAACAGACAACTTCATCGGCCAACTCCAATGATCCGGGAAGTTTGTCTTTCATGCTTCCAAGTTTCATCGTATTTGACCGGGGTTCAAGCACCGCAATGATTCTTCCCTCTCTCTGGACGCTTCTTTGTGCCTTAAGAGTCTCTTCAATGGCAGTTGGATGATGGGCGAAATCATCAATAACTTTGACTCCGTCTTCCGTTCCTCTAAGTTCCAGTCTGCGTTTTACACCTTCAAAGGACTCCATATGATGCAAAGCATCGACAGCAGAAATTCCGATTGCAGCTGCCGCAGCTACTGCGGCAATTGTGTTCATCCGGTTATGATGTCCGGGCAACGGAGAAGGAACTTCACCGATTTCTTTAGAACCGGCGAACAATCGCGGACCCTCATAGTCTTTTAATTGCCAGTTGTCTGAATCTGAAGTGCCGAAAGATTCAGCCGGCGTCCAAAGCCCCATTTCTAATACTTCTTTAAGAGCTTCGGACTCACCGTTGTAAATCACTCTTCCCTGCGATGGAATAGTTCTGACTAAATGGTGGAACTGTCTTTGGATTGCTTGGATATTCGGAAAAATATCGGCATGGTCATATTCAAGGTTGTTCAGAATAGCCACCCAGGGGCGGTAATGAACAAACTTGCTTCTCTTATCAAAGAATGCCGTGTCGTATTCATCTGCTTCAATTACAAAATATTCTGAGTCAGTCAAACGTGCAGAACGATGGTAATTATTAGGAACTCCCCCAATTAAAAAGCTTGGATTCAAACCAGCTTCTTCCAAAATCCAAGTCAGCATGGAACTTGTAGTGGTTTTACCATGTGTACCCGCAACAGCTAAAACTTTCTTCTTCCACAAAATGTTTTCTGCGAGCCACTGAGGCCCTGAAGTATACGGAGCTCCTGAATTAAGAATAGCTTCAAGAAGAGGGTTTCCTCGAGAGATAGCATTACCGATAATATACAAGTCAGGATTTAACTTTAACTGCTCAGGATCGTAGCCCTCGATGAGGTCAATTCCAGCTTCCTTAAGCTGATCTGACATCGGTGGATAAACAGCTGCATCACAGCCGCTGACCCTGATACCTAGGGATTTGGCCAGCTGAGCAATTCCTCCCATGAAGGTCCCGCAAATACCAACAATATGAATATGCACAATTTCTCCGAACATCTATCTCGTAATCAAAGAACTATAGATCGAGGCGCTCTTTAGTCTCAAGACTATACATAAGAAATTTGGTAACGATTTAGACGTCAGACAGCTCAGAATAATTTTTTCTTGGTTTTGCGGCATTCTGAGCGCCTAGAATTTGTTACGTTTTCATAAAAATCTAAGGACACCGTGATTCAGCCTAATAAATATGCAGCCCTTGCTGCCGGCATAATCGCCGAAAAAGGGCTTCCTTGGAACGAAGCCAGAAGCGAAATACTTGAAAGTAATCCGCATCTTTCCACTTCTATGCTTCCGTCCGATGAACAAATCGAGACAGCACTAAGGGAACATTACGCAATTTTTGATCCGGAAGGACATAAAGAGCGTCTAAGAGAGCTCCGGTTGATGGCTCTAACGGTCATGAAGGAGTTAGAGCAATACTCTCCGCTTTTAACCAAAGGTGTTCTCAACGGATGCGCAGATAAATTCTCTAATATTTATATCGATCTGGCTGCGGACGATCCTAAAGAAGTAGAGTTATTCTTGTTGGATAGAAATATTGATTTTGAGTCTTATCCGATAGAAGGAAGAACTAAAAGAGATCCGGTTGAAGAACTTATCGTTGAAGCCCCTTCGTTGAGAAACGGTATACTCCGAGATCAACACATCTCTGTCTGGGTAGTATTGCGCGTCTACGACGGGCGCCAGCAAGGAAAGAAAAAGCAAAACAAACTTCCTGATCAATGGCAAATCGAAGAAGAAAGCTTCAAATTTGCCACAATTGAAGATCTTAAAAAAATTCTTGATAAAACAAAATAACCGGGAGATTTTCTGCTTTTTTCGCTTATCTTCGTCGATCTTTACATTTGTCTTTGACGCTTTAATAAGGAACTTAAAGCCCTGTTTTCCTCCTCATCAATTCATCAAGATAGATACAAATAGCCCGATTTCTTAATGTTTTTAGGGAAAGTTAAGTACTATACTTACGAAATGAATAACTCTAAGGGGAGCTAAGAGATTTTCTGAGAGCCTCCCCTGAACGTGATGAACAAAATTTTGCTGCTTAACGGCCCCAATCTAAATCTTTTAGGCAGAAGAGAGCCTGAAAAATATGGATCTGTGACCCTAGAACAAATTGAAAACGAACTTAGTCAAAAATGTGCTTCTTACGGTATTGAACTGATTTGCTATCAGAGCAACCACGAAGGAGACCTTGTTGACAAAATTCATCAAGCCGCCAGAGAAGAAGTCGACGCAGTCATCATCAATCCCGGCGCATACACTCACACAAGCATTGCTATAAGAGATGCCTTCTTGTCGGTCAACATTCCTTTCATAGAAGTCCATCTTACAAACATCTTTGCTAGAGAACCTTTTAGACATCACTCCTATCTGTCCGATATTGCTAGAGGATGCATTATCGGCTTAGGTTATAAAGGGTATCTGCTGGCGGCTGAATACTTAATTAATTCTAATTAGAGAAGAGGATCATCATGGATCTGCGTAAACTTAAAACACTTATTGATTTGGTACAGGCTTCAGGAGTTTCCGAGTTGGAAATTACTGAAGAAGGCGAAAAAGTCAGAATCGTCAACAAACCGGTATCTGTTGCTGCTCAACCAGCCGTAGTCGAAGTTCCTCAGCCAGTTTACAGACCGGCAGAGCCGGCAGCTGCAGCTGCACCTGCGCCCGCACCCTCTCCTGCACCGAAGGCCGCTGCTCCGTCCGGAACTCAGGTAACAAGCCCGATGGTCGGCACTTTCTACCGCGCTCCTAGCCCCGGCGCTGATCCTTTCGTTCAGGTCGGTTCTCAGGTAAAGAAAGGCGACACCTTATGCATTATTGAAGCCATGAAGCTGCTTAACGAAATTGAAGCAGAAGTCAGCGGCACCGTAAAAGAAATTCTTGTTGATAATGCTCAGCCTGTTGAATTTGGACAAGCCCTCTTTGTTATTGAGTAACCATGTTTGGAAAAATCTTAATTGCCAACCGAGGTGAAATTGCCCTCAGAATTCAGCGTGCTTGTAAAGAAATGGGCATTAAAACGGTGGTTGCTCATTCTTTGGCAGACACCGATGCAAAGTACGTTAGGCTTGCAGATGAGTCCGTCTGCATCGGACCGGCACCCGTTCACCAAAGTTATCTGAATATCCCTGCTTTAATTAGCGCGGCTGAAGTCACCGATGCTGAGGCTATTCACCCGGGTTACGGCTTTCTTTCGGAAAATGCAGACTTCGCTGAACGCGTAGAGTCCAGCGGTTTCGTTTTTATCGGACCTCGACCGGAAACTATTCGTTTAATGGGCGATAAAGTTTCGGCCAAACAAGCCATGATTGAAGCCGGCGTTCCTTGCGTTCCGGGTTCAGGCGGTGCACTGCCGGATGACCCGAAAGAAATTATTCGTCTGGCGCGTGAAGTCGGTTATCCGGTCATTATTAAAGCAGCCGGTGGCGGCGGGGGACGAGGAATGAAAGTCGTTCACACCGAAGCCGCTCTGATTAATGCGGTAAATACCACAAGACAAGAAGCTAAAGCCGCTTTCGGCAACGGCACCGTTTATCTGGAAAAATTCCTTGAAAATCCTCGTCACATCGAGATTCAAGTACTTTCCGACTCTTTCAGAAATGCTATCTGGCTTGGTGAAAGAGACTGCTCGATTCAAAGACGCAACCAAAAAGTTATTGAAGAAGCTCCGGCTATCGGTATTCCTCGCCGTCAAATCGAAAAAATCGGCGAACGCTGCGTAGACGGCTGCCGAAAGATTGGCTATCGCGGTGCTGGTACTTTTGAATTCCTGTACGAGAACGGAGAGTTCTACTTCATCGAAATGAATACTCGTATTCAGGTTGAACATCCGGTCACGGAATTAATTACAGGCGTGGATCTGGTCCAGGAGCAGATCAAAATTGCTGCCGGCGAACGTTTAAGCTATCGTCAAAGAGATATTCAAATCAGAGGCCACGCCATTGAATGCCGACTCAACGCTGAAGATCCGTTTAGATTCACACCGAGCCCTGGAAGAATCTCTACTTTCCATGCACCGGGAGGTCCCGGCATCCGTGTTGACTCCCACATTTACCCGGGATATTTTGTACCTCCGCACTACGATTCAATGATAGGCAAGCTGATCTCTTACGGCGACACACGTGAGCAAGCAATTGCTCGCATGAGATGTGCTTTGTCCGAAACTGTCGTTGAAGGAATTTCTACAAATATTCCTCTTCACAGAGAAATGATGATTGACCAAACTTATTTAAAGGGCGGTCCCAGCATCCACTATCTGGAAGAAAAGCTCTCGCACATGAACCGTAAACACGCATAGGCTACTAAATGCTCAAAGAATTTTCAATTTTGGTCGAAAAAGACGAAGCCGAAGAACTTTCGGATTTCTTAATGGACGAAGGTGTCTATTCAGTCAGTATCGAAGATGCCGATGCCGACAGCGAAGACGAGGCCCCGCTCTACGGAGAACCTGGTCTGGAGCCCGAGAGACTGGCTTGGAATCGTTCCAGATTGAAAATTCTTGTCCCCGCAGACTTTCCTATTGCTAAGGTTTTAAATAAATGCTGCGACGAACTGCATTTCAAAGTACCGGAAATTGAAGCAGAAACAGTCGTTCCGGATAACGATTGGGTTCGCATCACGCAAGCTCAATTTTCTCCGACTCAAATTTCCGAAAAGCTATGGATTGTTCCTTCCTGGCATGAACCTCCCAATCCCAATGCAATCAATATCAGACTTGACCCTGGAGTTGCGTTCGGTACAGGCACTCATCCTACAACCCATCTTTGTCTTGAATGGCTGAGTTCGCACGATCTTTGCGGCCGCAGTGTTCTCGACTACGGCTGCGGTTCTGGAATTCTTGCCGTAGCAGCAAAGAAACTTGGTGCTGATATTGCTATGGGCACCGATATCGACCCGCAATCCATCGAAGCGGCTAAATACAATGCCGAGCAGAATGGAGTTGAGGCAGGTTTCTATCTCCCGTCCAAATTGCCTGATGAAAAATTTGATGTGGTGGTAGCTAATATTTTGAGCAACCCCCTCCGAATCTTGGCTCCTGCACTCATATCCCGCGTAAAAGACGGCGGATCCTTGGTTTTATCGGGTATATTAGAGAGACAAGCTGAAGAGCTAATGGAACTTTACAACGGGCTGTGTGCTACCCTGGATCTGAAGATTTGGAAAACTTCGGAAGGATGGGTGTGCTTAGCAGGACAAAAGAAATAACCGAGCGAGCAGAATATGGAGCCGAAAATCTCTGGCAATTCAAAAGGTCTTAGATTTCCTTATGAACCGAGTCTTTCTCAACCTTTAAAGCGAAAAGAAGACTTAATTCCGAGGATTGTGCCCGCTGAACTGAATTCTCCGGTTCCGACATCTGCCAAGACTGAAGCTCCAAAAATTTCTCCCTCTCCTACAGAATCCTCTTCTGCGGGTATCCCCACGGGCAGTCCCGCCGGACAAACTCCTCAGAATCCCGTTTCCTCAACCGCTGAACCCTCTTCAGTTAAGCGCAAAGATCCTCGTGAAATGATGGCTGCGCTTTCCAAGGATTTAGAGGAACTCTCAACGCCTTTAAGCCAAAAGCCTAAAGCCGTCATGGAACCTCCCGATGAAAATCTAGAAGCTCCCGAAGAAGCTCCGACTCCATCTGGAGTTCTGAGATCAGTGATGCTTTTTATTTGCTTTATTGTGGTTTGCCTGTGCACCTGGCAAGTTGCCTTATTCTTGCAGCCAAGCATCATGCAGCAGGATCCTCTTAACTCAATTTCTGAACGAAGCTGCAAATTCTTCTATTGCCCTCCGATGAGGCCGTTGAGAATCTTGACTTCGGAGATGAATGCCACAGGACGGGACACATGGGACGTCTCGCTCCAAGTACAAAATCAGGATATGAGAACCCAGAGACTTCCTCAGTTTCAAGTCACTTTGGTCAACACCAATAAGACTATCTTCCAAAAAACTTATCCGCCTTCTGAATACACAGTCATCCCGGATATGAAGAGCATTAAAGGGGGACTCTCTGTCAAGATTCAAATTCCTGTTGTCTATTCTGAAGGAAGACCTTCGAACTTTATGGTTAAAGTCTTGGAATAGGCAGGTTGAACCGTAAATTCAAAGGAGAACAGTCTAGAAAACTTGATCTCCTTTTGTGTTTCAAAGCAAAATTTTTCTCTGCTTCAACAAATCTTGGGCTGAATCACCGAGCGCTTAGGCTCATAGATTTAAACTGAATCCAAACATTCGAGCCCTCCTGGAGACAGAGAGAATTTAAAGATTTGTTTGTCACCAAAGACAAAAATTTCTGGCCGTTACAGTCAATTTGAACCAAGCTATCTATATGATTATCTTCTTGCCGTATTTGCGTGACCTTACCCGGCAAGATATTTAAAATTGAGGTCGATTCAGGCTTTGCCGCGGTAATAGAAACGTCTTTAGCCAGCACCTGCAAACTTACTGAGTCTCCAACCTCTTCTCCACCGTCAGGGACGGTAATATCAAAGTTTTCAATTCTGACTGTCAACAAATTCCAGTGCGAGTCTTTGTCAGTTACTTTTCCGCGCAGAACCACTCCAAGTTTTCCTTCAAGCTTAACGGGAAGATCTACGTTTGATAAAACGCTTTGCAGAGAGCCGCTGGCTTTCAAAAGCCCTTTCTCAAGCACAATGATGTGATCGGCAAGTTTAACTACTTCATTTGCAGAGTGAGTCACATAAAGCATTGGTATTTTGAGTTCTTCTTTAAGCTTTTCCAGCCAAGGAAGAATTTCAACCTTTCTAGCAAAGTCCAAAGAAGCTAGTGGCTCATCAAAGAGCATAACATGAGGATCCGTCGCAACGGCTCTGGCAATTGCCACTCTTTGCCGTTCTCCGCCCGAAAGCTGAGAAGGCATGCGGTTAAGCAAAGTTCGAATTCCTAACAATTCAATAGCGGTTTCCATTCTCTCTTTGGAGTTGGGACTTTTGCTTCTCTTGATAGCGAACTCTAAATTTTTTAATGCAGAGAGATGAGGGAAAAGAGAAGATTCTTGGAATACATAACCAAGCTGGCGCTGCCAAGTCGGTAAAAAGATATTTTTCTTGTCGTCCTGCCAGAGTTCATTGCCGACATGAACATAACCATGTGCACGTTCGAGCCCGGCTACACATCTTAAAAATGTTGTCTTACCGGAACCCGACTCTCCAAAAACAACAGTAATTCCCTCTGTGGGGAATTTAACGCTGCAGTCAAGCTTAAAACCTTCTTTCCTTTCCAGGAATAAGTTCACTTCACTTGTACTTATTGTTTCCAACTTATTCTTCTCCTAGGTCAAGAAGCGATCGTTTTTTCTATTTAATAATGTTAGTCCGAGTAGAACAAAGAAGCTAAATAAGACCATACCGCCAGCCAGCCAATGGGCCTTTGAGTATTCCATTGCTTCCACATAGCTGTAGATTTCTGTGGAAACAACTTGAGTTTTTCCGGGAACATTGCCCCCAATCATCAGAACAACGCCGAACTCGCCGATTGTGTGCGCAAAAGTAAGTAAAGAAGCAGTCACGAATCCAGGCTTCGCTAGTGGTAAAATCACATTGAAGAAAGTATCCCACGGCGTGGCCCGGAGTGTTGCAGCGACCTCCAGCGGCCTTTTGCCGATGGATTCGAACGCTCCCTGCAGCGGCTGCACAGCAAACGGCATCGAATATACGACGCTGCCGATTACAAGTCCCGGAAAAGTGAATGTCAGAAGCCCTACCCCTAAAGCTTCTGTCAATTTACCCAAAGGCCCATTTGGCCCCATGGCTACTAAAAGATAAAAACCTAATACACTGGGCGGTAAAACAAGAGGTAATGTCACCACTGAACTCACTGCGGATCTCAGCTTCGACTTTGTATTAGCGAGCCACCACGCCAGTGGCGTGGCAACAATTAAAAGAAACACTGTAGTTATGGCAGCTAGCTCTAGAGTTAGTTGGATAGGCAGTAATTCTTCAGCGGTAAACATCTAAAACTCTCTTACAGTCCGTATCCGTAGGACTCAATTAACTTCTTAGCTTGAGGATTGGTTTCAACGAACTTGAGGAAGTCAGCGACTTCTTTGTTGTCTTTACCCGGGTTCAAAACAACAACGTCCTGACGAATAGGCTGATACAAGTCAGTTGGAATAATCCAGCCCGATCCTGATGTCATCTTGCCGTCCTTGAATACTTGAGATAAAGCGACGAAACCAACCTGCGCGTTAGCTGTCTTGGCATACTGGAATGTCTTACCGATATTGTCCCCTGTTACAAATTTGGGTTCCGCTTTCTTCAGATTACCCCAAGCTGTCATTGTTTGATAAGCAGCCTCTCCGTATGGAGCTAACTTGGGGTTAGCAACGGCAATCTTCTTAACTTTGTCGGAAAGAATAAAGTTCTTATCTTCTTTTACGAAGTCAGGTGCAGCGCTCCACAAAACTAACTTACCGTACGCATATACCTTATTCGTACCTTCAGCACCCAAACCTTCCTTTACAATCTTAGCCGGAGTTTTTGCATCAGCGGCAAAAAGAACCTGATAAGGAGCACCGTTTTTTATCTGTGCGTAAAAGGCGCCTGTTGCACCGTAGGAAGCTAGAATCTTGTTACCGGTTTCTTTTTCATACATAGCGGCCAATTCTTTCATAGGAGCTGTAAAGTTGGCGGCTACTGCGACATTAATGTCGGCAGCATTGGCTGAGGTTGAGAAGATAGCTGCTACAGCTAAAAGCAATAAACTGTGTTTCATGATGCTCCTTTAAGAAATAATTATCTTGTCGCTATTCTAGATTAGAATAACGGTATTGTATACGTAAAATAATTAATTGGTAAAGATATGAACATCTTTGATGCCCTGGGGTTAGAGAGTGTAGATAAAAGAATAGATATTCTTCAGAGAATCGACAGTCTGGGAAGTATTTCTCAGGCAGCCCGTTCAGCCGGAATCAGCTATAAAGCCGCTTGGCAGGCAATTGAAACTCTAAGCAATCTTGCCGGCGAACCGCTGGTCGATAAAGCTGTCGGCGGCTCTTCAGGAGGCGGCGCAGTCTTGACACCTGCCGGAAGACTGGTACTTGAGGCATCCGCCTCTCTGAACAAAGTCCGCTCACAAATTTTGACTGATATTGAGAACGGTCAACATTCAAAACTTGCATCTCTAGCCGCCAGTACGCTCAAAATGAGCGTAAGAAATGTGATTCCTTGCGTGATTGAGGAAATTCACGGAGGTCTTTCCCAATCCAAGGTGGTTTTAAAAGTTGCTGAACAAGCCTATTTAAAAGCCAGCATTACGACAGAAAGTCAGCAGCTGCTCGGTTTGAAGGTGGGAATGGCTGTATTAGCGTTGTTTAAGGCTACCGGAGCAAAAATTCTTGACTCACTTCCGGAGAACTATGACAAAGAAGTATTAAAAGGCCAGGTTGCTCGCTTACCCCAAAAAGATAAAGGCGGTGAAGTTACTCTACGACTAGCGAATGGAATTAATGTTGTCGGTTTTGTGCATAGCCCGCATAACCTGACTATCGGTTCGGACGCCTATCTTGAAGTCGATCAAACAAATGTGATTATTGGCCTGATGTGATGAGCCAAAAAGATTAACTCCAATTGGGGAGAACCCAGGATTTCTAGGGTTAGTTCCATATTTTTTTTATTTCTGCTTTTTATTTCTAATTATTTCTTAAGATAAACTTAGTTCATGCCGCTCTTTCGTACATTTCAGAAAAAGCATGGAGCGACTCGACTCACCCTTAGAGTCAGAACATTTTGACTAACTAACAACAGCAAGGAAGAAGAATATGTCCTCTAGAAGTAAATGGGGAGTTTTTTGGCTCTTAGTTATTGGTATTGTTGTCGGTATCGTGATTTCTGCTTCCACTGTTTCCGTTGTACAGTGGGCAGGTTCCGACAAATTCTGTACTACATGGTGCCACTCCATGGACGGCGTAGCCTATGCATGGAAGCAAGGCCAGCATGCCAGAACTCCGACAGGCGTGACAGCAGGCTGCTCCGACTGCCACCTTTTAAATGAAACAAATCATCCGTTGACACCGATTGCTTATACACAGCTCCTCTTCGCAAAAGCTGAAGCCGGTTTCGTTTCCCTCATCGGCGAAATAAAGGGCAACTATTCCACACCGGAAAAATGGCTTGAAAGACGTAAAGTTACTGAAAAACGCGTTATCGATACTATGACCGGCAACAACTTCAAGAACTGCCGCGGTTGCCATAACTTGGAAGAAATGTATGATGCCAAGAAGCCGATGATTGCTCAGTTCCACAAGGGCTTTATCGACAAACCAACCAACTGCGTACAGTGCCACAAGACAGCCGGCCACAACTACAAAGAAGTTGATGCTTACATCGCTGAAAACAAGAAGTTCCCTCCTCTTGAAGACGCATGGAAAGCAGCTGCTAAATAATCAACTGTGATGCAGAATAAGGCCTCTTCGGAGGCCTTTTGTCTGTCTGTAAGTTTTCGGCAGCAAAAAAATACCTCCTAGCTTTTCAGATAGGAGGCGGTTTTCGCAAAAGAAAGATTAATCTTTCATTTTCTTATTGGCGAAGAAGTTTTCTTTCTCGATCTTTGTTGTGAGAACGGTAAAGAGTTCATTCATCAAACCATCGATAACTTCTTCAGTCTCTGCGAAAACTTCCAAATTGAATTTCTGAAGCAGATCATGAGCTGCCTGCTTATCAGTTGCATACAAGCTTGTATATTCTTTTTCCATTGCAGACTGCTTTTCGCTCATGGCAGCTTCATGCTCAGCAAATTTCTTCTGAACAATCGGAGCAAGAGTCGGGAAGTCTGTCATGGCCAGTGTTTGGAGCTTACGGAACTTCCAGTAGATAGATTTGTCGTCTGCATGATCAGTACCTTCGCCGAATGCAGCTGGGACTTGATCTAAGCCTTGGTAGAAAGGCATGAAGCAAGAAAGGCAGGCCATACCGAACGCAACGTAAATCACGTCGCCGATTTCTCTCGGCATCCATGGACGAACTTGAAGAATATGAGCTTCATAAGTTCTAAATACGCTGATTGGTCTCCAAGGCTCGCTTCCGTTTAATCCAAAACTGTACGGATCGTGAGCGTAACCTTCAAAGTGGTTACGCATAATATCTTTCAGATTTTGAAGAGTAACGGGCTGTTCAGGCTTGAGATAAACATCAAAGTTTCTTCCGTCAGCAACTTTTTGCTCTAAAGACGGATTCAAAATCTTCTGCATTACCCAAACGCGCGGATCGTTATAAATACGATCTCTGTCATCATTGCGGGTGTAAGCGGCAGCAAAATCAAACTTGCCGGACTTAGGATCGTAGAAGCCGTGTTCTTCTGCGAAAGAAATCAATGTAGGAGAACCCATCATTGTGTCGTCTTTCGGATCAAAGAAGCGCAATCTGCCTTGGTTGCCGGATGCAAAGTAGACTTCGGCCGGAGTACGCTGAGCCATCCATTGATGACCTGTTCCGGTCTCGAGATACCAGACTTCTTTGTCATCGGCAAAACCCACACCGAAACCTTCTCCGGCACCTTGTGTTTCAATAATCTTGCCAAGAAGGGCTACTGCTTCACGAGCTGTTTTGCAGCGTGGAAGAAGAACATCAAGAATATCGTCTTCAGTAATACCGGATTCTTTGTTGTATGGATCAATAGCTAAAGCATCATCACGAGCAAAGATTGATTCTGTGCCGGTGATTCCGAGACCTTCGGAGTTAAATCCTACCGCACCGTGCAGTCCTGTTTTCCAGTTAGGAACCGTGGTGTAGCGCATTGCCTGTCTTGGCAACGGATAAGAAAAGTCGGTGGCGCCATCGTAGTCCTTGGTGCGGTACATCGCACCTTCGGGATATTCTTTTGCCGGATGAATTACAAAATGTTGGGCCTTAAGAGCAGAGCTGTCAGCGCTTCTGGCCATCAGAAAAGAGCCGTCGAAGCTAGCCTTTTCACCAACAATGACTGTTGTGCACATAGGAATCTCCGTTAAATATTTGAATGGATTCTAGCTATTGAAAAATTATGAAGCTACATTTTTTGGTGATTATTTGTTTCTAGAGCTTATCCTTCAGAAATTCGATGTCTATTCCGATTTTGTAATTTCTGATAACTTCCTCGATATTAATTAGAATAATCGGACAGTTTTGCGCGAGGATTTCAATGTCAAACAGACAAACGGTCGTTTACCGTAAAGATTACAAGGCACCTAACCACGATGTTGAAACGATTAATCTCGTTTTTGATTTAATTCCCGATAGAACAATCGTCACCTCTACCATGCATGTCGTCCCGAGAGAAGGCAGAGAAAGCGACGAATTTGAATTAAACGGTGAAAGTCTCCAGCTTGTCTCAATAAAAATTAACGGACAGCCGAGCTTGACGAATCAGTATGCCATGAATGCCGGCAAATTGATTTTTCACTCAATTAAGGAACCCACCGATATCGAAATTGTTACTCGAATCAATCCCAAAGCTAACCTTGAGCTTTCAGGTCTGTACCTTTCGAATAACAACTTCATAACACAGTGCGAAGCAGAAGGCTTCAGACGTATCACTTATTTCCCTGATCGCCCGGATGTATTAGCCAAGTACACCGTGACCCTTCATGCTCCTAAAGAATGCAAAGTTCTTCTGTCCAACGGGAACCTTATAGATCAAGGAGTGCTTCCAGACGGGCGCAAATACGCAATCTGGCACGATCCTTTCCCGAAACCTTCTTATCTGTTTGCTCTGGTTGCCGGCAACTTCACCGTCAACGAAGACAAAATTGAACTCAATAACGACAAAACCGCTCTCCTGCAGATTTATACAGAACCGGGAAACGAGAATAAGACCGTCCATGCTATGGATTGTCTTAAAAAAGCTATTCGCTGGGATGAGGTCCGCTACGGCCTTACCTTAGACCTGGAACGCTTCATGATTGTTGCCACTAACGACTTCAACATGGGCGCAATGGAAAACAAGGGATTGAATATTTTCAATGCCAAATACGTTCTTGCCGATGACAGAGTTGCGACCGATTCTGATTACGCTGCCATTGAATCCGTTATCGGGCATGAGTACTTCCATAACTGGACCGGTGATCGCGTGACTTGCAGAGATTGGTTCCAATTATCTTTGAAAGAAGGCTTGACAGTTTTCAGAGAACAAGAGTTCGCAAGCGATATGCTGGGTTCTGAATCAGCAAAAGTCGTAAAGAGAATAAAAGACGTCCGAGCTTTGCGCACCGCTCAATTTCCGGAAGACTCCGGTCCTATGGCCCACCCGATTCGCCCGGATTCCTACAGTGAAATTAACAACTTCTACACCATGACCGTTTACGAAAAAGGTGCAGAAGTTGTTCGTATGTATCAAACCATGTTCGGCAAGGAAGGTTTTAAGAAAGGACTTGCTGAATACCTGCGCAGATACGACGGTTCTGCCGCCACTTGTGACGACTTCCGAACTGCGATGGCAGAAGCCAACGACGCTGATCTTTCTCAGTTCGCTCTTTGGTATTCTCAAGCCGGTACTCCTCGCGTCTCGGTGAAGACTCAATGGGACGAAGGCACAAAGACCTTTACTATTACCGCGAGACAGTCCAACCGTACCCTACCCGGTCAACCGAAACCACAGCCCCTGATGATTCCTTTAGCTATCGGAGTCCTCAATGACAAAGGCGAGGATATTCCTTTGCAGCTCGAAGGTGAACCGCTGCCCGTCGGAACTACACGTGTCCTTCTTTTAAATCAAGACGTACAAACATGGACTTTGGTCAATGTGGACAGAAGACCACTTCTGTCTTTAGGCAGAGGCTTCTCTGCTCCCGTCATCTTTGACATGGATTTAACCAGAGATCAACTAGTCTTCTTAGCCAAAAACGACTCGGATCTGTTTAACCGAGCTGAAGCCTTTGAGAAGCTTTCTATTTTAGCTATCGACGCCTTCATCCAAGAATTAAGAAAAACTCAAAATGCGAATTCTCTTTCTCCAATGGAAGCTTATTTAGCAACTTTTGAAGAAATTCTTAACGATGAAAGATTGTCCCCCGCTTACCGAGCAGAAATTTTAAAGCTGCCTAGCGAACAAGCCATTTATGAAAGCCAAATCATTATTGAACCGGCTTTAATTCGTGCGGCTTGTCAGGCGATGCAAAAGAAGATTGGGCAAAGACTCAAGACCAGCTTTGAGGATAAGGTAAAAACCTGCACAACCGAGGGAATATACAAATATGATCCCGATCTCGCCGGAAAACGAGCTTTGAAGTTCCTTTCCCTATCCTATCTTGTCGCCTCCGGTAATCCGAAGGGGGTTCAGCAAACCCGCAACTTCTTTGAAAAAGGGAACAACATTACGGACAAACTAGGCGCCTTAAGCATAGCTGTACACTCCGGCCTTCCCATTCGTCAAGAAATGCTCAACAAGAGTTCTATCGCATGGGCAACAGAGCCCCTCCTAATTAACAAATGGCTCGAAGTTCAAGCCTTAGCGACCTCGGTTCACGGAGAGATGCCGGTTGTGAACAAAATCCGCTCTTTGATGATGGATCCTCTTTTCTCCATTAAGAATCCGAATAACGTCTATTCGCTGTTAAGAACTTTCTTTGCCAAAGGCGGTCCTGAATTCCATACTCTTGACGGCAGCGGTTATCAGCTCTGGATTGAAACTGTTCTTAATATCGACAGTTTTAACCCGCAGGTCTCTGCCCGCTTGGCCAGAACACTAGAAAATTGGAGAAGGTATGAGCCGAGACTGTCTTCAATGATGTACAAAGCATTAAGATACGTAAGTCAACAAAAGAATCTCTCAGCAGATCTCAGAGAGATTGTGGATAAAGCTATTAACGAACCCATTTAATCGGAGAAGTGTTGTGTCTATTACTCTTTCTCAATATCTAACAACTGCCGTTCAAAACAATTTGATTGACAGCGAATTATCCGCATTAATCAGTGCCGTTGCTCAGTTAAGCAAAGACATCAACGATAAAGTTACTCATGGTGCGCTGGCCGGCGTTTTGGGAATGGCCGGTACTGACAACGTCCAAGGAGAGCATCAAAAGAAATTGGATGTTATTTCCAACGAGATCTTTGTTTCCGGAGTTGAATGGACCGGTTCCGTTGCCGGTATGGCTAGCGAAGAGATGGATGACTGCCTTGTCACTCCTCCTCAGTTCAAGAGAGGCAAATACCTCATTACCTTTGACCCTCTCGACGGCTCCAGCAATATCGACATTAATGCTCCTATCGGAACAATCTTCTCAATCACAAAGGCTCCGGAAGGTGAAATCACGAACGAAAGTTTTCTGATTCCGGGACGACAGCAAGTTGCTGCGGGCTACGTTATGTATTCTCCGCAAACTATCTTGACATTCTCGTTCGGCAAAGGAGTCGTCATGTTCACTTTAAACATGAATACCGGCGACTATATCCTTACCAAAGAAAACGTCCAAATCCCAGCGACTACGGAAGAATTTGCAATCAATATGTCCAACATGCGTCATTGGGCGGCTCCGGTCAAAGAATACGTTAAAGACTTATTGGCAGGAAAAGACGGACCTTTGGGTAAAAACTACAATATGCGCTGGGTTGCCGCCATGGTTGCGGAAGTCCACCGTGTTCTTTGCCGCGGCGGCATTTTTATGTATCCATGGGACAACAGAAAGCCCGAGCAGCCCGGTAAGCTTCGTCTTATGTATGAAGCTAATCCAATGTCATTCTTAATTGAACAAGCCGGCGGAGCTGCTTCCACCGGTAAAGGCGCTATTCTTGATCTTCAACCGGAAAAACTTCATCAACGCGTACCGGTGTTCTTAGGAGCTAAAGAAGAAGTTGCTCGCGTTGAGGAATATCACAAAAAATTCTAGTTAACCCAAAACGTTAAAGGCCGGTTTTAACCGGCCTTCTTTTTGTGCTACGCAGAATTTATTGCTCTGTCTGCGGTGCGGAAGCGGTCTTAGAAGACGCTGTCACTTGTTTAACGTCGATCAATACTTTGGTGATTTTGTCATCCATCGTATCCAAAGCCGTTGTAATGTTCTTACTTAAATCTTGATTGCTTTGCTCATTATTCTTGAGTGCTTCCTTAAAAGATTCAAGTAAATTTGTTTGTTCCTGCATAATTCTCTTTTCAGAGGCTTCCAGGATTGCTGTTTGACTGTCAACAAGCTTCTGCCATTTAGCATCAAATTCAGATTTAACGTTAGTAAGACGAGAGTCTTCAGCATTAGCTGCCAACTTTCTCTGAGCTTCTAACTCTTTGGCCATCTTATTTGCTGTAGTTAATGCCGTGGCTTGCTGCTTGACCAGACCATAGCAAACAACGAGAAACAGGATACCGAACCAGACTAAAAGCATCATCCCGAGAGGGGCTTGGGCTTTGGTAAATACCATATTGACTTCAGTCGGGCTGCATACTGCGTCCCAATTCAGGAACACGAAGCCTGCTCCTAATAAAAGCAGAACTAAAAGTACAAGATAGCGCATGTAATTTCCTTTAATTTGTATCTATTATTGCAAGTTTAAACAATTTAGGAGAAGTCATGGAAACTTCCTATCAGTGGGAGGATAATTAAGACACTTTTATGGGAGTTCTAAATGAAGACAGATCCGAGATTTCCTAACCTTTATATAGTCGATCATCCACTCATCCAACATAAACTCAGTACAATGCGTCAAAAAGGTACACCATCTAATACCTTCAGACAGCTTCTTCGAGAAATATCTTACCTTTTAGGTTATGAAGTAACCCGAGATCTTCCGTTAGAAACTCGTGAAATCGAGACTCCTTTGTGCAAATGCAAAACGAATTACCTTTCCGGTAAAAAACTCGTTATCGTTCCGGTTCTCAGAGCCGGACTTGGCATGAGTGACGGACTATTGGATTTAATGCCTTCTGCGCGTATCGGCCATATCGGGATGTACCGCGGGCCTGACCATCGTCCTGTTGAATATTTAGTTAAGCTCCCTTCCAATTTGAAGAATAGAAAGATCCTGGTTGTCGATCCGATGCTTGCCACCGGATACTCTGCAGTTGCAGCAGTGGATGTTCTTCTCAAACGCGGCGTTAAGGCAAAAGATATTGTTTTCGTAGCCTTGGTTGCAGCTCCTGAAGGAGTCCAGACATTCCAAGAAAAACATCCCGATATCAAAGTCTATGTCGCCTCGCTTGACGATCATTTGAATGAAGATGCCTACATTGTTCCAGGTTTAGGTGATGCCGGAGATAGAATATTTGGCACCAAATAGGTGCATAAGTAGATATAAATAGGATAAAACCCTTAAATTTTTACTTAATTTTCAAAATATCGATTGAAAGTCGCTTTCTTTCGATATTTTTTTATTCCTTAAAGGAAGATTAAAGAGCAAGATCCTTTTCAGTTAAATTGCTTTATTAATTGAACTAAGGTTTTACTATGGCCGACGATTTTAAGGACATCTCCCATTTATATAAGGTCACTCCAACCGCCAAAACAATTATTGACGGTGTAGATTTGACAGAAACTCAGCACAAGTCTCATGCCTATGCATGGGTTGACGTGCTTCAGAGCGGAACAGGCTTGATTCTTGGTTTGTTCCTCTTCTGCCACATGGCTTTCACAAGCTCCATCCTTCTTGGTAAAGACACCTTCTGGAATTTAGTTTCCTTGACAGGCGGCTACTTTATCGACGGTGTTGATCACCTCTGGATGCACTCCTTGTTTGTTGGAGTTATTTTCGTATTAGTGGTTATCCACGCTATCACTGCTCTTCGCAAATTCCCATCCAACTACAAAGCCCTCCGCACTATGCGCGGCCACGTTAAACTTCTCCGCCACGGTGATACAACTTGGTGGTGGTTCCAGTTCTTGACTGGTGTTGTTCTTACAGCTTTGGTTTTCCCGCACATGCTCCCAATGCTTATGAACCCGGGCGAAATCGGACCATACGGCTCCGGCCTCGAAGTTTACAATTCCTGGTTGTGGGTTGTTTACTTGTTCCTCATCGTTACTGAAGTTCACGGCATGATCGGTTTGTACCGTCTCTGCATGAAGTGGTGCGGTCCTTCCAACGCTACACGTGTTCTCCTCCGCAAGATTACAATCGGCTTGATCATCTTCATGATTGCCCTCGGAAGCTTCACAATCATGGGTTACTACAATGCAGGTAAGGAAGCTGCAGAACTTGGTAAGACACACTTTGTTCCTGGCTATCTCCAGACACCTCAGACTCAGCCGTACCCATCTTGGTGGCCTGACAGACTCAAAGGTATCTCTCACTAATCAGTAGTATAGATATCACAAGGAGGCTGGTAATCCAGCCTCTTTTTTTATGCCGTTTTTGAAGCGCAGAAAAACTTTCTCATCGAGAGAATCACAAGTCTTTCTTCCCCTCGAAAAATTGCTATTGAAGTTAGCGAATTTATATTTGATTGAGTTTTCCATTAAGAAAGGTATAAGCCTAAACCTTGGAGATATATCTTAAAGATCGTCTTCTGCATTGACTTTGAAAATTAGACCTCTCTTAAGCCATTCCTTCCTAACATTCGCTAGAAACCTTCTTCTAAGCAAAATTTTAGGCTGCTTTGACTCGAACTTTCCGAGCCTCCACAGCCTATTTCAGCTAGCTATTCAGCTTACTTATTTACTTTTTCAACAATGCCTCTGTACATATCAAATGCTGTTTGCAAAGCATTTTCATCGATGTCAAAGTTTCCTTGATGGTGGCCTGCAGCTCTATCAGCGCCGCAGATGAAGAATGCAGCTTTACCGCCGTTAGCCTGTACTCTTCTGCCTAAAACAGAATAGTCTTCAGAACCGCCGAAGTTGCCGTCTGGAATAATCTTATTAACGCTAGGAACTGTCTTAGCAACATTTTCAATAATGTCGCTGCATTCCTTGTCGTTGGTGAAGTCAACGGCAGCGCCCATCTGAGATACTTCATATGTCACGTCAAAGCCCTTAGAAATGCCTTCAACGATGTTCATAACTTGTTCTGTCATGTAGTCGTTAATAGAGCTGGTTTCGCCGCGAACTTCCAAAGCCATATGAGCATGTGTAGGAATAACGTTACGGCCTTCGCCGGCTCTGAGGGTACCGACATTAATACGTGTCATGCCGCCGCCATGACGTGGAATACCCATCATTTGAACAACAGCATTGCAAGCTGCAGCTAAAGCATTACGGCCTGCATTTGGCTCTTTACCTGCGTGAGCCGGTTTTCCTGTAAATTTAACGTCAAATTTAGATGTGCAGAGCAATCCGTAAGGAGCTACAACGATTTCACCGCTGTCAGCCATAAAGGAGATGTGGCTGCCGAACAAATAATTGGCATCATCAAGAATACCGGAGCCGGCGATAGCGGAAGCACCGCGAACACCTTCTTCTGCTGGTTGGAAAACAATCTTGAATTTTCCTTTAAGTTCATCCTTGTGATCGGCAATCCATTTTGCCAATGTCAGACCGATAGAAGTGTGAGTGTCGTGACCGCATGCATGCATAAAGCCGTTGTGCTGGCTGCGGAAACCTTCCTTATTCGGCTTGTGATCAGCATTTGCTGTTTCCTGAACACAGACGCAATCGATATCAAAACGGAATGCAGTTGTAGGACCTTCTTTACCTGTATCCAACAAACCTACAGCACCTGTGTAACCTTCCATTTCGGCGATTAGTTCTTCGGAAACTCCACGGGCCAAAGCGTTTTTCTTACCTTCTTCAACTAATTCAACATTTCTGCCGAAAACTTGTTCTGGGTTAATAATTTTTGTTCCAAGAAGAACTTCATATCCAAAACTGCGCAGCTTCTCGACAATGTAGGCAGTAGTCCAGAACTCTGTCCAGCCTTCTTCCGGCCATTGGTGCAAAGTTCTTCTTTGTTCGATCAGCTGGGATGAATAATCTGACATTGTGTCTCCTCTTTAGGGTTTGTATTAATTATTGGATCATAGCGTTTTATTGGGAATTAAGCTAGCAATTTTTTACAAATTCCCAGTAAAAAAGGTCCCGAAGGACCTTTTTTGCGGTAGCAAAGAATTAAACCATAATCAATGCCAGTGTGAACACGGCAATAATCATTGGGATAAATGTTCTCTTAACCAATTGCATTGGCTGAACCATAGCAAGACCGGAAACTACGATCACAACACCAGCGATCGGGGACATTGCTCTGCCCAAAGAACCGGAGATAAGAGCCAAAGCACCGAGGTTAGGAACCTGCATACCGAAATCAGCAGCGTGAGGTGTAACAGCTTCATTGAAGGCGAATGTAGCAGCGTCGCCGGAGCCAGTAATAACAGCGAGGATGAATGGTCCTAAAGAACCGCCCCAACGGGCAATTTCGTTAGAAGCCTTAAGACCTGCGACGAATGCATCGACCAAACCGGCAGCTCTCAAGCCAGCAGCAAAGACACCGGCCGCAATGATGATACCCATCACAGAACCGTAACCTGAACCCATTCCCTTAAAGAATTCTTTGGAGAATTGTTGCGGATTTGTCCAGCTGACTGCTAATGTGTAGATAGCACCGCAGACCATGGCCTGTGCCACGCCCATCTTGATAGCTGGGAACCATTGGTTGCCGGCAACCAAAATGCACAATGGAACGAGCGGAGCAAGAGCCTTGAGGATGTTGATGCGACCGATTTCGCCGGCCTGACCAGCCTGAGCATAGTAGGCATCAAGTTCTTCTTGACTTGGCTTGTTATCGCGCAAGACTAAGCAGACGATTGTGATACCAACAAGGCCGATAGCCATCATGATCAATGTGAATGGTGTATGAAGACCGATAACGTCCATAACGTCCATGTTGGAGATCTTAGCTACGAAGTTATTATGGCTCATACCTGGGGACAAGCAGGAACCATAAGTACCCATCAGAATAGCTGCGCCTGCAGCGGCCGGACGGATACCGGAGCGGATCATCACAGGGATCAAAGTTGCGCCTACGGCAGCGGCACAGCCGGCTGCGGAAGGAAGTGCAATGTTAACGAAGAAAGTAACAGCTGTAGCGGCTGGAATCAAAAGAATACCAATCTTCCTCAGAGGAGCTGCTAACAGAGAAACTAAATGCTTATCACACTGTGTGTGAGTCACGACATATGCGAAACCCATCGATCCGCAGATTGCCATGATAAGAGTTGCAGTTGTCATGCTCTTTGCGAACTGGTCCAGAGCCATCATCGGCTTCATGGAAATGCAGCAAAGGAACAAACCTGCCGTGAAGAGAACCAAGCGGGTCTCATAGCGTTTAATTAAGCAATAGACCGTGACGATAACCACGGCTACTGCTATCCAAGCGGTTAATGACATGAATAACACCTTTCAAACTAGCTAATTTTTGTAATCCCCGTAAGATATTCTCTTCCGGAGAATGCCTTACTATTTCACATCTTGTAATATCTAGTAAACCGTACTAACCCTGTAATTTACAATTTTTTTGAATAGTTATTTAATTTTCATTTGTCTCGTTCTTCTAAAATGAACAGATTTAATCCAAGGAGAATCTTAAAAATGCCTTCTGAATTCCAAAAAAAATCATCAGAATTTGCTAAAAAATGCTTCGACGACATCCGCGAGATGTCAAAAGATGGTCAAGGCGTATCCCGTCAGGGCTACTCTCCCGTAGAAACCCAGGTTCTCGAATATTTTAAGAAAATCGGAAACGAACTTAATCTTGAAATTTCTACCGATAAAGCCGGAAATGTTTGGATGACCATTCCGGGTAAAAATCGTAACCTCCCCGCACTTGTCAGCGGCTCACATGTGGATTCCGTACCACAAGGCGGCAACTATGACGGGCTGGCAGGAGTAGTCGCTGCTTTGACTGTTGCTCGCTGGATGAGAGAAATCAACTACGTTCCCGAAAGAGATTACACAGTTCTCATGATGAGAATGGAAGAAAGCTCTTGGTTCGGCAAGTGCTATGTAGGCTCTCTCGGTATGACTGGACAGCTCACGGAACAAGACCTTGCTCTCAAGCACCGCTCCACCGGCAAAACATTAAAAGAAACCATCAAGGCCTGCGGTTTTAATCCGGACGACTTAACCACAGGTGTTCCTGTTATTGATTTAGCTAAGATGGCAGCTTTCATCGAACTTCACATTGAACAAGGGCCAACTCTCGATTCTTCCGATACAAGAGTTGGCATTGTGACAGGTATTCGCGGCAACTTCCGTCATAAAACTATCAAATGCATCGGTGAAACAGCTCACTCAGGCGCTGTTGATAAGCAATTCCGTCACGATGCTGTGTTGGCAATGGCTGAACTCGCTTACAAGATGGACTGCTTATGGGATGATTGGCTCAAAGACGGCAAAGACTTAGTCTTCACGATCGGTGTTGTCCATACTTCTGCTACTTCAGCTATTGCCATTGTTCCGGGAGAAGTCACTTTCTGCTGCGACATCAGATCTCTTCATCGTGAAACTCTTGAACAGTTCCATGCTCTCTTATTGCAGCAAGCTGAAGAAATCGGCAAGAAACGCGGAGTTAAGTTTGAATTTGACAAGACTATCATCAGCGAACCGCTTGCTATCCATGAAAACCTTATGAATCATTTGGATAAGAGTGCCCGTGAAGCCGGACTCAATGTACGTAAGCTGCCTTCCGGTGCAGGTCATGACTCCGTGATCTTCGGTAACTTGGGAATTCCTGCCGCTATGATTTTTGTGGCAAACCAAGATGGTTCTCATAATCCTCATGAAAAAATGAAACTTGAAGACTTCATCCAAGGGGCCGACGCTCTTTGGAATGCTGTCAAGGACTTCCCGATTGAAGGCATTAAGTAACCTTTAGATCACTATCAAAAAAAATCGCCCCACCTTTTTGGGGCGATTTTTTTTCTCCCTGTTGCTACAATTAGTCTCACAGCTCAGAATTCTCACGTGTAATGACCTTACTTAAGACTCTCCAAGGAAAGAAACTTTTCTTTCAATTTGCACTGTTAATGCTTATTTTCTCTCTCGGCATTACATTCACGCTTTTCTCTATTTTCTTATTGACTGGCCAGTCGTCAAATAAAGGAAGTGCCATCAACATCTCCGGCTCATTGAGAATGCAGAGCTACGTAGTTGCCCTAACCGTGGCTGAATATGCCACTAGAGAACAGGAGCAAAGAACAAAGGCAATTACGAGAGCAGTCAATGAGTTCGAGCGAAGGCTAAACAGCCCCGGGCTGGTTAAAGCTATACCAAACAAACCCAACGACTCGCTTCGAATCCTCTACCACGAAATCTATTCAGACTTTTACGGCATGCTAAAGCCCATGGCTGAACGAGTCATTGAAAATCCGTCAACAGAAGCCAAGTTTCTTAATTATGTGCCGTCCTTTGTCTCTAAAGTCGACAAGTTTGTTTTTGATATTGAACAAAGTCTGGCTGTACAAATGACTTGGCTTCGAATTGGTCTGATAGCCACTTGTATTTTGGTTCCACTCCTGGGAGCAGTATTCTTAATATATTTCCAAAGAGTATTCTTCCTCCCATTGCAAGCTCTGGCAGATGTTGCCTCTGCTGTCAGAAAAGGCAACTTCACAGTTCACTCTAATTACAAAAAAGAAAATGAAATTGGAGTATTAGCAGGGAGTTTCAATTACATGATTGAAGACTTATCCAGACTTTACGAATCCCTGGAAGAGGAAGTTAAACGAAAAACCAAAGATCTGGATCAACGTAACAAGACCGTAAATTTGCTGTTTACTTTACGCAGTATCTTCAGCAATTCGCCAACTCTCCAAGGAGACACTTTATCAAACGCTCTGGCAGAGTTGATGCACTACATTCATGGAAATAGGATTGCTCTTTTCCTAGTGTCCGACGACCTAGATTCTTATCGTCTTTCTACCGTCTACCCGCAATTAGACACTAAAGCTAAAGAAAGATTCCTGCAAAACTTAAAGGCCCAATTCTCCTCAGCTAATCAAAATAAATTAGCTGAGGAAAGCGGGAACTATCTCCGAATCCAAGTCAAAGATGCCTCTAGACTCGTTGGATACTTAGTAATCCATTTCGAGGAGACACAGGAAGAATCTAGAGATCACCGGTTATTCGAAAGCGTCAGTGAAATCTTTGCGACAGCCTTAATCAATGCTCGTAAAAGAGAAGAGGGTTACCGCCTTGCTCTTTATGAGGAACGTTCAACTATTGCCCGCGAGCTTCACGACTCTATAGCACAGTCCTTAGCCTTTTCTAAAATTCAGCTTACACGCCTTTCCTTAGGCCTAAAAGAAGAACTTCCCAAAGAGCAACTTCAAGAAATTGTAAACGAGCTTAGAACCGGCGTTTCTACTGCTTACACGCAGCTCCGTGAAGTACTGACAGCCTTCCGGCTTAAACCTACTTCCGCGGACATTCGCCAATCTATTCATAAATTATTGGAAGAATTCCATGAGCGTTCCGGGATCGAATACAACCTGAAGAACGACCTTCTTGATTTTGAAATTAATGCTAACAAGCAGGTACACTTAATCCATATACTTAAAGAAGCATTAACTAATATTGAAAAACATTCTCGAGCATCAAAGGTCAACGTTTCTCTTTCCATTGACTCCGATAATTTCATTAATGTTAGTATTGCTGATAATGGAAAAGGTTTGCAACCGGCTGAGCGTGAGAAGAAAGGCCACTTCGGACTTTCGATTATGGAAGAAAGAGCAAAAGCTTTAGACGCAGAAATTAACTTCCTGCCCAATACTCCTACCGGCTTGATTGTTAATTTTAGATTTAGAACTGCAAATTAGAAAACCAGTTAATGAGGACGGATATTGGTCATGGCCGAAAATGAAATAACAAAAATCTTTGTTGTAGACGATCATCCGCTTTTTCGTAAGGGTGTCGTTCAGCTTCTCCAACTGAATCCAAACTTTCAAGTCATTGGCGAAGCCGGGACCTTTGAGGGAGCTGTTGCCGGCATAACCTCTAAAGAACCGGATTTAGTACTTTTAGACTTGAACATGAAAGGGACCAGCGGCATCGAAATTCTCTCAGCCATCAAAAACCATGACCCTTCCATAAAAGTAGTAATGCTGACAGTATCTGACTCTCCTAACGATTTGCTGCAAGCAATAAAAACCGGGGCTGACGGGTACCTGCTCAAAGATTTAGAGCCTGAAGAAATCCTGGAAAATATCAATCGAGCAATCGAGGGACAGGTCGTTTTAAGTCCTGTTCTCACCAATGCTTTAGCAGAAGCTCTCAAAGAAAAGAAAGATGAGCCGTCACGCTCTCTTCAGGGTCTCACAGAAAAGGAACTGATGGTTCTTAAAGGAATTTCTCAGGGACTAAGCAACAAACTCATTGCCCGAGAATTAAATATTTCAGACGGGACCGTAAAAGTTCATGTAAAACATATATTGAAAAAGTTAAATTTCCATTCCCGCGTTGAAGCTGCAATTTGGGTTAGTGAGAACAATATCAAGCTTTGAAATCTTTCTCTTTAACAAAATGCCGGTATTCGCACCGGCATTTTGTTATTAAGGAAGCATAACTGACTTACTGATTACTTCTTCTCAGGAAGCACTTCAGCATGGCAGAGCATGCATTCATAACGATTCGGATTAACCTTATCTCCTGTTACATGGCTCGGTGGCAATGGAGTCGGCATGCCTTTCATCTTCTGCATTCCGGGTTTCGGAATCTGATGACACATCAAACAAGCATTCTTTGTCGGAGTAATCGGAAGATAAGCTGCTACCGGATGCGGAATCATCGGAGGTGTAAATTGATCTGTGATGGCAGCATCGGCGGCCGGTTCTTGTGCGAAAGCAGCAAAGCTTAACGCCATCAGGGGGACTAATAAGAGTTTATTCATGAATGTCTCCTATTTTTGCGTTTTCAGTTTTTTTCTGGGGTACAAAACGCAACTTAAAATTCAAACTATTTTCAGGACAAATTGAAATACATTTTCCGCAGTTGACACACTCGCCGGAGGCAAATCTACCGACTTTGGCAGCTTCTTTAAAGTTAATCACCTGAGGTTCAGGACAGACTTTAAGGCAATCACCGCAACGAGTACAAGTATCGTCATCATAACTGACCTTAAGCTGTCCGAAGCGTCCCCAAAGTGCCCAGAAGGCGCCTAGAGGACAAAGGTGTCCGCACCATCCTCTCTTAGTGATAGCCAAATCCAGCGCAAAGATCCCAAAAACCGCGCTTAAGAATCCATAGCCGATGCCATAGACCATCTCGCGCCAGATAATTCCTTGGGGACTAACTGCTTCAAATGCGGCTTCGCCTGTAAGAACACATAACACCAAGCAAACTGCAAGCAAGACATAACGCATTGCTGAAGGGACAGCAAGCATCTGAGATTTAATATGCAGCTTTTCTCTAACCCAAAAAGCGAAGTCCGTGACTAAATTCATAGGACAGACCCAAGAACAAAATGTTCTACCGCTGACAAGGGCATAGAAGGCCAGAATGATAAAGGCACCAAGTAAGGTCTCCGGAGAAAGCCAATACTGAGCCAATACCCTTTCTAATGCCGCAAACGGATCAGAGAGCGGAACTAAAGAAAGAATTCGTGAGGAAGACAGATCCCCTTCAAGAAGAGGAAGTCCAAACAAATTCCATCCAAGTCTGAACGTACCTATAAACAAAGCGATGAGCGTGAATTGAACTAATCGTCTTGCAATGGTATACCTCAGTCGAAAAAGCCACTCCTTCAAGGTCTTTGGAGGAGGCAGATGTCTGATTTCCTTATTTGCCATTCGGACCCTCCGAATTCAAATAATCCAATCCTCCCGGAGGAAGCTCGTGTGTCGGGCCCTCTCCAAGCATTGGACTGTTAGGAATAGGTCTGGCGTCATCTGCCTCTTTCCACCCGAGACGATAATGATCACCTATCCTGCCGATGAATTTATCCGGATCAACAATGTTGATGCAAGGTACCGCTGTCGGACAGCTGTGAACGCACAATCCGCATCCGGTGCACTGATCCGGTTGAATAACCGGCAGAAACATACCGTGTTTACTGATCTGGCGAGGCTGCGTATCGATAATAATTGCCTTGTTTTGTTCAGGGCAATCGCGATAACAGATTTCGCATCTCAGACCTTGCCAAGAAAGACATGTACTGTGGTCAATCGCAGCAACTCCCATCTTCGCTTTTGTAATATCCGTCAAATTCGGATCCAACGCACCTGATGGACACGCTTTGACACAAGGGACATCTCTGCACATATAGCATGGAATTTCTCTTGGTTCAAAGTAAGGAGTGCCGGGGGCGGCGATATCACCAAACTTGGCCAGTTTGAGCGTTTCATAAGGACATGCTTTGACACACAAACCGCATTTTGTGCAAGCTGTATCAAAATCTTTGCCTTCAAGTGCTCCCGGAGGTCTCGGAATGAATCCTCTGGCTTGGGCACTTTGTTGAAGAAAAAGATTCCATAGCAGACCTGCACCTACTCCGGCAGCTCCAAGCTGAACGGAACGAGTAACGAAATCTCTTCTTGATGTCTTTTTCTCAGTCATGCTTTGGAGGGAGCCTTTCGGCTCCGCGTACTATGTTTATTGAGCCTTATAAATCTTGACCGCAGATTTCTTGAAGTCTGGTTCTTCGGAAATCGGGTCAGTTGCGTCGATAACTACCTGGTTGGTTTGAACCTTCTCGTCAAAGAAAGCAAGCCAAGAAGAACCTTTAGGCATGAAGTTGCGCTGATTTGTCTGCACGATCGCATTGATCTTTCCGCGTCTGCTTTCAACAGTTGCAACATCGCCATTCTTAAGGCCGCGCTTAGCAGCATCGTCAGGGTTCATGTAAACAAAAGCGTTCGGCTGAGCTCTGTAGAGTTCAGGAACTCTCATGGTCATAGAACCTGTATGCCAATGTTCAAGGATTCGGCCTGTGCAAAGCCACAAGTCATAGTTGGCATCCGGTTGTTCAACCGGTGCAGCATACGGACGATAGAAAATCTTTGCCTTATTGGGCAGCGGAACCGGCTTCGGATCTGTGATACCCCAAAGGTTGCCTGTCGGGATGGCTTTAAACAGCTTGCCGTAGAAAGCATATCCGCCTTCCTTAACATACGGGTCGAAGTCCTGGTTAAAGCGATACGGTGTTTCTTTTCCGTTCACAACAGGCCACATCAAACCTCGTGTCTTGGAATTGAGATATGTATCGAAATCCGCAAGATCGTGACCGTCGCCCAAAGTGAATTGGCGATATTCAGAGAACAATGCCTTTTCCGGGAACCAGTTAAGTTTAGACGGAGCCGCTGTACTGTTGATCTTGCAGACAAAGGCAGGATCAGGCCATGCAACGTTAGTATTGGACTTACGGGCATACAACACTTCATAAAGAGTCGTTTCAGGTGTGTAGCCCATCTTCTGAGCTTCATCCAAAACGCTCGGAAGCTTGCCGTCTTCGTAACCTTCTACCTTCAAACCGGGAACTGACTGTTCGCCCCACACATCTTTCAGTTTGATGCGCTTAGCAAATTCCATCATCATCCACAAGTCGGTTCTTGCTTCTCCCGGAGGAGTTGCCATTTGCTGCCAGCCTTGTGTACGTCTTTCTGCGTTGCCGTACAAGCCCCATTTCTCGAAGATCATAGCCGCAGGGAGAATCAAGTCTGCATAGCGGCAGCTGTATGTCGGATAAGCGTCGGCCACAACGATAAAGTTGTTTGGATGGCGTGCTGCCTTCAACCAGTGGTTGCTGTTAGGAGCGGCTTGGAACGGGTTAACAACCTGTGTCCACACGAAATTAACGGAATCATCTTCCATACCGCGCAGAATTTCCATAAAGGCTCTGCCGACTTTCGGATTGATAGTCTTTTCCGGGATGCCCCAAATCTTTTCAGATTTGACGCGTGCCGGTTTAGCAGCTACCAACAGATCAGACGGCAGACGATGGCAGAAAGTACCAACCTCACGAGCCGAACCGCAAGCAGACGGCTGACCTGTTAAAGAGAAAGCGCCATTGCCCGGACGTGCGTGCTTAGCCAACAAAAGATGAACGGCATAAATCTGTTCGTTTACCCATACGCCTCTTTGATGCTGGTTAGCTCCCATACACCAGAAGCTGAGAATATCGTTGGCCTTATCAATGTAAGTATCAGCAAGGGCGACCAATTTCTTCTTGAAGTCTTCCATGCTTTCATCAGGATCTCCCTTGGAGAGCTCAGCTACGAAATCAAGTGTATACGGTTCAAGACCCTTCTTGAATTCTTCAAAAGTAATGGACCAGTGACCGCCGGCTTTACCGCCCTGGTGAACTTGCTTAACAACCTGACCTTCTTTGCGGCCTTGGGCAATAGCTTCCCACTTGTCTAAGACGATCTCATTTTGTTTCTTTTGAACATCTTTTTCTGCCGGGAATGCAAATTTGTCGGTAGGACGCATTCCGTAACCGATGTCAACGTTACCGGTTGCGAAAATACAGTGTTTATTAACGAAATCCTGCTCAACGGCACCTCGATTAACGATTTCTCTCAAGATGTAGTTGAGAATAGCAAGATCTGTATTCGGCTTGAAGATAATTGTTGTGTCTGCCAAGTTAGAACTCATGTTCTTATAGGTAGTCACGTTAATAATCTTAGTGGCAGCATGGGTCAATTTTCTGTCGGCGACTCGAGACCACAAAACCGGATGAGCTTCCGCCATATTGTTGCCCCACAAAACCATTGTGTTGCATTTTTCAATGTCGGAATAGTTATTAGCGGGTTCGTCAATACCGAATACTTGATAGAAGCCTACCACGGCACTTGCCATACACAAGCGGGCATTCGGATCCAAGTTGTTAGAACGCCAGCCGGCCTTTACAAGCTTGCTTGCTGCGTAAGCTTCAGGGATGGTGTACTGACCGGAACCAAGAATAGCAACAGCAGTCGGGCCTTTAGCCTTGTATGTCTGAAGGAATTTATCAGCCATAACATCAAGGGCTTCTTCCCAAGAGACAGCTTCGAACTTGCCGTTCTTGTCGTATTTTCCGTTTGTCTTTCTTAACAACGGCTTGGTAAGTCTGTCTTTGCCGTACAAAATCTTGGCGTTGAAATAGCCTTTAATGCAGTTAAGACCTCTATTGACAGGTGCGTCAGGGTCTCCTTTCGTTGCAACTACACGGCCGTCTTTTACACCGACTGACAAACCGCATCCGGTTCCGCAGAAGCGGCAGACGCCTTTTGTCCAAACAATTCCATTTTCAGCAGCTCCGGCAGCAGCCTTAGCTACTTCTGAAACAGGAATGCCAACTGTCATTGCAGCTGAAGCAGCAATACCTGCTTTTAAAAGTTCACGACGCTTGACTTGGGGTAAATTAGTCGTCATACGCTCTCCTAAACCAAAGTTATTGGGTTAACTTTTCAAAATTATCAAGGGGATTAATTTCAGCGGATTCTTCAAAATGATGGACTAAAAGGGAAACATCCATGACGGAGTCAAGGGCTGAAATTGATTTAAATATTTCTGTCTCTTCAGTGACCGACGGGGCTTCGACCACCACAATAAAACGACTGGCTTCTTCTTGTTTTTGGTGAACTTCGACACCGGAAATAGTGGAGACAGCTTCCAAGGCTTGCGAAAAGCATCCGGGTTTGCAAGCCACCAGCAGGCCAGAATAATTCATGGGGTACCTACTTACACTAGTTGTTCATTAGGGGTTTTTTAAATTATGAATAATCTTGAGTAAGGAGCAAATATTCTACCCAGAAATAACCAAAATCATTAGGTAGAAACACTTACTTTTTAAGGTATTTGTATATGATTTTTACGATTTCTCCCCATAAAAAAAAGGAGGACGAGCCTCCTTTTTTTAGTTCAAAAGAACTTTTGTTTAATGAATTAGATCCAGCCGCGCAAGAATGCCATGCAGTAACCGGCAACCGTGGCGGTACACACACCAATCAAACCCGGAAGGATGAAGGAGTGGTTGATAACAAACTTACCAATCTTAGTTGTACCGGAGCGGTCGAATTCGATAGATGCTAAGTCAGACGGATAAGTCGGGATAATGTAGTAACCGTAGCAAGCAGCAGAGCAACCGACTACAACGCCTGCAGGTGTTCCAACGGCCAGAGCAACCGGAACGATGGTAGCAACTGCAGCCGCCTGAGAGTTAACCAGCTTAGAAACAAGGAGGATAACGAAAGCATAGGCCCATGGATAAACCTTAACGTATTCAACCAAGACTTCCTTAAGATCGTTCAAGTGAGCTTTAAACACTGTATCGGACATCCATGCAACACCGAACACGCAAACAACGGCAACCATACCTGAACGGAATACCGGAGTGGCGCCAATGGACTTCGGAGCAGTTCCTGTCGCGAATACGATGATCGCACCGCAAGCGAACATGAACATCTGAATTACTAATGTCATGGAGAGCGGTTTCTTTCCAACCATTGGTCTGAATTCAGAAACTGCACCAAGACATGCAACGACAGCAACAACGGCCAAGAAGATCCACATAGCAGTCCACTGTTTTGTAGGAAGCTTCTTGCCAAGGAGAGTCAATGTTTCGCCGTAGACATACTTCTTAGCTTCCGGATCTGCAATAAGAGCCTGGAATTCCGGATCTTTATCCAAATCTTTACCGCGGAAGTTAGACCAAGTTGCCATTACGAGCAAACCAATCAAACCGGCAGGGATTGTCAAAGACATCAATGTCAAAAGGTTGATTTCTGTACCGTTTGCCATTGGGTGGCCAGCCATCAAGGCGATCATAGAAACGCAAGCTACGGAAACCGGAGAGCAGATAACGCCCATCTGTGCAGCAATAGAAGAAGCTGCCATCGGACGTTCCGGACGGATTCCTGTCTTAATAGCCACGTCATAAATAATCGGGAGCATTGTGTATACAGTGTGGCCTGTACCGCAAAGAATAGTCAATGTGAAAGTGACCAATGGAGCGAGGAAGGTAACCATCTTCGGACGATTACGAAGAATTTTTTCAGCTACCTGAAGCATGCAGTCCAAACCGCCGGAGGCCTGAAGTGTGGCGCCAGCAGCTACTACAGCAATAATAGTCAGAATAACGTCAACTGGAGGTTTTCCTGGTGGGAGTCCAAGCCATGGCTTCGGGCCGAAAACGAAAATGATAAGGCCAATACCGCCCAAGAGGCCCAAACACATACCGCCTTTTCTTGCTCCGAAGAACAAGAATGCTAAAAGCAGTAAAACTTGAAACCAAAAAATAGCACCCATAATTTTCTTCCTGAATGAATTGTAAAAATGTGTCAAATATGGACAACATGAATAATTACCGAATTTACGAATTGATACAAGAGGCGAACCCAGTTTGGTTATAAATATTAGGGTAATTACTTATTAGTAGTAACCCTTATTTTTAACTAACTAAATGATTTTAAAGATGTTTGAAAAACACTGATTTTTAAGGGTTTAGACCTACCTAATTAAAAGGTACTAAGAGTTGATCCGAATTAATGAATAATCGCATTTCGAATTAAATATTAAGTAAACCAATATTTTTGCAGAGTCTTTTGCAAACTCTTGCAAGGAAAGCTAAAAACCTCTCACGTTTAGAACTTTATGAGTGAACATGTAAATTTTGATTTCTCCCGGATGGCCCGCACGGGTATCCCGGAAGTCATTTACGCAGAAGGAAAAGAAAAAGCCTCAGTTTTAAAGCTTTTAGAAAACTTCGCTTTGGAAGCCGAAAAGCCCATTTTGTTTACCCGGTTGGACTCTATCACCTTTAGCCAATTAGATCCTCAATTGCAGTCAAAATATTGTTTTGATTCTTTGGCTAAAACAGCGTATACGAATAAGATAGCCAAGAAAGTCGAGGGTCGGGTTGCCGTTGTTTCGGCTGGAACCTCTGACGGCTTCGTCACGTGGGAAGCCAAAAGAACTTTGGATTATCTCAATGTTGAAAACCAAGTTTTTGAAGATTGCGGCGTCAGTGGCCTATGGAGGCTACAGGAAAAAATCTCCCAGATAAATTCCTGCGACATAATTATCGCTGTCGCAGGAATGGAAGCTGCGCTCACCAGTGTTTTAGCCGGTCTGACCAGCAAACCCGTCATTGGTGTCCCTACATCGGTAGGATATGGAGTTTGCGCAGGAGGACAGACCGCGTTAAATTCGATGCTTGCCTGTTGTGCGCCGGGCGTAGCCGTAGTCAACATAGACAATGGATTCGGGGCAGCGTGCATGGCATACAAAATATTACTATCCTGCAAAGGATTCATTAAATGACAAACGAACACCACCATTCTCATCAGGACCACTCTCACTGTGATATTGAGATCCCGCACCATCATCATGATTTCGGCAAGTCTTCTGAACAAAGTGACAAACTCGAAGCAGGAAAGAAGGTCTTGACCATCAGATCCCACTCAGGACTTGCGGGTGATATGTTCTTGTGTGGTCTTATCCGCACACTTGGACTTTCTTCTCAAGAGACGGACAACATCCTTAACGGCATTTTTCCCGCCTTAAAAGGATCGGTCCAGCTCGTAAAAAAGGAGGTAAATCACATTGCAGGCTGGCATTGTTCAGTTCAGCTCCCACACGAACATCAGCATAGAAATCTTGATGATGTTTTAAAAATTATTTTCCAAGCGCAGCTTTCTGAAAAAGCAAAGTCCTATGCCGTCTCGGCCTTCTCTTTTGTTGCTGAAGCTGAAGCTGCCGTCCACAGTCTTAACATCGAGGAAGTCCATTTCCATGAAGTAGGAGCATTAGACAGTATTTTGGACATCTGCTTTACCTGCGAACTGTTTGCCAGGTTAAATCCTGATTACTTTGTAGTCAGTCCTCTTCCTATTGCTGACGGTGTAATTCATTGCGCTCACGGCGCTATCCCTTCCCCGGCTCCGGCCGTCCAAGCGATGCTTCCGGGAATTCCTGTCCGGCCCTTTGGAGCCGAAGGAGAAACCGTCACTCCAACGGCATTAGCACTTCTTAAAGCTTTTAATCCGACATTCGGAGGCTGGCCCATGATAGTGGTTGAAAAAATTAATACCGTCTACGGTACTTATATTTATCCCGGAATCCCTAACGGAGCGGTTTTTGTTTACGGAACAAGCTATGTTTAATCCGAAACTCGAAAGGTTAAGAGATTTTTTATCTGAACAATTCGGCGAGGAACCTGTAAACATAGCTTTTTCAGGAGGACTAGACAGCCGCTTTCTTGCATATGCTTCTACCTATTTAGGATTCAAAGTACGGCTGTTTCATATATCCGGCCCGCATCTTTCGCTTCAAGAAACAAAAGATGCGGAAAAATGGGCAAAAAATCACAACTTTCCTTTAGAGATTCTGGTTCAAAATCCTTTGGAAATACCTGAAGTCAAATTCAACTCAAGAACTCGATGCTTTCACTGCAAAAAAGGACTTTTCTCTTTCTTATTAATCCGTGTTAATAAACTATGCGACGGCACTAACCACTCTGATTTGGAATGTTACCGCCCGGGCATTCGAGCTTTAAAAGAGCTGAATGTTCTCTCGCCTCTGGCAGAGGCAGAACTTTCAAAGGCAGAAATCCGAGCTATTGGAAAAGAAATTGGATTGGATGACTTTAATCAGATATCTAAACCTTGTTTGCTTACAAGATTCCCTTACAACTTCGAAATCACAAAGGAACAAATAAACTCAATCGAAAAAATTGAGCAAAGAATTCAGAAAATCCTGGGGGAAGTGTCAACAGCGACGCCTTTTCGTGTCAGAGAAATAGGCGAGCCCTATCTTGCTGTTCACATTCCCGAAAGCCATAAGGCTTCCCTTTCAGATTCTCTGATAAAAAAAATTGAACAGGCCGGTTCGGTAGATTCTGCTTCAGAAAAAGCTTTAAAAGTCCTTTTTCTCCCTGCTCTTTCCGGGTATTTCGACCATTTGGACGGCTTTTCAAAGAAGGCTAGCGGATAGCTTCAGAGCTGGAATCTTCCTCGTTAATAATCGAGAGAATATTGGCGACTCCTACCGCACTCTTGACACCTAGTTTGCGGCATACCACACCTCTATGAACTTGAACAGTTTTTTCACTGATATTCAATTTGTTTGTTAAGTAAACCGCGGGCAACTTTACGGGCAACCATCTTTTCTCTTGCCGTCAACGTATTGAAAGCTTGTCTGGTTTCTTCAGCCAGTTTCTTTTCTTTCCGGCGCTCTAAGTCTTTCTTAACCGCTTTCTCGATGGCCTCTAAAAGCCTGTCAGCGCTGACAGGTTTCGGCAGAAAATCAGATGCGCCATCCTTGAGAGCTTGAACGGCCATATCGATATCGCCGTGAGCAGATACAAAGATAATAGGCAAGCCATTCTTTTGCAGCATCATGACTCTTTGCAGTTCTATGCCGCTCATATCAGGCATTCGAACGTCTAAGACAACGCAACCAGGCTCTTCACGGTTGTCTTCTTCAAGAAAACGCAGCGCAGAAGAATAACAAACAGTACGCCAGCCTTCGCCTTCAATTAGAAATCTCCAAGATTTCCTCATTGCATCATCATCGTCCACAATTCTGATAAGGGCACTCTCCTGCAGCTTATCTAAGTTCATCCTCATCCTCCAAAGCTAATGGCAAAGTAACTACACAGCGAAGACCTCCTGTGGGAACCTTCGAGAGCTTAAGCGAACCCCCGTTGGCTTCTAGAAGTTCTCTAACAATTGCCAATCCTAATCCTAGACCATCTTTTTTGCTTGAATGACCAAGATTGCTCAGAGAGGCCAATTTTTCATCGCTCATTTCCGGCCCATTATCCTCGATTGTCACCTGAGCAGTTGACCCAGCCTTTGTAATTTCAACATTAATTTTTGGAGAAGGCTGCCCGGACACGGCTTCTTCCGCATTTTTTAATAGATTGATTAAAACCAGATCTACATTAAGAGGATCTGCGTAAACTATCAAATCTTTGTCACCGCTCAACGTGCAGTTCAGGTTAAGTCTTCCTAATCGCTTCATTAAACTGATAATTCTAGAGGCCGTTCCCTCCAGATTAAATTTCTTCCTTTCCCTTCTTTCTTTTCGTCCGATAGTTCGAACGAAGTCAATAATATCCGAAGCACGCGTGCTTTCACCCTTGATTTCTGAAAGGGCCTCCTTAAGAACTTTTTCCGACGGACTTTTATTCCGGTTAAGTTGTCTAAGAAGTGCTTCTGAATAATTATTAATCGCTCCCAGAGGCTGCTTTAGCTCGTGGGCAACCATGGCAGAAATAATTGCGATGGAATTCGTCTTTTCCAGATTTTCAATTCTTTCCTGAATCTTTCTGTTTTCTCTCTCATACTCTTCGTTTTCTTGATTTTTCTTCTGCAGCTGATGAGTCTTTCTTCTAACTGCAAATCCAAGATAGATCGAATTAAGAAGAATCAGAAGCAAGGCAGCCCCGCCTGCGATGAAGTACCATCGATAATAATGGAGAAGCCAGCCTAAAGTTCTATCTTCTAAATAACGGACTTGAGACTTCTCCAAGAGCAAATTCATCTGGTCATAGTCATTAGCTACTGTCCAATAAGCACCTTCATCTTTATCGACGGGAAGCTGCAGCAAACTAATGGTAATAGCTCGGAGAGTTGGGGAGTCCAACGTCGGTTGAACGGAAAACATCCACCCTGGATAAAGGTGAGTGGAGTGACGGCAACTGAAATTATCATCAAATTTTTCATTAACGACTTTGATGGAACTTAGGTCACCATCAAAGTTTTTACGCTCCATATTCTCCAGGATGCAGCTGGCGATAAACGCCACTTCAATTTCTTTGTCCAATACTCTTTTGACGAGATCCGGCATCGGCCGATGCGTGGTGGTCACTGAACCGAATAAGTTATTAGGATTCAAGCCTTCTGCATCAATCTCTCCCATGATTGCAAGAAAGCCCGCAAAGGCTTTCGTACTGGAAACTCCAACGTTTTTCCCCTTTAAATCGGCAAGAGTATTGATGTCGGTTCTATCCTTGTGGGTGATGATGACGCCGGCATTAGCCCTATTCGGATCAGGAGTCCATTTATTGATAGCCGTCAGAAGAGAAATTCCTCCGCTGGAGGCCTTCATCATGGCGGTCAAGCCACTCGAGGCAATCGAAAGATCGAATTTCTTCTCAGCAGCATCCTTCAAGAAATCATCTTGATCATAGAACTGAACATCTAGCCGGCGAGGAGCGATAGCAGCACGGATGGCTGCAACAGTATTGCTAAAGTGCTTAGCCGATATGCCGGCATCATAACTATTTACTACCGCTAATTTAACCGGACTGCCATCCGGAAGGGCAAAAGAAACTTTGGAAATAGAAGCAAAAAAAATACTTATGCAGAAAATAAGGAGCAAACGCCCCACATTCGTTTCTCTGTTAAACCTTAAAACCATTTTCCTAAATCAAATTGCCGTCTTTTATTTTCTTCCTTCTTATCTTATCCTTGTGAAAGAGTTCTGAGAAGCCTGACTATCGGACACTCCTGTCAGAACCCTCTCTCAACCAGGCTCCGAGCTCTACGCTCAGCATTGCAAAAAAGTTGTAAATCTTTTATTTGGTGACCGTTGCATACTTCTTTTCCAACTCTTTAAGAAAGGGAAGGATGGTCGGATCATCCCACGGAAGAAAGCCCGGAAGATAACCGATCAAATTTCCCTTTGCATCAAGAAGAAAATTAGTTGGCACAACTTCCATCGGCATTACTGCCTCTACGGAAGTTGTCGGATCAAACCAAGTTTTAAAGTCCGTCTGTTTTTGTTTCTTCAGAAACCCTTCGACTTCCGCCGGATTAGCATCGATAGATACACCCACAAGTTCAATATTCGTACCGGCCAACTTCTTCTGCAGCTCGGCCAGTTGCGGAATTTCGCGAATACAAGGAGTACACCATGTAGCCCATACATTTAAGATAACCAACTTTCCTTTCAAAGATTCAAGATTAATGGGCTCTCCTTTGAGGTTCTTGATTTTAAGGTCCGGCATCTTACGTGCCTTGGAAAACTCTACAAATGGTTTCATCACTCTTGGTTTTTTCAGAGGTTCGCCGGTGCTGTAGAGTCCGGGGGAAAAGATCGCCTGAGCGTTGGTAGATAACGAGAAAGTTAAGGCAGCAGCAAAGCAAAGTGATTTAAGTAAAAATTTCATTTTCAAAACCTTTAGTACGTTCTTCTTACCAATAACCAACGATCAATCAAGAAGAAAACAACAAACCAAATACACAAATACATTCCCATCAGCAGAACATTCTGACTAAGAACTTGAGCTTCAAGTAGGTCATGATTTAACAATCTAAACAGGGTTGAAGGGTTAATCATCAAACAAATGTTCATCAATTCATTGGTGATTTTTCCTTCAAAGGCAATTGTGAAAATCAGCAGTCCCAAATCATAGAGAAGGACTGAAATCAGCCAAATTAAAAGTAATGCAGCCAAGGCCTGGGCTTTAGTCGAGGCACAAAGACTAATTGCGTATGAAATTAAAATAAAAACCAGCCCTAATAGCCAACCGGAAATAACCAAGGCAAAAGTCAGTTTACCCACTTCTGTCAAGTCATAAGGCAGCAAATGGACTGCTGACAGAATTGGTAACACAGAAGAGCCGATAAGGAGGCATAAACCGAATGCAAACCCTTGTCCTAAGAGTTTTCCAACGAGTAATGCAGTCCGGCTAATGGGATAAGTCAAAAGCAAAAGCAGAGTTCCTTGCTCCTTTTCTCCTACAAAAGCGTCGTAAGCCATCAGAACGGCGATAAGAGGAATAAGAAATACATCCAGCATCAGCAAAGAATTCATTACAGAAGGCAGAGGTCTGAAGTTAAAATCTCCCCCTAAAGCTGCCACTCCGTATATAACGGATAACGATGTCAGAACAAAAAGACAGGATCCCGCCAGAAGCCAGAAACTGCGTACTGCATCTTTAAATTCTTTACAGGCGATAACCCAAGTAGAAGCTCCGTTCACCACTAATATCTCCCCTTTCCTATGGCTTTTTTATATATGTCTAGAAGCGAAGGGGCTACTACGCCTACACTCTTGATGTCGTATTTCATCTCTAAATACTCTTGAACTTTCTCCAGCTTATTGGCCGGACAAAACAGGCGGTTTTCTCTCAGAAATGAAGAAAGTTTTGGGTCCGTACGAGCTACATCAACTGCCTTTGAAGAAACCATCTCATAGGGGACATCAAATTGTTCGCTCAAGCTTCTGACAGTACCGTCTGCTACTTTCACACCATTGCATAAAATAACCGCACGATCGATGAAATCTTCTACCAACAAAAGTTCATGAGTACACACTACTACTGTGCTGCCGCTATTCTTTAACTTTACCAACTCGCTGTACATTAAGTCAGAGGCTAGCGGGTCAAGACCGACGGTCGGTTCATCTAAAAATAACAATTCGGGTTTAGTTAATAGGGCCTGGGCTAAGCCGAGACGCTGCCGCTGGCCCTTGGAGCACAGGGAAACTTTCTGATTAGATACTCTGGTAAGTCGGAGTGTCTCAATAAGTTCATGGACACGTGCCCTCGGAACTTGTTTGAGGTCTGCGAAGTAATTTAAGTTTTCTTGGACAGTCAGGTTGTCATAGAAACTGACATTCTCAGGTAAATATCCAATTTTTTTAGCTGCCGATCCTGGTTTAGTTCCAAGAACCGACACCGTCCCGGAGGAAGGTGCAATGAGGCCTAATAAGATTTTTATTAAAGAAGATTTACCGGCTCCATTGTGCCCGATTAGTGCCACGAATTGCCCCCTCTTGATTGAAAGAGAGATGTCTTTGAAGATACATACCTTCCCGCGCTTTAATGAAATATCTTGGCATTCAATTGCTGTCATCTTCTTTTCGCTACTTCTGTTTTAATAAGCTCTAAACCACGTTTTAGCTGAATTTTTCTCATCGAGGCATCCGGCTCAGCTTGTTCCATTTAATTGGAACTTACCGGCCAATCCTTTTTTGGTTTTAACGGATCTTGAATTAGTGGGTTTGAATCCACGATCCCTTTTCCCTTATCTAATTGAAACTGAGCATTCAAATAACGAAGAAGAGAAGCCAAAGGACTGTCCATCAGGAACCGAGCTTGCGGATACATCCAAAATAGCCTGTCGAGAGAATCGTTCGGCTGATAAGCTTGGTCTCCAATTCCATCTTGATTTAAATCCCATCCTTGATAGTTGCTCCAAAAATTTCCTACTCCGTTAATGCTCCATTCAACTGAACCGGAACCGACATAGCGAACCTGCTGACGGTTATGGATAAAGCGGTTGCGGGAAAGAATCGTTCCTTCTCCGCCCATGGCTACCCCAACCCCAATCTCGCATTCCTCGAAGGTATTGCCATCAACGGTATTTGTTCCTCCTCCATAGATAAAGAGGCCTTTTCCTTCGGTATCCAATGAAGCCTTCCCTCGCGGATTTTTGACTTTAGTCACATGATTATTTTCAACCGTCGATTTATCACTCTCGTTAAGAAGAATGCCGAACTCAACGGTACGCTTGCTGGTATTGTCAGCTACTCGAACTCTTTCCGAACTCATAACGGCATATCCACCGATACACGCCTCTGCTTCATTGTTAAAAGCCGAGTCTCCTCGGGTGTACATGTAATGAATTCCATACTGCAGAGCTGCAAAATAATTATCATCGGATATTGTGTTATCTGTATTTTCGAAGTAAAAGCCGTCCCTTGTATAGAGGACACGGTTGTTTACAAGCTCAGCGTTTTTAACGTAATTGAAATAAACACCGTCTCCGCGATCTAAAACATGACGGCGTTTGTATCCACGAATCTCACACCCGGAGATTTTGATATCTGAAGCTTTATCAGCTCGAATTCCAAATCCAGCGGTATTGATTTTCAAGTTTTTAATATCGATGCCGCTGAAGCCTTCTTTTATAAGAACGCCGCTCTGTCGTTCATATAAATCTTTTCCGCAATTCTGCAGAGAAAGATTTTCAAGGGTGACGTTATCAGCCTCAACTACAAGACAAGAACCTATGTCGCCGCCATCAATCACGGCTTTCTCGGTTCCTTTTAAGACAATGCTTTTGGTGATCGAGAAATTGCCTTCATAAATGCCTGAAGCAAGAGTGATAGTGTCCCCCGGCACAGACGATTTCAGAGCTTTTTCCAAGCTTGCTGCAGAATCCGCCTGCAATTCTGCGCTTCCCGCAGCTGGTGCAAGAAGCGCAAGGATAAGAGCGAAAACTCTTAACGTCATTAATGACCTTTTAATGACTTCAGAAGTTCTAGGTTAACTTCAGAATAATTAACGATTTTGCCGCCATGCTCTTTGGTAAATTTTTCAACTGCTTCTTTGTTTGCGAAAGGCAGGATAGATTTACCCATTGCTCCTCGGACGTCTGAGCCGGCGTTATAGACGGCTTTTTCAGCTAAGAGCATTTTTTCGTGTAAAGGAACATCTTTGGTATTTCCGAAATCACTCACGAAGAAAGCCTCTACTTTTTTGGCATTTTCCGGCTGCAAGGAATAAACGAAACCGTCTTTTACCGAGCAGAACTTAAGCGGCTCTTTTTCGCCCTTTACATAAACCTGAGCCTTCGCTCCGGGATAGTTGAGAATAACCATGCCACAAATAAGACAACGGTCATGTTTTGTAAAAGCCGCAGGAGAAAAAGTTTTGGTTTCTTTTTCGGAAGAACAGCCTCCGATAACTAAGACACAAGCAGCGACGGCTAAAAGACTAAAAATTTTTTTCATAAGCTATTTCTGAACCCTTTTCACCTATTACACGGTGCAGAGGGGTCTCCAAAAGAGGAACTCTGTGCTGAGAAAGTGTTCCTAGCACAGAGTTGTTTTAATTACATGCCGTTGATCTGGCCGGCGTAGATGATGAAGAGGCGCAAGCACATCATGCCGCAGATAGCCGCAATGCCTGATGTATAGAAAGCACCCGCACTGTCTCTGAATGCTTTGCTTCCGAAGAAGCTCAGAACCAATGGAACGAGGAAACCAACGCCCACGGCCCCAATCCAGAATACTTGTGACCAAATACCTGTTGTAAAGGCTACGGAAGCAGCTTGGGCAGCAGCATTGCCGCTGACCAGAGCAACCATAATCATCAACAAGCACATTGCTTCTACCGCCATAATCGGCCATTCAGCAGCGTGAAGGACATGAAGATCTTTTCCATGACGATCTGCACCGAACAACCAAGCTGCAAGAACCTTGGTAGCTGCACAACCGGCAGAAAAGCCGGAAGCAACGAACAAAGCAGGAAGAACAGCAGTGTTGATCAGAGGGAATCTGATAAGAGCAGAAATCAAGAATCCGGTGTAGGCACAAATTGCAATTGCCAAAATTAGAACGAGCCAATCTAAGATAACTCTAAATTTGGCACAGAAACTAATAATGGGATCAAGCCATTTGAGCCAACTAAATGACGTAATTTCTGTTTGCAGAGAAACGCACATCAATACGAATACCAACGGGATGTAGAAAAGAAGTGCCATCACGCCGATACTCATCACTGAGGTTGGATTGTAGTAAACAAGAATACGCCAGAAAAAGAGCGGATTAGTTAAGTCAAGGACAAGACAGATCATCCCGAGAACGATCGTAATAAAGCCGATCAAGCTAGCTGCTTTCATAATCGGAGTATTTAGATGTGTTCCTCGGAAGAGATTTAAGCAAATAGCGATGGCTACGGCACCTCCGGAAATACCTGCTAAAAACAGATATACGGCAATCGGCCACGGCCATGCTACGCCTTCGGATAGACCAATAGTGAAATCCAGCATAATCAGACTCCTTGTTTAGTGACAGGGACATATCTCAGGTTCGGATTCGTTCCCAAATGGGCACGAATTCGTACCGTATCCTTGACACGCAGCAACCTGCTGATAATACTTTGAGGGTCATTTAGATCGCCAAAATATAAGGCGCCATGACGGCATGCGTTAACACATGCAGGCTCCAGCCCTTTACTTAACCTGGTATCCAAACAGAAGTTGCAGTTATCGGCAACTTTAGTTTGAGAATTGATGAAACGGACATTGTACGGGCATGCCGCAATGCAGTATTTGCAGCCTACGCAACGATCCGGATCCATAGTCACGATATTTGTCTTCGGATCGCGGTGCGCTGCACCGGTAGGACATACTCTTACGCAAGGTGCATCCTGACACTGCTGGCAGGAAACTCGAACATAAACGCGTTCACAGTCGCAGTCTCCGGGACCTCCGCAAATCGGACAAGTTGTCCCCGGAATATGGGTGGTCTGACGCTCCAACAAAAGCCTTGAAATTCCGGGAGGAAGATTGTTGGCTTCGTTACATGCATCCTTACACTCGCCGCATCCAATACATTTATTCTGGTCAAAGACCATTCCATAAACTGGATGAGGCTGGGCACTGCCTGACTCTGCTGCTACCGCAGTTTGAACTGCAGTGTTGGCTGCCTTTTTGTCGTCTCCGGGTTTACAGCCTCCCAGGGTTAACAAAACTAAGGAACCCGCGGTTGTACCGGCTAGAAATGTTCTTCTATCGATGTTTTTACTCACGGTGATTCTCCATAACGGACGAGATTGGTCTGTCAATAATTCTTTTGAGCTAAGTGCTCTGAAACTCTTATCGGCTGCTTACGCAAAGAAATTGCTTCAGAGCTTCTAAAACTTAATGTCGGAAAGACTCCCTTCATTAGAATTAGTTATTTCATTAGCCGTGCGGCCATGCCATCTTCGGACGGTTTCCTTCTACTTTAGGATGTCCGGCCGGCAATTGCCCGTCGGCAGATTTATTAGCTCCGGGTTTTTCGACCTTTTTCAATGTCACTTCAAAAACCAAAGCGGATTCCGGAGGAACTGGACCTGCTCCTTCTTCGCCATAAGCCAGGCTGGCCGGAATAACAAAAATAGCTTTGCCGCCTTCCTTCATTTGATACAGACCTTCTTTAAAGCCCGGGATAAGAGTCATAACAACATCTTTTTCCTCAACGGTCTTTCCTTCCGGATTAGTGAAAGGAGTTCCGTCTACGAGCTTGCCGACATAGTCCATCGTCACTATGTCTTCTTCCTTCGGAGCAGCTCCTGTGCCGGCCTTTAGTTCTTCGTACTGCAGACCTGATTCAAGCTGTTTTACGCCTTTGCGAGCTTTATTTTTGTTTAAATAAGCTTCGCTTTCAGCTTTGTTTTTCTCTTTTGCCTGCTTGACTCTAGCTTCATGAAGCTTGTTCAACTTTTCAGCTCTAGCATTTAAAGCTGTGATGATCTCTTCTTCAGTGAGCTTAGACTTGTTTTTCAGCGCATCTGTCAGACCTTCCATTACCTGGTCCATGTTGACAGGAACACCCAATTCAGACTGTTTATAAGCCTGGGAAGAAAGGTAGTTACCTAATGAAGCACCAAGGCTATAGGACTCTTTTGCATCCTGGGAAAGCTCTTGTGAAACGGCTGTTCCGACAAATGCGACGGCTAAAGCAGCAGACAAAATAGATTTGGTGAAAATTGACATAGTGTTTCTTTCAAATGATTTTTGGTGGGGGATTAGAAATGGGGTTTATCAAGTTACGGTCTTTCAATCTTGCGACCTGAAAGCTTCCAACCTTCAATTCCGTCAGGCATCTGACGAACGTCGGTATAGCCCAGCTTCATCACTTCTCTTGCTGCCATCTCACTTGCAGTGCAGAGTCTGTTGACGCAATAAAACACGATGGTTTTATCTTTGTCTTTCGGGAGAAGATCTTTCCAGTTTCGTACGTTAAAGAATTTAGCACCGGGAATGTATCCCTGGGTCCAAATCTCCAGCGTATTAACATCAAAGAAAGGGACTCCTGACTCCCAAAGCATCTCTGCTTCACGCATTGAGATTTGATTCAGAAGTTCATCGTAAACCGGCGCCTCCACCGGCTCTCCACCTCCGCCCGCAAAATTGATTTGCGAATAAAGGCAAAGAAAAGAAACTGCAACTATTTTGAATAACTTGTTTATCATTTTTTGTCCCGTTTTCACTTCGGACCCGAAGGTCCGAAGTAAATGTGACACTGGGTTTTAAATTACTTTGTCACTGTATTTTCAGCTTTGATGGCCTTGTAACCGCCCTTGTCAATGATTGACTGAGCTTTGGTGAGATATGCCTCAGCTGTTTCAACACGCTGTTTTGTGTAGTTGAAGGCATGGACACCCCAAGAACCGTCTTCTTCAACTTGCTTAATGATTTCTCCGGCCTTGTCAATGAGAAGCATAGCTTCTGTTCTTTGTTCCGGAGTCAGCTTAGTGACTTCAAGCAACTTGTTAATACGTGTCATGGCATCAACGTTCTTCTGATGGCTTTCCTTAATTGGGTTCTGCCACTTCATAACTTCACCGTAGATTTCCTTCTGGTCTTGGTAAATGAGACCTTGATCCAGTTCGGACTGGAATGGACTATGGCAGCCTTTTCCTTCTGTAACTGTGAAATCGGCGATAGAAGTTCTTGCGCAGCTCCACATTAAGTCAACGTAACCGTGGCCTTCTTCGTCACGAGCAATACGCCAGCCCTTAGAACTTGCATCACGGGTTTGTCCCGGACCCGGATTCATCATCTTCTTCTCTGGGTCGACCATGATCTTGAAGAGGTGAGAACGGCGAACAGCGTCGAAACCGGCCATATCCGGACGCTGAATAGCTGTGAAGTTTTCGCAGCTCATTGTGAACGGCATATGACATGCAATGCAATCAACCTTGCTGTGTGTATCAGCCTTGGAGGCCATTTCTGCCTGAACCTTATGGCAGTCTTGGCAAGTCTGACGGATAGCCGGACGGGTAGTACCGGATGTCCAGTCGTTACTTGTCACTTCATGAGGATCGTGGCAAGTTACGCAGCGCATACCCTTTTCATAGTGCTTAGACATGAAGAGCTGTGCGCCTTCTGTACCGCAAGACGGGCAGGAAGATTTTGTCTTAGCATTGAAAGCTTTTTCCAATTTACCCTTAGCGTCAGGACGATCGACTTCGTCTTCGATGAAGTTCAAGCGCTGATGGCAGCGGTCGCAGTTAGTGCTCATGTTGTTGGTGTTGCCAATCAAGTGGCCGCCTTCACCGTGGCACTCTTCACAAGCGATACCGCGAGAAATTGTGTGTTTCTGGAGCTCTTTCGGATTACCCAAAGCGGCAAAGAATTCTCTCTTATCCTTAAAGTCAAACTTGAATGCGTGGCAGACTTCACAGTAAGAAGAAGCCGCCTGAACAAGAAGTTTGCCTTCATAGGTAGAACCGTAGGAAGTCATACCCCACTGATGAGAAGCTGAGGGACCGAACTGGTTGAGTTCTGTTGGGAAGTCAGGAATCAGTTTCTGAATTTCTTTTGCCTTTGCAGGTGTAAGCCATTCAGCCCAGCCGCGGGACATCTGGTTACCGCCGGCAACGATACTGCCTGTACCGTCTTTCAGAAGACCGTCACGAACGTGATAGGAACCACGAACGAGCCATCCGTCGATAAAACCGTATTTAGTACGCGGTGTACCGATGGTAGCGTAGATAACGTCTGCTGTAATACCGTCAGGAAGAATAGAAGCTTCCGTTCCGTACAGCTTCTTCTTCAGATCGTTATCCACTTCAGGATGTTCTCCCGGGAATCTAACGGTCTTAGCATGACGGGAACGTTTCCATTGTTCGTACTGAATAGCGTGGCATTCACCGCACTTTTCAGGGCCTACGAATTTATTCGGAAAGTCAAGAATTGAGCGTTGACCTAAGCGATACTGAGATGCCATTGGGCGTTTGCCCGGCTGGTGAGCGGAATATTTCTGAGCGTTGCCTTCTCCCAAATACTCAGAACCACGGGAAGAAATAACCGGAGTACCGATAACACGTCCGTCTTTGCCGTAAGTAGCAAAGATCGGGTGATTCTCGAATATGTAATCCCACATTTCCTTTTCTTGGACAATGTAGTCTTGCAATGTCCGGATGCCTTTTGATTGCTCGGTCACGTCAGGATTATCCCAGACCTTCTGAGTCAATGCGTCAACTTTCGGAGCCGGAAGCGGCTGGCCGTTAGCAGCATAGACACAAAATGCTGTCATTGTCGCTGCAATGCCAAGCCCAATTTTTGTCAATCGTGTCTCTTTTAACATTAGTTTCTCCTTGTGAGGCGCGATGATCAGCGAACGTCTATCTTTCACAAATAAATCAGCCTCTGTAGGTATAGGGTTGATACTCGATACTGGTGGGGAATCGAAATACCAAGTTCAGTTTAAGTTAAGGAAAACGGATGAAGAATAAGACTAATGTTGTAAGGGTTATCTCTTAAATTAATCCTTAATTGAAAATTATCACAAAGGATTTTCTTAAATTTTTACAAAAAGTCCTAGATTTATTCTCAATGAGGATGTATAATGTTTCAGTTATTTTTTTGATACTATTAACACATTAACAAAAGCAGGTCACACCAATCAAAAGGAGGTATCCCCAC
>UQNA01000002.1 GCA_900542195.1 uncultured Sutterella sp. | reverse complement strand
AAGCAAGCCGTATAGGCGCAAATATTATTCAGGCCGATTGGATTCAATTCTTGCCGAATACCTCGCCGGATGAAGAAGGAATGGGCATGGGATCTCATTTCGCGAGCGTGGGCGGTTCTCTGTATGGTTTGTGGATCAATACCAATACTGGCAAGAGATTTACTGATGAATTCGGCGATCGTAAAACAGCAACCGACGCTATCTTTAAGGTATTGGATGCTAAAGGGAGAACAATTTCCGTAACAGATGCAGAAGGTGTCGAATCCTTCAAGAAAGTCCGTCCGGGCGCAATGGAAATTTTGAAAAAGAACGGCGCAGTCAAAGAATATGCGGATTTAGATGCCTTGGCCAAAGCCTATGGAATGAATCCGGAAGTCTTAAAACAAACTTTTGCTGACTTTAACAAATCGATTAAAGCCGGGAAAGATGCGGAATTCAACCGCAAATTAGATAAAGGATTGAAGCCTCTTACCCACGCTCCTTATTATGTCTCTGAGATGAGTCCGAAGATTCATCACACCATGGGAGGTATTGCTACCGACACATCCACACGCGTTTTGTCCGTGGTTAACGATCAGCCGATTCCGGGACTTTATGCTGCGGGAGAATGTACCGGAGGTATTCATGGTGCCGTTCGTATTGGTGCTAATGCAGTTATGGACTGTCTGGTGAACGGCAAATTGGCTGGCGAAACAGTAATGAAAGACGCCAAGATGTAAAGAGAGTTATATCGAGGCTCGTACGCCGAATCATAAAGATTTCAGCGTATCTGTCTATTTCTCTTTTTTAGCAACAGTCGGCCGCGGTTTCGCGGCCGTTGGTTTATCCGGAGCCGTCCTAAACAATGCGACTAAATGGCGGAAAGATAGGTAAGGGTGTTTCAGAATTAATCTTGGTCCGGAGAAAGCCATGATTTCTTTTGCTTTTTCTTTGTACCCTTTGCCGAAACAGTGAATTTTGCAGCTTCCGCAGACCGGTTTTTTCTCTCCGAAAGGGCAGCAAGCAAGTCTCTTAACGGCGTAGAGATAAAAGTCTTCGCATTCCGGACACATTCCTTCTTTAGTGTCATGGTGAGCATGACAGAAAATCTCGGTCATGATGCGAATAGTCTCAACATCCTTAGCAATATAGGGAAGTTTGACCTGCTGCTCTCTTTTCTCGCTGAGGTTTAACCTCTTTAATTCATATTCAAACATCTGTGCGATACCAAGCGGAATTTAGAAAGGAGAGTCTAGGCATGACTACTTAAAAAATTATTAAATATTGAGAATTAATCTCATTTGTACTCATTAATTTCCGATTCTTTACAGGTGGTAACGTTTGGAATCGGAAATGAAAAAATTACCAAAGGCATTCGGATGATGCACGGAAGCCAAGGAGGCAATTTGGCAATCTTAAGTGTTGACTCAAAGAATTAACGAAAGGTATAGAGTCCAAAAGCTAATCCTGAAAAGTTCGATGACGAACTGAAGTTTTTGTGATGATGCAATCAGGAAAAGAAGATGGAAGAATGGAGCGGGAGACGAGTCTCGAACTCGCGACCTCAACCTTGGCAAGGTTGCGCTCTACCAACTGAGCTACTCCCGCGCTGAGAGAAACAGAACTATACAGGCAGAATTTTTGCTTGTCAAATTAGGCCTTCAAAAAATTTTTGCATATTTTGCGATCGTTGCAAAAATACGACATAAGTTAAGTTCCTTTTTATATTGTGATTAAGTAAGGAAGGTGTAGATGTCTTTGTTTATTAAAGATTCTTTGAATGTTTTCCGATAACAAAAACTCATACAAACTCAAGCCTAAAGACTTTCTCTAACTGTAAATTTTTGCAAAAACTATTCAGGAATTTCTTTGTTCGACAGAGCAAAGAGAATATTGGCAGAAGAGGAAAACTAGAAAATGTCGGCGCAGCGCAAAATGGAGCACGTGTTCGCCTCTTTTTGGTCTTCTATGAAAAGATAACAAAAGTTTATTCTGTGATGGCTGAGCAAAGAAGCCGTCCGGATCAGCCATTGTGGTCTCTGAAATTGTGAAAGTTTCCCTAAGAGCCGTCAGACGACAAGTCTTAAATTTGAATATGCCGCTTTTCCTGGTTAACATAACAAGCGGATTAATAAAAAGGAATTTGGATTGGCTTTAAAAGTATTTAACTTCAAATGCAAAAATGGGCATCTGTTTGAAGCGATGATTCCAAGCGTTAAGGAGTTCGAAAAGCAGCGGGACGCCGGTCTTTTCCTTTGTCCTTTTTGTGAGAGCAGGGAGGTAGAAAGAGTTCTTTCGGCCCCGCATGTTGCGCGTAGCCGTAGCACTTCCGTCTCCGCCGGCGAAAAAGAAGCTCAAGAACGTTTAGAAAGCTTGATTAAAGAAGTTGCCAAACAAATTGATTCGGCGGAGGATGTCGGAGAAAAGTTTGCCGCCGAAGCGAGAGCTATCCATTACGGTGACAGTCCCGACCGCTCCATTAAGGGGACTGCGAAAACGGAAGAAGTGGTCGAATTGATTGAAGAAGGCGTTCCGATCGTCCCGTTAGGCGTGAAGAACGATCGGAAGGTTAACTGACAGTTTTGGCTTAAACGATGCTTTCGATTTGCTCGGATAAATCCAGCCACTGAAGTTCAAGTTCTTCCACCTCGGAGGCAAGCTCTCCTTGCTCCTTGATGGTTTTGCTGACAAGCGCAGAATCTTTTTGATAAAAATCTTCCTCTGCTAACTGAGCGTTAAGTTCTTTTAACTTCTTTGATTTTTTATCGAGAGCGCTTTCAACCTGTTTAAGCTGCTTTTGCAGAGGAGCTCTTAAAGCAGAAAGGCGTGCTCTTTCTTCTGCCTCTAATTTTCGCTTCTCCTTTTTATTAACCGTAGGAGCTTCTTTTTCTTCGGAGACGGATTCTTTTACTTTGTCCTTTTTGTCTTCAAGAACAATACGTGCGTAATCTTCCAAATCCCCTAAGAATTCGCTGACCTGGCCTTTATGAACAATCCACAAATCGTCACATACAGCTTTCAAAAGGTGACGATCGTGAGATACCAATAAGACCGCACCTTCGAAAGAGGAAAGGGCTACGGTGAGCGCATCGCGCGTTTCCATATCTAAATGGTTGGTCGGTTCGTCAAGGACTAAAAGATTCGGTTTAGTCCAAGCTATCAAGGCAAGACAAAGACGGGCTTTTTCTCCTCCGGACATCGGGCCGACAGGGCTGCAGGCCATCTCATTACTGAATTTAAATCCGCCGAGGTAGTTTCGCAGTTCTTGTTCTCTGACATTCGGTGCGATGCGAGTGAGATGCTGTAAAGGAGATTCGTCTTCTCTGAGCTGATCGAGCTGATGTTGGGCAAAGTACCCGATATTTAAGCCTGTGCCGTAGCGAATTTCTCCGGATATCGCCGCAAGCTCTCCAATAAGCGTTTTAATTAATGTAGATTTACCGGCCCCATTGACGCCTAAAACGCCGATTCGGTCTTGCGGTTCAACCTTAACTTTGACATTAGTCAGAATTGGCTTGCCGTCATAGCCGCAGTTTAGCTCCTGTGCAAAGATGAGATGCTGAGGCATCTTCTCTGGCTCAGCAAAATTAAAGCGCCATTCATTGCTTCCTTTTATCGGCTCAATGGCTTGAAGCTTTTCCAGCATCTTGATACGGGATTGAGCCTGCTTTGCCTTGGTAGCTTTATAGCGGAAACGGTCGATAAACTTTTGCAAATGACTTGCGGTTTTTTCGTAAGCTTTGGCAGCCGCTGCCTGCTGTTTGATCTTTTCAGCTCTGATTCGCTCGTAATCGGAAAAGTTTCCCGAATAACGATGAATGGTGCCGTCTTCAATAGACCAAATAGTTTGGGAAATCCGATCTAAGAATTCTCTGTCATGGGAAATGACGACAATAGTGGTTTGCTGAGCCTTCAACCAACTTTCCAGCCAAATGACAGAGTCGATATCCAAGTGGTTGGTCGGTTCGTCAAGCAGCATTAATTCGGCCGGTGTAAGCAGAGCACGGGCCAGAGAAAGTCTGTTTCTCCAACCCCCTGAGAACTCGGAGACCCTTCTTTCGGAGTCTTCGTCCTTGAATCCCAGACCGTGAAGAATTTCTTTTGCTCTGGCAACCACTGCTCCTTCATTGATTTCAGTGTAAGCGGCTAGAGCCGAGGCGTAAGCTAAATCATCATGAGACTGTTCAGCCTTGGCTAAAGCACTCTTAGCTTCGATAAGAGGCTTATGTCCTTCAAGGACGTAATGCATGGCTTGCTGCTCAGGGTTTTCAATTCTCTGAGCAACGTGCGAAATGCGGTTGTATTCCGGAGTTGTGATGTCACCGGCTTCTGTGCCGATTTCTCCGAGAATGGCGGCAAATAATGTTGACTTGCCTGAACCGTTAGGTCCCACTAATCCGATTCTTTCCCCGGGACTGCTGATGAGTGTTGCACCGGAATAAAGAATTCTTGTTCCGCGGGCGACAGATACGTTTTGGAGTCTAAGCATTACGGAAGATCTTCCTTTCTGATCATGAATACCTGATCATCGCCTCCGCTGGTAGGAAGCCATACAACATTTAATTCGGGCCATCTATTCTCAAAGGCCTCTTTGCCGTCACCAAGTTCTACGAACATTAAGCCGCCGTCATTTAAATGTTCTTTAGCCTGCTCAAGGATAGTTTTAATTAAATCCATTCCGTCTTCGCCGGCAACTAAAGCCAGTTCAGGTTCGTGTCGGTATTCTCCGGGCAAATGCTCCATGGCTTCTGTGGTGACATATGGAGGATTTGTGATGATAACGTCGTACTTTTTGCCGGCTAAGTTGTTAAATAAATCCGATTGAATAGGTCTTACAATACCTTCTAAACCGTAGTCGGCGATATTTTTTTCGGCAACTTCCAAAGCGCCTTCGCTGATATCAACCGCATCTACTTCCGCATTCGGAAAGCATTCTGAGGCGAGAATGGCAAGACATCCTGAGCCGGTGCACATATCTAATACGGAAGTAATTTCTTCGGGGTCCTTTACCCACGGCTGAAATTCTTCTTCAATTAATTCGGCAATAAAGCTTCTGGGAATTAGGACGCGATCATCTACGAAAAAACGATGGCCGGTCAGCCACCATTCTTTAGTTAGGTAAGCGGTCGGCACCAGTTCATTGCATCTGCGGGAAATCTGGTTGAGAATGAATTGCCTTTCGTCTTGAGTTAACGCTGCGTCTAAAAACTTATTTTCATATTCCAGTTCGATTCCCAAAGAACGGAGCACTAAAAATCCCGCTTCGTCGTAGGGATTGTCATATCCGTGCGCATAAGAAATGTTTGCTTTGGACAATTGAGTGGCGGCGTACCTGACAAAATCTCTAATTGTTCTTAGAGGAGCAGTGTTTTCTAAATTCATTTTGCAATCACCGAAAAAAGATTGACAAGTGTTTGGTAATAAATTTCTGTCAGCTTCGGAATATCCTTCAAAGGAATGGATTCGTTCGCTTTATGGATGAGATTGTTGACAGGACCGAATTCAACGACTTCCGAACACCATCGACTGATGAAACGCGCGTCACTGGTTCCTCCGGAAGTCGAAAGCGTTGGATGGATGCCTTGAACTTTAGAGATGGCATTTTCTAAGCAGCCGGTTAATTTCTGTCCTTCCGTTTTGAAGGGAAAAGCGCTGTGTTCCCAAGAAATATCGGCGTTTTCTGCAAATTCTTTAATAATGCCGTTAGCTTTATTTTCGATTTCTTGGCCGGAGGTTGCCGGGTTATAACGTAAATTAAAAACAAAGCTGCAGGATCCCGGGACGACGTTGACGGCTCCCGTTCCTGCATTAATATTGCTTACCTGGAAGGAAGTGGAGGGAAAGCCTTCACAGCCTTGATCCCATTTAGTTTGGGCAAGCTTGCTGATAATTTTGGAGGTTGTATGAATTGGGTTTTCAACCTTTAACGGATAGGCGACGTGACCTTGTTCCCCGTAAATGGTAACGCGGCAGTTGCAGGAGCCTCTGCGGCCGTTCTTAATGGTGTCTCCTAATTCTTTTGAACAAGTCGGTTCGCCGACGATACAAAAGTCCGGATGAATTCCTTTCTTCTTCAGTTCCTCGATGGCAAAAGCCGTTCCGTCTTTGCCGTCCCCTTCTTCATCACTCGTGAGAAGAAGGGCGATACGGCCTTTAAAGTTTGGAAAGTTTTGGACGAATTGCTTTGCAGCAGCTGCAAAGCAAACGTCAGAGGTTTTCATGTCCAGCGCGCCTCGGGCAATCAAGTTCCCGTCAACTTCGGTCGGAACAAATGGGTCAGTATCCCAGCCTAAACCGGGAGGTACAACGTCAGTGTGACCGGCAAATAAAAACAATGGCCCGGCAGATCCATACCAACAGTAAAGATTGTCTGTTTTTCCACGGCGAATAGTTTCTGATTCGAACCCTGCGTCACTGAGGAAACCGCTGATTAAGTTCTGGCATCCTTTATCCTCCGGTGTGACGGAGGGACAAGAGAGGACTTCTTTCAAAAGCCGAAGGGTTAAGTTGTCGGAGGCGGCAGTCATGCTTAGTCTCTTAAAAGATCGTTAATGCTGGTCTTGGCTCTTGTTTGGGCATCGACACGCTTAACGATGACAGCACAGTTCAGGTTATATTTGCCGTCCTTGCTCGGGAGGCTTCCCGGGACGACAACGGAACCGGCAGGAACGCGTCCTCTGAAAATTTCGCCTGTAGTTCTGTCATAGATCTTGGTGCTTTGGCCGATAAAGACGCCCATAGAGATGACGGAGTTTTCTTCAACGATAACGCCTTCGACAATTTCACTGCGGGCACCGATGAAGCAGTTATCTTCAATAATGGTTGGGTTTGCCTGGAGAGGTTCCAAGACGCCGCCGATACCGACACCGCCGGAGAGATGGCAGTTTTTGCCGATTTGTGCACAGGATCCTACGGTTGCCCAAGTGTCGACCATTGTGTTTTCACCGACGTAGGCACCGATGTTGACATAAGACGGCATCAAAACAGCGCCCGGAGCAATGTAGCTGCCTTCGCGGGCGATAGCTCCGGGAACAACGCGGAAGCCGCCTTCCTTGAACATTCTTTCGTTGTAAAGAGTAAATTTAAGAGGAACTTTGTCGAAATAAACAAATTCACCGGCTCTGGAAACACGGCTTGGATTCATTCTGAATTCAAGAAGAATAGCCTTTTTGATCCATTGATTGACTTCCCACTTGCCGTCAATCTTTTCGGCGACTCTTAATTTCCCGTTATTCAAAGACTGGAGAACTTCATCTACAGCGTTATGTACTTCGGGTCCTAAATGTTCCGGCTTGAGGTCAAAAGCGCGTTCGATAATGTCTTTTATATATTGCATTTTTACTCCTATATCTTAAATTCAGCGATTCGTTGCGTCGCTTCTTTCACTTCTTCAGTTGTCGCTACGAGTGCAATGCGCACGTATCCGGAGCCCGGATTGATGCCGTTTGCCAGTTCTCTTCCTAAAAAACTTCCAGGAAGAACCGTGATGCCTGCTTCCTCGTAGAGCCTCCTAGTAAAAACTTTATCATCTATTGGGGTCTTTGCCCAAAGATAAAATGAGGCATCCGGCATTTCTACTTCAAGGGTCTGCTGCACAAGGGGCAGACCGGTTTCAAATTTTTCGCGGTAAAGACGTCGGTTCTCTTTAACGTGTTCTTCATCATTCCAAGCAATGATGCTTGCTTTTTGCAAAGGACCGCTCATGGCGCAGCCATGATAGGTTCGGTACAGAAGATATGGCTTCAAGAGCTTTGCATCCCCCGCCACGAATCCCGTTCTCATGCCGGGAATGTTTGAACGTTTGGACAAACTTGAAAAAACCACTAGCTTGTCAAAATCATCTCGGCCAAGAATCTTCGCAGCTTGCAAAGCTCCGAGCGGAGGGTTGGCTTCGTCGAAATAAATTTCCGAATAACATTCATCACTGGCGATAATGAAGTTGTATTTATCGGCCAATTCAAATAATTTTTTCCAATGAGACAGGCCGAGAACCTTTCCTGTAGGGTTGCTGGGAGAGCACACAAAAACCAGTTGGGCGCTTTCGAGTTCTTCTTCGGTGGCAGAGGACTCTAAGTCCATCACAAAGTCGTTTTCGGCAGTTGTCGGGATATAAACGGGTTTAGCTCCTGCCATAATGGCCGCTCCCTCATAGATTTGATAGAAGGGGCACGGCATTAAAACCGTTGGGTTCTTGGAGGAGTCTACGGCTGCTTGAGTAAAAGAAAATAGGGCTTCTCGGGATCCGTTGACCGGCAGAATTTGAGTGGCCGGATTAAGTTTTACTCCATGCCGTCTCAAGTTCCAATTGGCAATTGCCTCCCGCAGTTCAGGCATTCCATTGGTGGAAGGATATTTTTCAAATAGTTGGAAGTTGTGGTAAAGCTCATTTAATACAGATGAAGGAGCCGGATGTTTCGGTTCTCCGATTGACAGAGAAATATGTTTTTTGCCGGCAGGGGGCTGAGATCCTTCCAATAATTTTTTTAATCGTGTAAAAGGGTAAGGTCTGGTCAGCGCTAAATCTGGATTCATGGAAGTTCCTTGGGATTGAGAAATTGATTAACCTCTTGTCGGGTCGTTTGTTTCAAATTCAGGAAGCTCTACCATCGGTTGCGGTGCCCATCCGGGTTTGCGGTGTTCAGCAACAACCGTGGTATAGATCCCGCCTCTGACCCACCATTTGGCTTTCAGTCTCATGTAGCGGGGCTGAAGAGCTTCAACTAGATCATCAAGAATCTTGTTGGTAATGGCCTCATGGAAGGCGCCTTCTTCGCGGAAGCTCCAGATGTAAAGCTTGAGGGCTTTCAATTCAACGTTTTTCTTATCAGGAATGTAGTCAAGAAAAAGCGTTGCAAAATCAGGCTGCCCTGTCAAAGGACAGAGAGAAGTAAATTCAGGAATCTCAATATGAATGAGGTAATCTCTGTTCGGTTGAGGGTTTTCAAAAGTTTCTAGTGTTTTACTAGGCTGAGTAGGCATTAAAGGAACACTCCTATAAACAGCTCGGGCCTTTCAAATAGAGAGGCTGCAAGCGACAAACTATTAAACCTTTAAGTCTAAGCGAATTTTCTATTAGTGCCCAAAAGACAGGGAAAAATGAGTAAGAAGTTGGAAGACGGAGGTTAATTGAGCATGGATTCTTGATAGCAGGCCTCAAAATCATTTGCCGTTTCAATCGAGACTTTCTGAGACTTTTCGGTGGACTGGAAATCTTGTATATGCTCATTTCCGGCCAACCCGTCAGTCAGAGATTCCCTGCGGGAAAGTCTGTATTTTCAGCGGGATAGGGACAAATTTCCGGAAATTAGAAAAATTTATCTAGTTAATTTTGAAATTCATTGCCACAACAGCTCCTTTAAACAATAAAATATCCGATCCAATAATGCATAAGATTTAAAAAGAAGGGAAATCGGATGAGCTTTGTTCTTGGGATGACATTGACCGCTATTTTGCTGATCTGCTGCGCGGGTGGTGGCATCTGGTATTGGTTGAAAATTAAAGAAGCCCCGAAAAAAATTAAGCAGGATAATTCACCTCTGGCGGGAAACAAGAAAGAGCCTTTCTTACGCTCCGAGAAAGAAAAGGAAACTCAACCGGCACGCCAGTCTACGGAATCGGTGAAATCTTCCTCTTCTCAGAGACCCGAACAAGACACTGGTAAGGAGCCTCTGGCTCCGGTGCAGACCACCGGAGCATCTGCCCCCGCTGTCCCTGCTAAACCTACAGCGAAATCGACACCGGAAAAAGTCTCTAAAGACTATTCTTTTGACGAGACAGCAAAAGCTATCGAAGAAACGAAAAAGCAACAAATGCAAGCCCAGGCAGCGGCTCGGGTTGACACTTCCGGCTCAGCGTTGGATTTTCAGCAAAACAACCTTCCGTTTGATGAGGTCTTAAGATTTGAAGAAGTCGAAAAAAACGGTTGCCCTTCTCATAATCCGATGCTTGAGGTTTCTTTCAAAATTCAGTTTAAGAACCCGGTTACCGGCAGTGCGCTTTTAAATGAGCTTCTTCCGCTGAAAAACCTTCAGCCGAAAGGAAATTATTGGGTTTACGGGTACGATTCTTACACCAAGAGCTGGTATGTCCCTGAAGCTATCGGCCTTTATTCATCCATCATCATCTTCGTTCAGCTAGCTTCCTCCAGAGGCGTAGTAAGTGAAGTTTCTATTTCCTCCGTCCTGCAAATTAAACAGCGTTTGGAAATGATGTTTGACGGCAGCAGCGATGAAGTAGAGCAGTCATTGATTTCTAATAAATCAAGAAACCTTACCCATTTGCTTCAGCAATTTGGGGCGCAGATTTCCGTTACTTTACGCTCCCGCAATGAAGTCACCTTGGATGAGTTTGAAAAGGTTGCCAGTGATCTGGGAATGAAACGTATTAATTCCAAACTGTATGAAAAAGTTGGGGAGTTAGTGCAGACAGCTGACGGAAAGAGAAGTCACAATAGAAAAGGCGCGATTGCAGCGGCTTGGGTTTCTCCTAACTTTATCGTTATTTCTTTATTCGTTGCTTTGATGACACCGGAATCTCAGCCGCTTCGTTCTTTGATGATTGCAGCAAATGCTTTTGCCGCTCCCTTTGAGGCAGAAATCGTGGACAATCAAGGTTACCCAATAAACGGCCAGATTCTTACCACGGTTAAAAAAGAGATTGATAATTTCTACCAACAAATGAGAGACAACGGCCTTGAACCGGGAAGTCCGACTGCGCATAAATTACTCGCGTAGCGGATTATTGGAAAAGACTTAAAACCTAGAAGAAGCCTCACTCATTCGAAGTTGAAGGCTTCTTTTGTTAGGCAGATAGATTTTTGGGGATGAATATGAGTGCCAAAAAAGACTCAGCAAAAGATTTAGAAATTCAGAAGCGTATGGAGCAGCTCGCTGATGAAATTAATAAGCATAACCAAGCTTATTACGTCGATAACAACCCCACTATTTCTGATGAACTTTATGATTCTCTCTTTCAGGAATTAGTACGTCTTGAACAGCAATATCCTCAATTCAAGACATTGTTTTCGCCGACGGAAAGAGTCGGGGCTGCCGTAAGAACCGAAGCGGTTAAGGTCAAGCATAAGATTCCTCTGCTTTCCATTCATACAGAAACTGATTACACGGCTCAGGGGGCTTACGATTTTGACGCACGGGTAAGAAGAGAGCTCGAATTGACGCCGCAAGATCCTCCTGTTGAATACGACTGCGAGCTTAAATTTGACGGATTGGCTGTCAATATTCGTTATGAAAAAGGCATTTTGGTTCAAGCAACCACCCGCGGCGACGGTTACGAAGGGGAAGATGTCACGGCAAATGTTCGAACTATCAAAACTCTTCCTCTGAAAGTTGAAGATTTTCCGGACATCTTTGAGGTCCGAGGCGAAGTTATTCTGCATAAGTCAGAATTTAAGAGAATTAACGAAGAGCAGAAGGCAGAAGGGCAAAAGCTTTTTGCTAATCCGCGTAATGCTGCGGCAGGCTGCTTAAGACAGCTTGATCCCTCCGTTACCGCTAAGAGGAATTTATCCTTCTATGCCTACGGCTATGGAGAGGTTTCTGAAACTGTGGCCGATAAACAATCAGAAATTTTGGACTACTTAAAATCCAAAGGATTTCCGGTTGCTGATACAAGAGTCTTGGCATATGGGCCGGAAGAGCTTCAGAACTTCCATGTCAGAGTAGAAAAAATCAGAGATGATTTGCCCTTTGATATTGACGGAGTGGTTTACAAAGTCAACAGCTTTGCTTTGCAAAGATCTTTGGGTTTCGTATCTCGTGAACCTCGCTGGGCCTGCGCACATAAGTATCCTCCTCAAGAAGTTCAAACTGTGGTTCAAGACATCACCATTCAAGTCGGCAGAACCGGCAAGCTAACGCCGGTTGCCCGTTTAAAACCGGTATTTGTCGGAGGAACGACTATCAGCAACGCTTCTCTACACAATGAAGAGTTCCTTCAAAACATGGGCGTGAAGATTGGGGATACGGTCGTTGTAAGGCGTGCCGGAGATGTTATTCCGGAAATCGTCAGAGTCATTAAAGAACTTCGTCCGAATAATGCTCGCGACTTCGTTATGCCTGAGTTCTGTCCCGTCTGCGGCTCTCATGCCTATAAAGAAGAAGGAGAAAAGGATAGAAAGTGCACGGGAGGTTTGTTTTGCCAAGCTCAACGTGTACAGTCAATTCTTCACTTTGTCTCTCGTAAAGCCATGGGTATTGACGGGATTGGAGAAAAACTAGCCGAACAATTAGTTGAGAAAGGCTGGGTAAAAAATATTTCGGATATTTACCGTTTAACTAAAGAACAACTTGTCTCTTTAGAGAGGATGGGAGGTAAGTCAGCTGATAATCTTTTAGCTTCCATTGAGAAGTCTAAGAGCACTACCTTGGAAAAATTTTTATATGCCATCAGTATTCCTGATGTCGGCGAATCCACTGCTAGAACTTTAGCCAATCACTTTAGAACGTTAAAAGCTTGTGAAGACGCCGGATTGGAACAGCTTTTAGAAGTTGACGATGTCGGAATGTCCACCGCTGAGAAGATTCTCCACTTCTTTGCAGAGCCCAAAAACCTGCAGGTTATCCAAGAACTTCAGGATCTTGGCGTTCATTGGGAAGAAAAGGGAGAAGTTGATGCTTCTGAATTGGTATTTGCCGGCATGACATTTGTGTTGACCGGCACATTGCCGACCCTTTCCAGAGATGAAGCAAGCGATATGATCCGTAAAGCCGGGGGAAAAGTCAGCGGCTCCGTTTCTAAAAAAACAAGTTATGTTCTTGCCGGGGAAGCCGCCGGAAGCAAACTTGCCAAAGCACAGGCTTTATCTATTCCGATTATTAGCGAAGAGCAGTTTATGACTATGTTGGTCCAAGGAAAAGAAGAATAATGGAGAGGTTTGTGATTATTGAGGGAAGCGTAAAGCTTTCTCAGGGAGAGTTGAAGATAACTCGAACTGAAACTATTCCTACTCCGTGGGGTGAGCCTTCGGCTCCTTTTGAGTTTGCTGAAGTAGAAGATAAAGAAATTATTTTCCTTCCCAGACATGGCCGAGTCTGCCGGAAGCCTCCGCATCTAATTAATTACCGTGCAAATATGTGGGCGATCGCACAATTAGCACCAAAAGCGGTGGTTGCCCTTTGTTCGGTTGGAGGGATTGTGGAAGAGGACAAGCCAGGTTCGATTGCCGTTCCGGATCAAATCATCGACTATACCTGGGGTAGAGAAACCTCTTATAACAAAGGGGACTCAGAGACCATTACTTTTATCGATTTCACCGAACCTTTCAGTGAAAAGCTTCGGGAAAAACTTCTAGATGCGGCAGATGACCTCTTGATTCCGGTTATTGACGGCGGAACGTATGCCGTTCGACAAGGCCCAAGACTTGAAACTGCAGCGGAAATCAAGAAACTTGCTCAGGACGGGGCTCATTATGTCGGTATGACTTTGATGCCGGAAGCATGTTTGGCCAAAGAGTTAGGACTGAATTACGCTGCTGTCTGCCAAATCGTCAATCCCGCTGCCGGAATCGGGCTTTCGTCCTCCAAAATTGACATTAAGGCCTTTTCAGATGTAAGTGAAGAGGCGACTAAGAAGAGTCTCAAGATAGCACTAAAGGCTTTTGAAAGCTTTTAACTCTGTAAAAATAGGCCTCTCCGGAAGAGGCCACAGGACCTTTTGCGCTTTCTAATGGTTCCCAAGAAGTACCGTGTCTTAAGACGGCCTCAGTTCTAAGATTTTTAGCAAGGCCGTTTCAAATTCTGCGGCAAACTGAGGATCCGCAAGCCGAGGATTTTCGATAACGAAAACGTCTTCGATTCTCTCTCCTAATGTAGCAATTCTTGCGGTGATGAGGTTGATCTTAAACTCGATAAAGACGCGGGCGATTGTGGCAAGAATGCCCAGTCTGTCTGTGGCTGCAACCGATAGCAAATAGTGGCTTCCGCCAGCGTCCGCCCTAAGCTGAACCTCAGGCGTAATCGGGAAGTTCTTAGAATGTCTGGACAGACGTCCTTTTATCGGTGGCTGGAGCGGCAGCTGATTATCAAGCCTATTAATTAAATCGGCTTTCAGCTCTTCAAATTTTTCCTCGCTTGAAGAGTTTAGGTTATTGTCAATGACCACGAAATGGTCTAAGACTCGACCGGTCTTACCGGTATAAATTCTCGCTTCTAGAATTGAAAGGCGGTAGCTCTGGAAAGTGGAAACGATGCGGGCAAACAGCTCGTTCCGGTCTTCCGTCAAAACGACAACCTCATAGGCATTCGGAAGGCCTTTGACCGGTCTGTAAATTACATAGGAACTCTTTCTGTCCATGTGATCCAACAATTCTTTCGACTGCCAAAGAATGTTGTCGACGGAATGGCGCATGAAATAGCCAACGTCGAAGTCCTCCCAGAATTGCTCAAGCTTTTCTTTTTCTTCGTCGCTAAAGTTTCCGGCTTTAAGGACATCTTCACGGCGGTTATTGACCAACATGGTCTTAGATAAGGATTTTCCTTGCAGGAAATTAGCCGTGGCGTAGAACAGTTCTTCTAACAATTTGGCTTTCCAGCTGTTCCAGACTTTCGGACCTGTTGCACGGATATCGGCAACGGTAATCAAGTAGAGGCCTGTGAGGCGGTCTAATGAACCGACTTTCTCGGCGAATTTCTTAATAACTTCGGGGTCAGAGATGTCTTGTTTTTGTGCGACTCGGCTCATCGTCAAATGCTCTCTAACCAGAAATTCAATGTAGTCGGTTTCTTCAGGAGTTAAGTTGTAGCTTTTAGCAAAAACCTTCACTTCCTCTGAACCTATGCGGCTATGGTCTCCGCCCCGGCCTTTACCGATATCATGGAAGAGGAGGGCCGCCACGAGGCGCCAATTGTCTTCTAACGACATCATCAGTTCAGTCATAAGCGGCATTTCATGAGCGTTCTCGCTTTTCGTGAAACGTCTTAAATAGCTAATGGCTAAAATCGTATGTTGGTCAACGGTGTAGGCATGGAATAAATCATGCTGGAGCTGACCCACAATGCGGCCGAATGGAGGAATCAGTTTGGAAAGGATTCCGAGTTTGTTCATCTCCTTTAAGCAGTGGTAAACACCTTTTTTAGCTTTTAGAATTTTGAGAAAGCTGGACTTAACTTCATCAAGCGAAGCAAAGTTGTCGGGAATACGCTTGTCCAAGTTTCCGTATGCACGATGAATAGTCGTAGAAAACTTATTGATTTCCCGATGCTCGGTAGCCAAAACAAAAGGCATTAAGAGCATGGCCGGATCGTTTTGGTAAAAGTTTTCATTTTCGGTGTCAAGAACATCGCCTTTAACTAGAAAACCATTACCGATTTTGACTCCTTTCTGTTTCGTGACTGAGACGAAATGTTCTTTTAATGCCTGAAGAATGACGTCATTTAATAGTTCAATCGATGAAGCCACGGCGTAGTACTGCTGCATCAGTTTTTCGCTCGCTCTTCTGTCGGCGTCCGCTTTGAATCCAAGCTCTTTAGCCAAAGATTCTTGAATTTCAAAAAGCAGTCTGTCCTCATGACGGTTCACAAGAAGGTGCACATGAATTCTCAGCCAAAAGAGAGTCTTCATGTCTTCATGAATTTTTGTTTGCTCATAGCTAGTGAGCAGACTCGGTATTTCTTTATTCTTTTTAGCGGCATCAAGATAGGCGGCTTTAAGAATCCACGTTACGATGTGAAGATCGCGCAAACCTCCCGGAGATTCCTTGATATTCGGTTCGAGTGCATAGGTCGTTTCCTGGAAGCGCAGATGTCTTTGCTGCTGCTCGATGAATTTGGCTCTGAAGAAGTCAACGAAATTCAGTTGAACTTCCATTCTTTCGGTGTATTTCTTATATAGGTTGGCGTCGCCCATGAGAAAACGTGATTCCAACATGGCTGTCTGGGCGGTGATATCCTCTTCGGCTTGAGATATACATTCGTCGATAGTCCGGACGGAATGCCCAACCGTAAGTCCGAGTGACCATAGATCATTTAAGACTTGTTCAATAACTTTTAGCTCTGAGTCTTTGACGTCTTCCGGTAGAAGAAATAAAAGGTCTAAGTCAGAAAATGGAAACAGTTCACAACGGCCGTAACCGCCCACGGCAACAACAGCAATTCTGGGAGAAAGATTGTTGTCCGTGCAGATGGTCTCGATGGCTTCGTCCGCTGCATGGGTGTGCTTAAGGAGATACTCAAAAGGATCGGAATGTTCTTTGAATTCTTTGGCAAGAATTTGTCGTTCGTTAGTAAAGTCAGTGACGGCTTGTTGGTTCATTTTTTTGACTTCCGAAGTTTTCTTTGTTTTTTGATTCTACATTTACCGCTTCCTGTTTTAGAGGATAGGTACTTCCGCTTGCAGAGGCGAGAATCTTCCGGAGCAGAGAAGAAAATAAGAAGGTGAAATGAACCAGACAAAAAATAGACGAATCGGAAGACCTGAAACAGTCTTAGCAAAAGCAAAAGAAATAAATCAAGTCGTTATTTGTCGATAGAAATCTTCTGGTTTTCTGAAAAGAGGATTTCGCATTAAAACCATTTACCGACAATAGGCGTAATCCAGAGCCAGAAGGGAGCAGAAAAGGCAAACACCAAGGTACTGACTGCCAAAGTAGATGCTCCGTCTTTGACGTAAATGTTGTATCTGCTGCTGATGATTAAACCAGAGAAGGCAGGAGGGAGGGCGCAGGCGAGAACCATCATAGAGAGGCTTTCGAGAGGAAGATGATAGAAAGCTCCTGCAAGACAAACAACCAAAGGGCTTAAAAAGTTTCTGAAGAAAACATTCCAAATAATTTCAGGCCCTACGCTGAATTTAACTGTAGCTAGGGCTAAACCGGCTGCAAACACAGCTACGCCTGAATTAGCTTTTGCTATCAAATCTAAAGAAGGGTATAAAGCATCGGGCATACGAATGCCGCATAGAACAATAGCGACGGCGAGCATAGGTGCCCAAACTACCGGCTGCTTAAGGGAGTTGATAATAGCCTTAATACTTGAGTTGGCTTGCTGACCGTTTGCGCCCGCCGGCTGTCCCATATTCATTAAAAAGAATCCGATTGGAATCAACACAGCATTCGAAAGGATGGCTTCAATGGCTACGACTAAGCCTGTTTGAGTGGAGGTGCCGAAGACCGGATCCAAAACGGCAAATCCTAGGAAACCAACCGTCGGAGCACCGGTAATCAGCGCACATACCGCAGCTTGCTGGATGGAGTGCTTCCAAAACTTTTTGCAGATATAAAAGCAAAGAAGAAACATTCCTACTTGGCCTGCAAATGAAATGATTGTGAGAAGCAAGTCGCCGAAAATTAATTCCCGGTTAGCTTTCGTAATAGAGGCAAAAAGAGCCGCGGGCAAAGCAATATCAAGGACGACCTTGTTTAAAGCCTGAGTTTGGTCCGGTGTAAAAGCATGAATTTTTGCACCTGCGTATCCCAACATCATGATCACAAAAATCGGAGCTATATCGTTAACAATAATGTTGTAAAACATGTGTCGTGGCCTCTGCGTCAAATGTTAGGTGTAATTACCATTTTTTGTCCTCAGGTTTATTGTATTGACAACAATATTTAGCATTCTTACTAACATAAGAAATCGGGTACAAAAAAGCCTCCGTTTTCGGAGGCTCATGGAAATTACTTCACCCAGCTTGGAGGCTGTGGACATCCCGGAGAAAGGGTTAAGACTTCATAACCGGTTTCAGTAACCAAAACCGTGTGCTCCCATTGTGCAGAGAGGCTTCTGTCTTTGGTTACGGCGGTCCAGCCATTAGGCATAATTTTTAAAGCGTGTTTGCCGGCGTTGATCATTGGTTCAATGGTAAAAATCATTCCCGGCTTCATTTCAGGACCTTCTCCCATCTTACCGATGTGTGCGACAAAAGGTTCTTCGTGGAAACCTCTACCTACGCCGTGCCCACCGAATTCTCTAACGATTGAGCATCCGGTCGGTCCAACGTACTGCTGAATGGCGTAGCCGATGTCGCCGAAATGAGCACCCGGCTTAACCATGAAAATGCCTTTCCACATCGCATTGAATGTGATATCGCAAAGGCGCGATGCAGCGATAGATACCGGTTCTACTTTGAACATTCTGCTTGTGTCGCCATGGAACCCGTTCTTGATAACGGTGACGTCAATGTTGAGAATGTCGCCTTTTTTAAGAACCTTTTGGTCAGGAATTCCGTGGCAAATCTGATGGTTGACAGAGATGCAGGTGGCTTTAGGATAAGGAGTTTCACCGCCGGATGTATATCCAAGACAGGCAGAGATATCCTTGAGTTCTTCGGTCATGTATTTGAGCATGAGATCGTCGAGCTCTTCGGTAGTGACGCCCGCCTTAACATAAGGTTCAATGAAATCCAATACCAGAGCAGCGTCTCTGCAGGCTGCTCTCATTCCTTCAATTTCTTCAGGAGTTTTAATAACGATTTTTTTAACTGACATTTTTAATTCCAAATTTTTCTGAATTCTAGCCATCCTAAGAAAGAAAAAAATGATTCGTTTGCAAATTGCGCATAATTTTCTTAAGAGCACGTAAATATTTATGACGGCATAGGCCGAGATCAGACGACGAAAGGCTCAAAAACCTCATCCAAACCCAAAGAGAGTCAATTAATGAGACTCGGTGCCGATAATTACAATTCTTTGTAAAACCCTCGATTCTAGTGTCTTGTTTCTGATAGAATTCTGCCCCAATTGGCATAAGCCAAGAATATTTTTAAATAGCGCACCTCCTCTACTAGGGTTCCGTTCGGACGAGAGAAGAGGTGTTGGAATTAAACCCTAAAGGAAAAAAAACATGACAACATTGAGCATGCGTGAACTTCTTGAAGCAGGCGCACACTTCGGCCATCAGACACGTTTCTGGTCTCCAAAAATGGCACAGTACATTTTCGGTTCCCGCAACAAGATTCACATCATCAATCTCGAAAAAACAGTTGAAGGCTTCAATGACGCCGCTAAGTTTTTGACAGATTTAGCTGCTAACGGCGGTACTATCCTTTTCGTAGGCACAAAGCGCACATCTCGCGAAGCTATCGTTGAAGAAGCTAAGCGCGCCGGTATGCCTTACGTTGATCAGCGCTGGTTGGGCGGTATGCTCACCAACTTCAAAACAGTTAAGGTTTCTTTGAAACGTCTCAAAGAAATGGAACAGACTGTTGCTGATGGTGGTCTCGACAAGATGACTAAGAAAGAAGCTCTTGACTTCACTCGTGAACTTGAAAAGCTCAACAAAGCAATGGGCGGTATCAAGGAAATGACTGTTGTTCCTGACGCTTTGGTTATCGTTGACGTCGGCTATCACAAGATTGCTATTCAAGAAGCTAACAAGCTCGGTATTCCAGTTGTTGGTGTTGTTGATACAAACCACAACCCAGCTGGTGTTCAGTACATCATCCCTGGCAACGACGACAGCGCACGTGCTGTTAAGCTCTATGCCAAGGGTTTTGCAGACGCCATTTTGGAAGGCAAGAACAAGAGACTTGACGAAACAGTTAAGGCTGCCGGTAAAGACGAAGACTTCGTAGAAGAAGTTCAAGTTGAAGAAGCTCCTGCTCAGTAATCAATCTTAGCAATCTAACTAGGAGGGGGCGAATTCAGCCCCTTTCTTTTAAAACTTTTACTTAAAGGATAAACATAATGGCTGCTATTAGTGCCGCAATGGTTAAAGAACTCCGTGAAAAGACTGATGCCCCGATGATGGAGTGCAAAAAAGCTCTTACAGAGGCTGAAGGCGATATGGCCAGAGCCGAAGAAATTCTTCGCGTTAAGCTTGGCAATAAAGCTACTAAGGCTGCTTCCCGTGTAACAGCTGACGGCGTAGTTGCTATCTATATCGACGAGCCAAAGACTACCGGTGCTATCGTTGAACTGAACTCTGAAACAGACTTCGTTGCCAAGAACGCTGATTTCATCGCTTTCGCAAATGACATCGCTAAGTTGATTGCTGAAGCTAAGCCGGCTGATTTGGCTGCCTTGTCTGAACTCCCGCTCAACGGTTCTACAGTAGAAGCTATTCGTAAAGCTCTTATCGGTAAGATTGGCGAAAACATTTCTATCCGCCGCTTCCAGCTTCTCACAGCTAAGGGCAAACTTCACAACTACATCCACGGCGGTGCCAAGATCGGCGCTATCGTTGATATCGTTGGCGGTGACGACGAAGTTGCTCATGATGTTGCAATGCACATTGCTGCTTCTAAGCCAAAAGCATTAAATGCTGAAGGCGTTGATCCTGAATTGATTGAAAAAGAACGCCGCGTCGCTTCTGAAAAGGCTCGTGAAAACGGCAAGCCTGAAGAAATGATTGCACGTATTGCAGAAGGTTCCGTCAACAAGTTCCTCAAAGAAGTTACACTTATGTCTCAACCGTTCGTTAAGGACGACAAGAAGACTGTCAGCCAGCTTCTTAAGGAACACAAAGCTGAAGTTGCTGCATTCGCCTTGTTTGTTGTTGGCGAAGGTATGGAAAAGCGTTCTGACGACTTCGCTGCTGAAGTCGCTGCTCAGGCCGCCGCTGCACGTGCTTAATTTTTAGGAGACTATGATGGCTGAAAACGAAACACCTAAATATAAGAGAATCCTTCTTAAACTTTCCGGCGAGGCCCTGATGGGCAACGCGGCTTTCGGTATCAATCGCGATACGCTTAGAGCCATTGTCGGAGAGGTGAAGAGCATCGTTGATTTAGGTGTGGAATTAGCCATCGTCGTCGGTGGAGGCAACATCTTCCGCGGTGTTGCACTCGGCAGTACCGGCATGGATCGTGCTACTGGCGACTACATGGGTATGTTGGCCACTTGCATGAATGCAATGGCTCTTCAAGATTGCCTCAGAAATGAAGGCGTTGAAACGCGTGTTCAATGTGCTTTGGACATTGACCAGGTTGCCGAACCGTACATTCGCGGCAAAGCTCTCAGCCATTTGAGAAAGGGCAGAGTGGTGATTTTCGCGGCCGGTACCGGCAACCCGTTCTTCACAACTGATACCGCTGCTGCCTTACGCAGTATTGAAATCGGTGCTGAAGTTGTTTTGAAAGCTACTCAGGTAGACGGTGTCTTTACAGCTGATCCGAAGAAAGATCCGACAGCTAAGATGTTTAAGAGTCTGACTTTTGATGAAGCTATTCAGAAGAAGTTAAAGATCCTAGACGCCACAGCATTTACTTTATGCCGCGACCAAAAGATGCCGATTAGAGTCTTTAATCTTCACAATCCGGGAGCATTAAAACGCGTTGTTCTCGGAGAAGATGAAGGAACTTTAGTTCACGTCTAAAAACTTCAAGGCTTTGATTTTTTCAAGGCCTTTTTTAATTTCGTAGCTCTTCTTTCAATGCCTTGCTGACACTGAAAGAGGAACTTCAAAGTTTTTGTTCTTTTCAAAACTGAATTCCATTCGCTGGGAATTTCGTTAAAGCGTTTCGAATAAAGGACGATCAAAAGACGGACCCTGCTTATAAGCAAAGCTTTTCCGGAAGATGCCCGTAATCAAATGTTTGAAAGCAATTTTTTCAAAATGGTTATTTCTGTCTCGTGGTAAACTTAAAAAATTAGCTTTCATTTTTTAAAACGCAGATTCCCTCAAGGGAAATAACAAGATTTTTAATGGGTTAACTATGTCCACAAAAGATATTTACTCTCAATCTGAACATCATATGCAGCGTACTATTGCTACGCTCAAAGAAAATTTTATGAAGATCCGCACCGGCCGTGCTCACACAGGTCTTCTTGAACATATCACTGTTGACTACTACGGTTCACCCACTCCAATCTCTCAGGTAGCTCAGCTCGGTTTGGCCGATGCCAGAACAATTACCGTTCAGCCGTGGGAAAAGAAAATGGTTGCAGTGGTTGAAAAAGCTATTCGCAACTCCGATCTCGGCTTGAATCCTGCTACTTCCGGTGACATCATTCGCGTTCCGATGCCTCCTCTTACTGAAGAAAGAAGACGCGACCTTACTAAAGTCGTCCGCGGAGAAGGTGAAGAAGCGAAGGTTGCCATTAGAAATCTTAGAAGAGACGCTAACAACAAGATTGCTGCCTTGGTTAAAGAAAAAGAAATCTCTGAAGATGAACAGAGAAGAGCCGAAACAGAAATTCAAAAGTTAACTGACAAATACATCACTGAAGTTGATAAGTTAGTTACAGAAAAAGAAAAAGAAATTATGACTGTTTAATTTCTTTCGATTATGGATATAAAAGAATTATCCGCTCAGCCACGTGATGTAATCCCGCGTCACGTGGCTGTTGTCATGGATGGCAACGGAAGATGGGCAAAAAAACGTTTTCTTCCTCGCGTAGCAGGTCATAAAAAAGGTGTGGATTCCGTCCGAGCCGTTATTCAAGCGGCTGCTGAATCAGGAGTACGGCATCTTTCTTTGTTTGCTTTCTCTAGTGAGAATTGGAGTCGGCCTGCAGATGAAGTCTCTGCCCTCATGAACTTGTTTCTGACGTCTTTGGCAAAAGAAACCTCTGCTCTGCACAAAGCAAATGTCCGCATCCGTATGGTCGGCGACCTCTCACGTTTTCCGGATGAGCTGCAGAAAAAAATTGCGGAATCGCATAAGCTGACGGAAAACAATACGGGTTTGACACTCAATATCTGCGTCAATTACGGGGGCAGATGGGAAATCATTGAAGCTTGCAAAGCAATGATGAAGAAGGGCATAGCTCCTGAAGATGTTACTGAGGAACTTTTCGCTAGAAATCTTCAAATCGGAGACTCAGGAGACGTGGACCTTTTTATCCGAACTAGTTCTGAAAGCCGAATTAGTAATTTTCTCTTGTGGGAGCTTGCCTATAGTGAGCTCTACTTTACCTCCGTTTTGTGGCCGGATTTTGGTAAAAAAGAATTTAAAGAAGCATTATTGTGGTACGCATCAAGAGAAAGACGTTTTGGTAAGACCTCAGAGCAAATCTCGGAGAAAAACGCCAATAAATAGGAGGTAATAACATGCTTAGGCAAAGAATAATTACGGCTGTTATTTTATTTATCGTCATCATAGCGGCCCTGTGGATGGGCCCATGGGCTTTTACGGCAGTTGCGGCTATAGCCATGGGGGCTTGCCTCTGGGAGTGGCTGCGCTTGGCAAAATGGAATAACGCTCTGTGCCTTCTGATTGGAGCTGCATCAGCCGTATTTTTCTACTGGCTCGAAATGTTCCAGCCGATTGATGTGAATACGTTTCAGTCGGGAAATGGTCTGCTTATTATTTCCTCTGTTGGTACTGTCATTTGGACGGTTTTAACTTGTGTGGTTTTCTTTAAGAGAATGTCGGGCTGGAACGTTCCGAATCCTTTGGCGTGGCTTTCGGCTTTAATTTTTGTTCCTTGCGCTTGGTTCTCGCTAATGTTTTTATACCGCGAGTACGGTGCTGTCTATATGATTTCCGTTTTGGCTATCGTCTGGGTCGCTGACATTACGGCATACTTTGGCGGACGCGCTTTACAGGGTCCTAAGATGGCCACCGGAATTAGTCCTAAGAAAACATGGTCAGGAGCTCTTACCGCAGTTATTTGTGTTCTTGTTCTGAGCTATGTCTTGTATGCAGTCGCTCCGCAAGCACCCTTGTGGACAAACACTATTATTTCTAAGCTGACTGTGTTTGCTTCTGCTGCCATTTTGTTCATTACCGTTCTTTTCTCCATCGCCGGAGACCTTTTCGAAAGCGCAGTAAAACGCACTGCCGGAGTGAAAGACTCGAGTAATTTGCTGCCGGGCCACGGCGGTGTTTACGATAGGCTGGATGCTCAGTTTGCCGTTCTTCCTTTAGCTGTCTTTATTTTGCTTTTTATCCAAGGTTTGTAAACTAGATGAAAAAAGTCTCAATTCTTGGAGCGACCGGCTCCATTGGTACGAGCACTATTGATGTTTTAAATCGATATCCCGAAAAGTTCGAAGTTAGAGCAGTTACTGCTTACTCCAATGTTCAGAAATTGGCTGATGCAGCCAAAAAAACAAACGCTGAAGTTGCTGTCATCGGTGATGCCAAATTATTTGGAGAGCTTCAGGAAGCCCTTCGATCTCGTCAATTAAAGACAATAGCTAAAGCCGGAGAAAAAGCTATCGTTGAAGAGGCCGCCGATCCGGAAGCCGAAATAGTTGTCGGAGCCATTGTCGGGGCAGCGGGCATTGCCTCTACCTTCGCTTCGGCCAATGCAGGAAAACGTCTTCTTTTGGCCAATAAAGAAAGCGTAGTTTGCGGAGGCCGGCTGTTGATGGATACCATCAAAGCGCACGGCGCCCAACTGCTTCCGGTTGACAGCGAACATAATGCGGTTTTTCAATGTTTGGAAAGCGCCTCCGAAAAAATGCGCCAAAGCCACCGTATTATTTTGACGGCTTCAGGAGGTCCGTTCCGCAAGCGTATGGACCTTTCAACTGTAACCATCGAAGAGGCAACCCATCATCCTAATTGGTCTATGGGTAAAAAGATTACTGTTGACAGTGCTACATTGATGAACAAAGGTTTAGAGGTCATCGAAGCTAGATGGCTTTTCGATACGCCCGAAGATCGCATCGACGTTGTAGTTCATCCGCAAAGCATTATTCATTCCATGGTTCAGTACGAGGACGGTGTGGTTTTAGCTCAGTTGGGGGCTCCGGATATGCGCAATACCATTGCATATTGCCTCGGCTATCCGGAACGCTTGAATGCAGGAGTAAAACCCTTGGATTTTTCCTCCATTCATGAGCTGACATTTGAAAAACCCGATACCAAGAGATTCCCGCAATTAGCGTATGCCTATGAAGCGCTCAGACGAGGAGGCTGCAGCTGCATTATGCTCAATGCCGCAAATGAGATTGCCGTTGAGAATTTCTTGAAAGGGAAGATACGTTTTATAGATATTCCTAAAATCTGTGAAGTTATGATGCTTAGCGCTTCTGAACATGCTCCGAAGTCTTTGGAGGATGTTTTGGAGGCCGACAAAGAAGCAAGAATTCTGACTCAAGAATACATTAGTGGTTATACAGGAGAGTAGAAGTTGAATTTGTTGACAACGCTTCTTGCGTTTGCCGTTACTTTAGGAATTTTGGTTGTCATTCATGAGTTCGGGCATTATTGGGTCGCTAGAAAGTGCGGCGTCAAAGTTCTTAATTTCTCCATAGGTTTTGGAAAACCTCTTTTTGTTTGGAAGAATCCCAAAGACCCCGATCAAGTCGAGTGGAGAGTATCTGCTATTCCTCTCGGCGGCTATGTTCGCATGCTTGATGAAAGGGACGAGTCCTGTCTGCCCATCAAGCTTGAAGACGCTAAGAGAACTTTCAACTCAAAAAATGTATGGCAGAAATTTGCCATTGTTGCTGCCGGGCCTGCCTCTAACTTACTTTTAGCTATTCTCCTTTATTCGATCATTTTCTTTGTCGGTACTACCGATCTTCTTCCGGTTGTTAAGGCACCTTTGCAGGGAACTCCTGCTGCTTATGCTGCCATCGAGGACGGAGACAAAATTCTGGCTGTTGATGGGAAACCAGTCAGTACATTCAGTGATATGCGCTTGGAAATGCTCAAGCATGCGGGGCAGGTAATTAATCTTGAGGTCGAATCTTCCGATGGGAACGTCAGAGAAAAAAGGATTGACTTGGCAGGATTGAAACTGGAAGAAGATGAGCCCGGTAAGGATTCTTTTGCTGATTTAGGAGTTGAGTTAAAAGTCGGTGATCCTTACATCCGTGATTTTGTTTCCGGATCGGTTGCTGAGAAAGCCGGTTTGAAGAAAGGCGATACCGTTCTTGCTATCGATGGAAAGAAGATCACTGATATCAAACAACTGGTAAATCTCATCAGAGAGTATCCCAATAAAGAAGCTACTTTCACAGTTTTATCTGCTGACGGAAAAAAACATGATGTGACTTTCACGCCTTTGTCTGTTGAGGATGAAAACGGGAAACAGATCGGCAGAATCAGAGCTGTTTTCGGAGTAGATCTTCCCAAGACTACAGTTTCATACGGTCTTTTCAGAAGCGTTTGGGAAGGTGCTAAGAAAACCTGGGATACGGCGGTATTTTCCGTTGAAATGATTTGGAAAATGCTGACCGGTGAAGTATCCGTAAAAAATATTTCCGGCCCGGTAACTATCGCGGATTACGCCGGACAGACAGCCCGCCTAGGGTTGGAGCCGTTTATTTCGTTTTTGGCGCTTGTCTCTATTAGCTTAGGAATATTAAATCTGCTACCTATTCCTATGTTAGACGGCGGCCATCTCCTGTATTATTCCGTTGAAATAGTGACGGGGCGCCCGGTCTCTGAAAGAGTACAAATGGCTGCCCAGAAGGTTGGAATCGCGGTGTTATGCGGTTTAATGTTTTTAGCTTTATTCAACGACTTAAATCGTTTAATGCCTTGATTTACAAACTAAAAATTTAATAATTCTTTTAACATGATGAGAATACCTCAAAAAACAGTCTGCGCTTGTCTGGTCTCTCTGGCGATGTCTTCGCCTTTTGCTCAAGGACATGTGATTAAAGACATAAGACTAGAAGGAATTTCACGTACAGAAGCAGGTACCGTGTTTTCTCACTTGCCGATTAGAGTAGGCGATACTTACACACCGGAATTGGGTGCTGAAGCTTTGCGTTCTCTCTATGCTTCCGGGATGTTCCGCGACATTGAGCTGGATATGGACGGCAATGTGTTAGTTGTTCGTATTCAAGAACGTCCAACTGTTGCGGGTATTGCTACAACCGGCATTTCCGAATTCGATAAAAAAGGCGTTGAAAAATCATTGAGAGACGTCGGGCTTGCTGAAGGCATGATTTTTGACCGCTCCACTCTGGAGAGAGCAACTCAGGAATTGAGAAGACAATATTTGGCTCGCGGTCGTTATGCAGTTGAAATCAAGACAACGGTCACTCCGTTAGAAAGAAACAGGGTCCGAGTCAATATTGACGTTGATGAAGGGAACGTCTCGAAGATTCAGCAAATCCGCTTTGTCGGCAACACAGTTTATGACGAAGGCGATTTGCGTGACGAAATGCAGTTAGGCACGCCTAACTGGTTCTCGTGGTACACCAAACGTGATCAGTACTCCAGAGAAAAACTGCAGGCTGACTTAGATGCTATTCGAGCTTTGTATAACAACAACGGATACCTCGATTTCAGAATTGACTCTACTCAAGTTTCCGTCAGCCCGGATAAATCCAGTATTTATGTCACCATTAACGTTTCTGAAGGCAAGAAGTACAAAATCAAAGACGTGCGCTTAACGGGCGACATGCTTGGGTTGGAACCGGAATTTGAGGCTTTAATTGATATCAAGCCGGGAAGTGTCTACAACGCTTCTGAAGTTAATGAACTGAGTAAAAAGTTTATCGACAAGCTTTCTACTTTAGGCTATGCCTTTGCACGTGCCACTCCGGAGCCCTTAACAGAAGGTGCTAACAGCGATGAAGTTTCCTTGGTCTATACCATTGACCCGGGGCGCCGTGTGTACGTTCGTAAAGTCAACATTACCGGCAATACCAGAACCCGCGATGAAGTTATTCGCCGTGAAGTCAGACAGTATGAATCCAGTTGGTTTGACAGCGATAAGGTTGCAGTTTCAAGAGACAGAATCGACAGACTTGGTTTCTTCGAAACCGTTACAGCCGAGCCTCATCCTGTAACAGGATCTCCGGACGAAGTTGATCTGGAAGTGAAGGTAAAAGAAAGACCTACCGGGAATATCTCTTTAGGTGCAGGTTACTCTACTTCAGAAGGTATTATTTTGAGCGGCGGTTTTGCTCAGAACAATATTTTCGGTACAGGTAATTCTCTGTCCGTTGAAGTCAACACATCTAAGAGTACCCGTACTTACGCTGCAACTTTCACCCAGCCGTACATTACTACTTCCGGCATCAGTCAGTCCTTCGAAATTTACGACAGACGTATGGACTTGGATGAGCTGGAGATTACTGACGACGTTAAGTATGAAACTTACGGTGCCGGTGTTACGTACGGTATTCCAATTACCGAAAATGACCAGATCTTCTTAGGCGGCAAAGTTGAAATGACCGATGTTAAGGTCGGAAGCAGAGCTCCTCAAAGATATTGGGAATATGTGCGTGATTACGGCGACAAACCAAAGTCTGTCGCTGCCACATTAGGATGGTCAAGGGATAGCCGAGACAATGTATTGGCACCGACTAGAGGTCGTTATCAAAGATTGTTCGGCGAAGTATCTCTGCCTGTTTTGGACCTGAAGTACTATCGAGCTACATACCAATTCCAGCAATATGTTCCGGTGACAAAGTCCATTACTTTTGCCTTTAATACTGAAATCGGATACGGTGACGGTTATGCCGGCAAACCATATCCGTTCTTCAAGAACTTCTACGGCGGCGGTATCGGTTCTGTCAGAGGCTTTGAATCCTCTTCTCTCGGACCTAGAGATTCTGACGGTGATGCTTCCGGTGGTAATAGAAAGTTCAACTTCTCGCTTGAGCTCTTGACGCCGATACCGGGTGCGGATAGAACTTTGAGAATGTTTACCTTCCTTGACGGCGGATGGGTTTGGGGTCGTAAAGCCGAGTACATTGGATCAGGTGCTAACCGCACTGTTAGATATAAGAAAGATAAGCTAGACTTCGGTGATTTAAGATACTCCGTAGGTTTTGGTTTGGCTTGGATTTCCCCGATGGGTCCGCTTAAGTTGAGTTTCGCAATACCTCTTAACAAGAAAGGTAACGACGAACTTGAAAGATTCCAGTTCCAAATCGGAACAGGCTTCTAATATTTATGGCACAATTCAATAATTGTGTTGGAGATAATATTCATGCAAAAAAAATTGTTAACACTCGCATTGGTTTCTTCACTTTTTGCAGTTGGCGCAACAGCCGTCCAAGCTGCTGAGATGAAGATTGGTGTTGTAAATACAGAAGTTATTCTTCGAGACTCTCCTGCTGCTCAAGCAGCCAGCAAGAAGTTAGAGCAAGAATTCTCTAAACGCGACAAAGACATTAATGCAGCCGGTCAGAGACTTAAGAGCGATATCGAAAGATTCGAAAAGAACGCTTCCACAATGACTGAGCAGGAAAGAATCCGTAAGCAGAGAGACCTCGGTGAACGTGATAGAGATTTCCAGAGACGTCAAAGAGAACTCAGAGAAGACTTTAATCAGAGACGTAACGAAGAACTCCAGAAGCTTTTACGTCAAGCTAATACAGTCATTAAGAACATCGCTCAGCGTGAAAAATATGACTTAATTCTTCAAGAAGCCATCTACGTTAATCCGAAGATTGATATAACGGACGAAGTTCTTAAAGAACTCAAGTAATTCTCAACGATTGGCAGACAAGTGTCTGCCAATTGTGTATAAAGCCGGGGACTTCCCTCGGCTTCTCTCTTTCAATAACGGATGTTTCAGCTTTGTACAACATCAGGTTGAATGCAAAAGATTCTTTTTAGAGGTTCTAAATCATGATTCATAAGACAGGGCCAATTACTCTGATTGACTTGGTTGATCGGATTAAAGAGTTAAGCAACGACACTTTGCTCAGTACGATTTCTGCTAACGGTCAGAATGAAAAAATTAATATGATTGCTCCTTTGGAGACCGCCGGCCACGGAGACGTTGCTTTCTTAGCTTCTCCTAAATACAGAGAAGAAGCCAAGAACTGCAAAGCAACCGCTCTTGTTCTGACTGAAGAAGACAAGCATGCTATTTGGGGCGATAAAGACCCGGAAAGAATCACCGTTATTACAAAAAATCCTTATGCTTGGTTTGCCTATGCTCTCCAAGTCATGCTTCCTGAAGTCAAGCCTGAATCAGGAATCAGCCCAAAAGCTACTATTGAAGACGGCGCTGTCGTTGATCCGACAGCTACCGTTGAACCGGGTGTAGTTATCAAAGCCGGTGCAAAGATTGGTGCAAAAGCTTGGATCGGAGCAAATTCCGTCATTTCCGAAGGTGTTGAAATTGGCGAAGGCACACATCTTTACCCTAACGTCAACATTTACTACGGATGCAAGATCGGACGCAGAAACGTTATCCATTCCGGTGCTGTTATCGGTGCTGACGGATTTGGATTTGCCCCGTTGGACAAGATGTATGTAAAGATTCCGCAGGTTGGCATAGTTGTGACCGGCGATGATGTTGAAATCGGCGCTAACACTTGTATTGACCGAGGTGCTCTGAACAATACCACTATCGGAAACGGAACCAAGATTGATGACTTGGTTATGATTGGCCACAACTGTAAAGTCGGCAACAACGTGGTTCTTTCCGGAAGAGTAGGTATGGCAGGAAGCACGACGATTGGAGATAACTGTCAGGCCGGAGGCGGTGCCGGATTTGCAGGTCATTTGTCCGTTCCGGCAGGTACAATTATCGGAGGCGGTGCAGGAGTTCCAGGAACAATTGACACCCCGGGATACTACGCAGGATACATGCCTGCTTTGCCCCATAAAGAATTCTTTAACATTCTTTCTGTTATCAAACGTTTGCCGGAAATGAGAAGATCCCTCAAGCGAGTTGAAGCAAAGTTAGATTCATTAAATAAGACTGAGTAAGCAATGCAAGATATCAATGACATTATGAGGCTTCTGCCTCACCGTTATCCTTTCCTTCTGGTTGACAGAGTTTTAGAAACAAACGGTGTAGACAAGTTAATTGCAATTAAGAACGTTACTGTCAATGAACCCCAGTTTACCGGCCACTTCCCCGGAGTGCCGGTAATGCCTGGTGTCTTAATTATTGAAGCGATGGCTCAAGCCTGTGCAATGCTGGCTTTTGCACGCATGGGCGGCGAAAGAGATCCGAACAAGCTCTTCTATTTTGCTGCTATCGATAACGCCAGATTCAAACGTGTCGTCATCCCAGGCGATCAGCTCCGCTTTGAATGCACTTTCCTTAGAGAGAAAGCGGGTATGATCAAAATGCACTGCGATGCTACAGTTGACGGCGTTTTAGCAGCTTGTGCTGACATGATGTGCTCTTATAAGGCCTCAAGATAATTTTTTGGAAAATCTCTATGGCGCAAATTCATCCGACTTCTATTGTTGATCCGCGTGCAGAACTTGCAGATTCTGTTTATGTGGGTCCGTTTTGTACTATCGGTCCGGAAGTCAAAATCGGCGATGGCTGCTGGTTTCAGAGTCATATTGTCGTAACCGGCAAGACCACTATCGGCTCTAATAACAAGTTCTATGCATTTGCTGCTGTAGGCATTGAGCCCCAAGATAAAAAATACAAAGGCGAAGACACCCGCTTGGTAATTGGAGACAACAACGTTATCCGTGAACACTGCACGCTCTCCGTTGGTACCGTCCAGGACGAAGGTCTAACGGAAGTCGGCAACAATAATTTGTTGATGGCAAACGTGCACATTGCCCACGACTGCAGAGTTGGTAATAACACGATTATTGCTAACAATGTCGGTCTTGCCGGCCACGTTGTGGTATGTGATGATGCCATCATTGGCGGTCAGTCCGGAATTCATCAGTTCGTGCGTATCGGCCGAGGAGCTATGCTCAGCGGCGGCAGCATGATGAGACAAGACGTTTTGCCTTTCTGTAACTATCAAGGCTATCCCGGAGCTCCGTTCGGCGTCAATATTGAAGGCATGAAACGCCATGGTTACTCTCGCGACGCTATCCATACTGCAAGGGAAGTCTATAAATTGATCTTCAGAAGCAATTTGAACGTTTCAGAGGCATCAGAAGCTATTAAGACTTTATGCGCTGAAATAACAGACCCGCAGTCGGTTATGGTTGCTGACACAATGAGAGAATTTATGGAAACTTCTCCCAGAGGTTTGGCAAGGTAATGGAGAAACTGCCTGCACCCAACATTATTTGGTCAGCCGGGGAAAACAGCGGAGATTTCCTGGCATCCGAAGTACTGCCGTCCGTGATGCAGGAGTTTCCTGAAATTGAAATGGACGGTATCGGCGGAGACCGGATGATTCAGTCCGGTCTTACTCCTTGGTTTCACGCAAAGGACCTCTCAGTTAGAGGGTACATCGAAGTTATCAAGCATCTCCCGAGAATCTTAAAGATTCGTTCTCAGATGTTAAGGCGTGTGACCAAAATGCCTCCTAACGCCTTTATTGGAGTGGATGCTCCTGACTTTAATTTAGCTATTGAAGAAAGAGCTAGATCAAAGGGAGTTCCTGTTATTCATATGGTTGCGCCTGCAGTATGGGCGTGGCGTCCCAATCGTATTCATCAAATCAAACGAGCCGTTGATCATCTTTTACTGATTTTTCCTTTTGAAAAAGAGATTTTTGATAAGGCAGGCATTCCCAGCACTTATATCGGCCATCCTTTGGCGCGTTTGATCCCGTTGGAACCGAAGACGGAAGAAGCGAGAAGAGAGTTGGGGCTTCCTATTCAGGGACCTGTGGTGGCAGTTCTTCCCGGAAGCCGAAAAGATGAGATCAGATGGTGCGGTCCTCAATTTTTTGGCGCTTGCGATGTGATCCTGAAATCAGATCCGTCGGTTAAATTTATTGTGCCGGCCGCCGATGAGGCAAGAAAGGCAGAAATTTCCAAAATTTTGGATACTTTCCCGAAAGTCAAAGAGGCCACGGTATTAACCTTAGGAAATTCTCATAAGGCAATGGAATCGTCTGACGCCATTCTAGTGGCTAGCGGCACTGCAACGCTGGAAGCAGCTCTCTACAAAAAGCCTTTAGTTGTCGGTTATGCCATGCCGGCCCTTTCGGCTATGCTTATCCTTTCAAAGGGCCAGACGAAGTGGATCAGCCTGCCTAATATTCTTGCGCAAAAGACACTGGTTCCCGAGTGCGTGCAGATGTTCTGCAATCCTAATGTCTTGGCATCTCATATCTTGCATGCACTTGAACCGACCAGAGCTGAAATGCTTCGTGATGTTTTTACTGAAATGCATCATTCTCTGCTTCGAGATACACCTAAACTTGCTTCCGAAGCTATTGCGAATGTTTTGCACAAAAGCTAATGGGCTATCTTTTTGATTCTTTTGATGTAGACTTACTCTGCGGAGTAGACGAAGCAGGAAGGGGGCCTTTGGCCGGTCCCGTGGTGGCGGCCGCTGTCATCTTTAAAAAAGGCCATCCTATAGAACACGTTCGAGACTCTAAAAAGTTGAACGAACATCAAAGAAATGAGCTCGAAGCCAAAATCAAAAAAGAAGCTCTCTGCTGGGCAATCGGCACTGCTTCCGTAGAAGAAATCGACTCTCTCAATATTCTGCAAGCTACTTTCCTAGCAATGAAAAGGGCTGTTGAAGAACTGAGTCCGCAGCCGGATTTTGTTCTTGTTGACGGAAACCGGCTTCCTCGCTGGAATTACCGCAGCGAACCGATAATCGGCGGAGATGACATTATTCCTGAGATTTCTGCGGCTTCAATTTTGGCTAAGACTTATCGTGATCGTTTAATGCTTGAGTACGCCGAAAAATATCCGCAGTATGGTTTTGAGCATCATATGGGTTACGGCACAAAGGAACATTTAGAAGCTTTGGAAAAGTTCGGAGTATGTGAGATTCATAGAAAGACGTTCCGTCCGGTAACCAAACTATTAAACCGCTCAAATAGTAAAGGAGTGGCAGAATGCAGTTAATTACATCTGAAAATAATGAATTAGTGAAAAAGCTCAAAAGGCTGAATCAGTCAAATCGTTTTTGTAAGAAAGAAGGGTTGACGATTGCAGAGGGTGTTCATTTGGCAAAAGAACTAATTCATCGTCAAGAGCTTATCGACGCAGTAGTCATCAAAGAGGGGGCGGGTGAGAAGAGCGAAATTTCAGAGATTTTGTCTCAATTGCATGATTCTTCTATAAGGCAGTACGAGTTTAGTCAGGGCGTTTTTAATAAAGTCTGTCCCGTAGAAGAGAGCGCAGGTATTCTTTGCCTTATCCGAATTCCTTCTGAGCCGGAGATTCCTCAGGATTCCGATTGGGTATTTCTTGATGACGTGCAGGATCCGGGCAACGTCGGAACAATTGCCAGAAGTTCTCTTGCCTCCGATGTTTCTAATCTGGCAGTAAGTAAAAACAGTGCCTATCCATGGTCGCCAAAAGTATTGAGAGCCGGGATGGGAGCACATTTTCGAATGAGGATTTTTACTTCTCTATCCCTTGAAGATATCAAAAAACAGACGAAGAATGTTTGTTTGGTAGCTGACGCACGAGGCGGACAGTCTTTGTTTGACACCGTGTGGGGCGAGAATGGTCAGAAAACCATTTGGGTATTTGGAAATGAAGGCCAAGGCGTTAGTGAGGAGACTTTAAAGCTCTCTGACAAACGTCTGATTATTCCTTTGAATCCGGCAGTGGAGTCACTTAACGTTGCGATGGCGGCGACAGTGTGTCTTTTTGAACAAAAGAGACGACGTATAGCTTAACTTCTTGGCCAAAATAAAAGAGCCTCGAAAATGAGGCTCGTCGAAAATCTTAAATTTACATTCCCATATGCGGGTCTGCTTTGATCTTAAGTTTCAATAGAATCGTGGCAGAGATTTCTTCAATAGACTTGGAGGTAGAAGAAAGGAAAGGAATTCCTTCTCTCCACATCATTTGTTCCGCTTCTCTAGTTTCATATTGGCAATTTTCCAGAGAGGCATACTTAGAGTCAGGCCTTCTTTCGTTTCTTATTTGAGACAATCTTTGTGGTGAAATTGATAATCCGAATACCTTGTTCTTGTGAGCTTCTAAAGCGGGAGGTAGGACGCCGCGCTCAAAATCTTCAGGAATTAAAGGATAGTTTGCTGCTTTGATTCCGTACTGCATGGCCAGGTAAAGAGAAGTTGGAGTCTTACCGCTACGAGAGACCCCGACTAAGATGACATCAGCTTGATCTAAGCCATTGTTTGTCTGGCCGTCGTCATGAGCTAAAGTGTAATTGATTGCATCAATTCTGCGGTTGTATCTTTCTTGGTCTCCGATTTCATGACTCTTTCCGACGGAATGGTCGCTTGGAATACCCAGTTCTCTTTCTAAAGGTCCAACGAAAGATCTAAATAATTCAATGACAAATGCATTGCAGTATTCATTGAATGTGGAGGCCAATTCTCTGGCCACCAATGTAGAGAATACGAGAGGACGAATTCCGGTTTCTTTACCTACCTCATTGATTTTTAATGCAGCTTCTTTAGCTTTATCTACTGTATTGATAAAGGGCATGCGGTAACGGGAATATTTCAAACCGTGAAACTGAGCTAAAACGGAATTAGCTAAAGTTTCAGCCGTAATAGCCGTGGCATCTGAAACAAAAAAGACGGTTCTAATGTGCTCACTATTTTGAGAAGGTGTTTCTTCGGTTGTCATTTTCAGCCCAATTTGTGTTTACAAGGAATTTCCACAAAGATAAGGAAATAAAGTTAAAATTTACCAAATTTTCCTAAACCTTTTAGAGGTAAAAATGCAACAAGGACGTTTTGTCATCCCCTTTAGCAAATTACGTATGTCCGACGTTGAAATCGTCGGCGGAAAGAATGCGTCTTTAGGCGAACTTTTAAGTCAGCTTACAGAAGCAGGTATTCGTGTTCCTGATGGTTTTGCTACCACAGCTGAGGCTTTCAGAGTATTTCTTAAAGAAGGCGGATTAGATAAGCGAATCGAAGAAAGATTAAAGACTTTAGATGTTGATGATGTCAAGGAATTGGCAAAAGCCGGTGCTGAAATCCGCCAATGGATTGAAGAGGCTCCTTTCCCTGCACAATTAGAGAAAGAAATTCGTGAGCATTATGAATGGCTCAAGGGCGATCAAGAACAGATTTCCGTTGCTGTTCGTTCCTCCGCTACAGCTGAGGACTTGCCGGATGCTTCTTTTGCCGGTCAGCAAGAAACATTCCTCAACGTCGTAGGAATCGATCAAGTCTTTGCCCGTATGAAAGAAGTTTTTGCTTCTCTCTATAACGACAGAGCTATTTCATACCGTGTTCACAAGGGCTTTGATCACTCCGTAGTTGCATTGTCCGCAGGCGTTCAAAGAATGGTTCGCTCTGACAAAGGCTGCGCCGGCGTTATGTTCACAATGGATACAGAAAGCGGCTTTGATCAGGTTGTCTTTATTACCGCTAGCTACGGTTTAGGTGAAACAGTTGTTCAGGGTGCCGTTAATCCGGACGAATACTTTGTTCATAAGCCAATGCTTGAGCAAGGCAATTTCCCAATCATCCGTAAGGTACTTGGAAGCAAGAAGATCGAAATGGTCTTCGATACTGACAAAGCCTCCGGAAGATCCGTTAAGGTCGTTGACGTTCCGGAAGCCCAACGCAAGAAGTTCGCTTTGAATGACAACGAAATCATTGAACTTGCCAAGTACGCAAGAATCATTGAAAAGCATTACGGACGCCCGATGGATATCGAATGGGGTAAAGACGGTATCGACGGTAAACTCTATATTCTTCAGGCACGCCCGGAAACAGTTAAGTCTCGTCAGAAATCCCAAGACGTTCAGGAAAAATTCGTTCTCCTTGGAAAAGGTGAAGTTTTAGTAACCGGACGTGCTATCGGTCAGAAGATTGGCTCCGGTAAGGTCAAGATTGTTGACGGTCCCGAGCAGATGCATTTGGTTCAAGAGGGAGACATCCTTGTTACTGACATGACTGACCCTAACTGGGAACCGGTCATGAAGAAGGCTTCTGCTATCGTTACAAACCGCGGCGGCCGCACTTGCCACGCAGCTATTATTGCTCGTGAATTGGGTATCGCAGCCGTAGTCGGATGCGGCAACGCCACTGAAATTCTGAAAGACGATCAGGAAGTTACCGTTTCTTGCGCAGAAGGCGATACAGGTTACATTTACAACGGTTTAGTTCCGTACGAAATTAAAGAAGTTAAGCAAGGTGAACTTCCGGAATGCCCGGTCAAGATTATGATGAACGTGGGCAATCCTCAGCTTGCTTTCGAATTCCAGAGCATTCCTAACAAGGGTGTTGGTTTGGCTCGTTTAGAGTTCATTATCAACAACAACATCGGAATTCACCCGAAGGCATGCTTAGATTATCCGAATCTTCCTGAAGACTTGAAGAAAGCAGTGGAAGAAGCCAGCGCAGGCTATGCAAGTCCGCGTGAATTCTTCAAAGAAAAACTTGCTGAAGGTGTTGCTACTATCGGCGCCGCATTCTGGCCGAAGAAAGTTATCGTCAGAATGTCTGACTTCAAGAGTAACGAATACCGTAAGTTAGTCGGCGGCAAGCAGTATGAACCGGAAGAAGAGAACCCAATGCTTGGCTTCCGCGGTGCAAGCCGTTATGTTTCTGACGACTTCAAAGAATGTTTCGCAATGGAATGCGAAGCATTGAAGAAGGTTCGCGATGAAATGGGTCTGACTAATGTTGAAATCATGATCCCGTTTGTCAGAACTCTCAGAGAAGCTAAAGAAGTTAACGACAGATTGGAAGAACACGGACTTAAGCGCGGCAAGAACGGCCTGCGTTTGAACATGATGTGTGAAATTCCGAGCAACGCTGTTTTGGCTGATCAGTTCTTGGAATACTTCGATGGATTCTCAATCGGCTCCAACGATTTGACTCAGCTTACACTTGGCTTGGACCGCGATTCCGGTCTGATTGCTCACTTCTTTGATGAGCGCGATCCTGCTGTTAAGAAGCTTTTGTCGATGGCAATTAAGGCTTGCCGTGAAAAAGGCGCTTACGTTGGTATTTGCGGTCAAGGTCCTTCCGACCATCCGGATCTGGCTCAGTGGCTTATGGAAGAAGGCATTGAATCCATCTCCTTGAACCCAGATACAGTGGTTAACACTTGGAGAAAGTTAGCCGCCGCTAAGAAATAATATTTCTAGTTAAGCTAATTTAGATATACTTAAACGGCTGTCAGCGAATGCTCGACAGCCGTTTAGCATATGAGAAGAGATTTATGAGTCTGACATTTTTTTGGTTTGTTGCAGCAGCGATTATTGGAATGTTGGATCTCTATTTCGTTAACATCCTGTTTTTAATTATTTCTGCTTCCTGTTTCATTGCAGGTTTCTCAAGTCTGTTTTTTACCTCCGTCTTCGTTCAATTGGCCATCTTGATTTTGTCCTCAGGCCTTTTCTTTGCAATTCTGCTGACGGTCAACTCCTTAGATAGAAATGAAGTTCCGGCTTCAGAACGATTAAAGAGGCAGATTGGCAAGAAAGTTGTGGTTCATGAATGGATGGATAACCGATTTGCTCAAGTACAGTTTGACGGCAAAGTTTGGGAAGCGGAAATTGCATATACCACGGGAGAATCTCTAACTCCCGGTCAATACAAGATTTGGAAGATATTACCTAACCGTCTTGTTCTAATTAGAGCGTAGCTATGGAAGAAAAACTTTCTCCCGAGCAGGCAAGCTTGCCTAGCTTGGATGACTCAAAGACATTAAAAGCCCTTTTTCAATCACAGGCTCATGCTATTGCCAATAGATTGAGTGAAGCCCAGAGAAAAAACGTTGCGCGAAGTGAGGTTGTAGAAACCGATAAGAAGGCAGCGGCATTAATGGCCTCAACATTATTGGGACTGAACCCTGCGTTTGAAAAGCCTGTCATCAACACTCCAGAAAAGTTTGAAAGAAATATCCGTTCCGGTTTGGCTGAGGAACTTAAAAAGACCGGGTTCAGTGAGAAAGACCTGGAAGACAGGACTGCTCTGTTCCAAATTGCCAGTTATATCTTCACCAATGAAGTACACCAATTAATCAATGAATTGTCCAAAGATCCGGACAATATTGAAACCAATGGAGCTAAAGCTCTGAATGATCTTTTAGAACGCTGGAGTTCTATTTTGGAGAGACAATAAATGGCAGGATGCGGCACATGCGGATCATGCAGACCCGACCATAGTTCAAAGGCTCCTCAAAGTCCTTCTTTAGTAAACCTGGAGGTAGTCAGATCAATTTTCACCCAAGCCGTCATAAACATGATGAGACGGCATATTTCCAATGCCCAGGGGGAACTCGATACTGAGAAAATGCTGGAAAAAGATGCTTTTTTAGCACAGTGGCTCGGAGATACATTTACCGGAAAGAACCCTCACTTTGAAGTTGGTCCTGAAAATTGGAATCCGAATGGTCTGGCTACATTTTTAAGAGAAAATTTAGCACACCTTCCTCAAGCCAAGGACTTGCTTATCGGAGATGATGAAGAAGTGATCTACAGCATTTCCAAGTTGTTTAAAGATCAAGCACAAGGCGCTATTTCCGGCTTTTTAGCCGAAGGAAATTTTTCTACCTATCCCGAGGAGCTCCCGCCTTATGCCTCTCAGTTTATTGAGGCATGGGCAATGCTTTACACCGGCGCTCCTTTATAACTTTTTAAAGAGAAGAAAATGGAAAATTTTGAGTTCTATAACCCAACAAAATTGTTTTTCGGCCGTGGTCAAGAAACAAAAATCGGTTCTCTTTTAGTTGAAAAAGTTGGAACTGATTCACAGGTTTTAGTTGTTTACGGCGGTCAAAGCGCAAAGAAGAGCGGCCTTCTGGACAAAGTCACTTCGAGTTTGAAAGCGAGCGGAATCAACTTTGTCGAGCTCGGCGGTGTACGTCCTAATCCGACTTATGAAAAAGTAAAAGAAGGCGTAGTTCTGGCTCGTGAAAAGAACATTCAAGCAATCGTGGCTGTCGGAGGAGGCAGCGTTATTGATACTGCTAAAGCTGTCGCAATTTGCGTTCCGTACGAAGGCGAGGGTTGGGATTTCTTTGAAAAAGGAGTTGTTCCTAAAAAAGCACTTCCAGTGGCTTGTGTCTTGACACTTCCGGCAGCCGGCAGCGAACAGAGCAAGCGCATTGTTATTTCTCACCAAGGTAGAAAGCTCGGAGCCGGCAGTGACATTGTCAGACCTTTCGCCAGCATTATTAATCCGGAGCTTTTCTTTACGTTGCCTCCAAAACAGGTTAGAGCCGGTGTTATAGACATGATGAGCCACATCATGGAAAGATACTTCACTCAAACTCCTAACACCGATTTTATTTCCGGCCAAGCTGAAGCTGCCTTAAGAAGCATCATGAAGAACGGCCTTATTTTGAGAAAAGACTCTCAAAATTATGAGGCGTGGAGTCAGATCGGTTTGGCGGGTTCCTTTGCACATAATGGTTTCTACGGCTTAGGACAGAAGGAAGACTGGGCATGCCACGGCATGGAGCATGAGATCAGTGCTTGGGACGAAACAATTACGCACGGTGAAGGACTGGCTGTAGTAACACCGGCTTGGATGACATATGTTTGGAAGGAGAATCCGGCCCGCTTTGTCCAGTTCGCTCAGAACGTAATGGGAGTTAAAGAAGATACTGAAGAAAAGACAGTATTGGCCGGCATTGCAGCGTTAAAGAGCTTCTTTAAGGAAATGGGAGCTCCGGTTACGTTAGCAGAGCTCCATGCTGAAAATCTTAATCCTCAGGAATTAGCCGAGAAAGCAGTCAAGATTCCCGGAACCTTAGGTAACTTCAAGAAACTTCATTCCGAAGACATTGTCAAGATTTTTGAGTTAATGCGTTAATTTCTGTAATTTTGAAGCAAGGCCTGCGTAGTTCAAAGCTCGCAGGCTATTAATTTCTCATCTTCTTTTTCATTAATCTTTGTTGTTCCCGCTTCCAGTCGCGCTTGCTTTCCTCAGCTCTCTTCTCAAACTTTCTCTTGCCTTTGGCCAGCCCGATAGTTAATTTAACTTTACCGCCTTTGAAGTGCATGTCTAAAGGAACCAAGGTATAGCCGGCTCTTTCGATCAAACCGATAATGCGCATGATTTCTTTTTTATGCATCAGCAGCTTTCTCGTGCGTGTCGGCTGGGGTTTTTCATGCGTGCTGGCGGTACCAAGAGGAACTACCTGAGCATTTAAAAGAAAAAGTTCACCTTCGCGAACGAAGATATGTGCTTCTGTGATTTGTGCTCGACCCTCTCTAATGGATTTGACTTCCCAACCTTGAAGCACAAGTCCTGCTTCATACTTATCTTCAATGGTGTAATCAAAGCGAGCTTTTTTATTTTGAATAAGTGCCACTTTTAAACCTCTTATGAATCCATGACGGCTCAAAATTGTGCCTCATGTCGAAAAATTACAGTCGAATTTTAACAAAATCGAAAACTTATCCTAGACTAATTAGTAAAGGTGGGCAGTGGCGGTGTAATGGATCAACTTGAAAATGTTTAACCGCCAGCGGTAGCTTATGTTCACCTCCTGTTCATTGAGATTTGATCTGTACGCAGTGTAGAAAGACAGTGTCAATTGACGGTTCTTTAGAGCAGAGGTTTCTGGGATAATGAGCTAAAATCCAAAGCAACTATTGGAAATATCACAAGTTCTGCACAAGATATTTCTTTCAATTACTTTTCTTTCCGAGGTATTCGTGCGCATTTTCTTAGTTAATCAATCAGAAAACGGATTAATAAAAAAAGAAATTGTTTGTCCGGACGGACTTCATCTTTCCGAATTCAGAGACCAGTATATTTCTCCATTAAAGGAAGGATGGAATGTCAGCGTCTGGGACGAAAACCGCAATGATGGTTACGAGCTAAAGGACGGCGATAGGGTAGAAGTCTGCGGCCCGCTTCTTGTGGATCCAAAGATTGCAAGAATGAAGAGAGCCGAAATCAAAAGACAGTCCCATGTCAGTAAAAGAAGGCATGCCGGTAATCGTAAACCATAACTTGTTAGAAAATTGAATTTCGATTTTGAGTTCTCTGTCTAGGTATAATCGCTTTTTGTGTTTAGAGGTATAGTATGCGACTCCTTCAAAAGGCACTCACTTTTGATGACGTGCTTCTCGTTCCGGCTTACTCAAACGTTCTTCCAAGAGAAACCGTCCTTTCTACTCAGTTCACACGTAATATCCGATTAAATCTTCCGCTTTGCTCTGCTGCTATGGATACAGTTACTGAATCCAAGTTGGCTATCGCACTTGCTCAAGAAGGCGGTATCGGTATTATTCACAAAAATATGACCGCTAAGGCACAAGCTGCTGAAGTTGCCAAGGTCAAGAGACATGAAGCAGGCATGGTTGCTGATCCAATTACAATCGGCCCTGACATGATTGTTGCAGACGTTCTCAGACTTACTAGAGAACATCACATTTCCGGCCTTCCAGTCGTCTTAGAAGGTAAAGTTTTAGGCATGGTTACCAACCGTGACTTAAGATTTGAAGAAAGACTGGACGCCAAGATCAGTGAAATCATGACTCCTGCCGAGAGACTTGTCACCATCAAAGAAGGCGGCACTCTCGAAGAAGCCAAAAACCTCATGCACAAACACAGACTGGAAAGAGTTTTAGTTGTTGACGACGACTTTAACCTTAAAGGTTTGATGACAGTTAAAGACATTACCAAAGCTACAGAACATCCATATGCAGCCAAAGATTCTCACGGCAAACTTTTAGTGGGCGCTGCTGTTGGTGTTGGCGCAGGTACAGAAGAAAGAGTCGAGCTTCTAGTTGAAGCCGGTGTGGACGTTATCTGTGTTGATACAGCTCACGGACATTCTCAGGGAGTTTTGGACAGAGTTGCTTGGGTGAAGAAGCACTATCCGCAGATTCAGGTTATCGGCGGTAACGTTGCAACAGCCGCTGCTGCGTTAGCTCTCGTTGAATACGGTGCAGATGCTGTTAAAGTCGGTATCGGCCCAGGCTCTATTTGTACAACTCGCGTTGTTGCCGGTGTTGGTGTTCCTCAAATCACAGCTATTTCCAACGTTGCCGAAGCTCTCGCAAATTCCGGCGTTCCATTAATTGCCGACGGCGGTATCCGTTTCTCCGGCGACCTTGCTAAAGCCATTGCTGCCGGTGCTAACTGCGTAATGATGGGCGGTATGTTTGCAGGTACTGACGAAGCTCCGGGCGAAATCATTCTTTACCAGGGCCGTTCTTACAAGAGCTACCGCGGCATGGGTTCCCTCGGTGCTATGAAGAGAGGTTCAGCCGACCGTTACTTCCAGGACAATAACAACGGAAACGTTGACAAATTTGTACCAGAAGGTATCGAAGGTATGGTTCCTTATAAAGGCAGCGTCTTAGCCATCATCTACCAAATGGCTGGCGGTCTGAGATCTTCCATGGGCTACTGCGGATGCGCAACAATTGATGAAATGAGAACAAGAGCTCAGTTCGTTGAAATTACTTCAGCAGGTATGAGAGAATCTCATGTCCACGATGTGAAGATTACAAAAGAAGCTCCAAACTATCGTTTAGAGCATTAAACTCACATGAGGTAGACGAAGGACCGTGGCGGATTACCAAAACGGTCCCTTTTGTTATTTGAAGAGTAAAGCTAATGAAACACGATCGAATTTTAATTCTGGATTTTGGAAGCCAGGTCACTCAGCTGATCGCCCGCAGAGTGCGTGAAGCTCATGTTTACTGCGAAGTACATTCCTGTGAGGTGACTAATGACTTCATCAGAGATTTCAATCCGAAAGGCATCATTCTTTCCGGATCTCATATGAGTGCGTATGAAGAATCTACTGATGTTGCACCAGCAGCCGTTTTTGAACTCGGAGTTCCTGTGCTCGGCATCTGTTACGGTATGCAGACTATGGCAGAACAGCTCGGAGGGAAGGTTGAAAGCGGAGCCCAGAGAGAATTTGGTTACGCTGAAGTCCGTGAACACGGCCATACAAAATTGTTAGAAAAAATCTCTGATTTTACAAATGAAGAAGGTCAGAGCTTCTTAAAAGTTTGGATGAGCCATGGTGACAAGGTCACCAAGATGCCTGAAGGCTTCAAACTCATGTGCTCTACACCGAGCTGCCCGATCGCTGGTATGGCTGACGAAAAGAGAGGCTTCTATGCCGTTCAGTTCCACCCGGAAGTTACTCACACAGTGAAGGGTAAAGAAATCCTCAATACTTTTGTATTGGACATCTGTAAAGCCAAACCTGACTGGATTATGGGCAACTTTGCTGAGGAATCCGTTCAGAAGATCAAAGAACAAGTCGGCAAAGATGAAGTTATTCTCGGACTTTCCGGCGGTGTTGATTCCTCAGTAGCCGCTGCTTTGATTCATAAAGCTATTGGTGACCAGCTGACATGTGTTTTCGTTGACAACGGCCTTTTGCGTTTGCATGAACGCAAACAAGTTGAAGAAACTTTCCGCAAGAATATGGGAATGAAGCTTGTTGTCGTCGATGCAAGCGAACGCTTTATGCACGAACTTAAAGGCGTTACGGATCCTGAAGCTAAGAGAAAGATTATCGGCCGTTTGTTTGTTGAAGTTTTCCAAGAAGAAGCCGCCAAGCTTCCTAATGCAAAGTGGCTTGCTCAGGGAACGATTTATCCTGACGTTATCGAAAGTGCTGCCGCTAATACAAAGAAGGCTAAGACAATTAAGTCTCACCATAACGTTGGTGGATTGCCTGAAACGCTTCACCTTAAACTCTTGGAACCGCTTCGTGAACTCTTCAAGGATGAAGTCAGAGAGCTTGGATGTGAATTAGGTTTGCCGGCTGAAATGGTTTACAGACATCCTTTCCCGGGTCCAGGTTTGGGCGTCAGAATTCTTGGGGAAGTTAAGAAAGAATATGCTGATCTTCTTCGTCAAGCGGATGCGATCTTTATCGAAGAACTTAGAAATGCTGATTGGTACGATAAAGTCAGTCAGGCTTTCGTTGTATTCCTTCCTGTTAAGAGCGTAGGAGTAATGGGCGACGGCAGAACTTATGACTGGGTTGTTTCTTTAAGAGCAGTTCAGACATCTGACTTTATGACTGCCAAGTGGGCTCACTTACCGTATGAGCTTCTTGGTAAGGTTTCCAACCGTATCATTAATGAAGTTAAGGGTATCAATAGGGTTTGCTACGATGTGTCCGGCAAGCCGCCAGCAACGATCGAGTGGGAATAACTTTATAGTTATCCATAGATATTTTTAATATTGAGGGACGCCTAAAAAGCGTCTCTTTTTTATGATCGAATAAGTTGAGATTCTCTCAGTTTGTGTAGAAAGAATAATTCATAACTTGGGCGCACGTCGGCTGCTAATTCATCATTCTTATGAAGTTACGGAAGGAGGAGTAAGGAGTGTTTTTCCTCTTTTCTTGAAAGTAAGAATTTGTTAATTTCTATTGTGCGTTTTTTTCAATGCAAAGATGCCTGGATAAAAGACTTCCATTTTCACTTCAAGGATCGAAAAACGAATTAAAAAGAATTAAAAGGTAAGGAGTTCTCACATTGTGAGAATGGAAGCTGAAAACAATGAATCAATGTTGCTAATAAGTTGTCCGCCAAGCTTCTAGGCCGAGAGATTTTAGAAGTAAAAGAACAACCTAAGAACAAGGAATGAGAGAATGAATAAAATTTATAAAACCATTTGGAGCAAGACTCGTAAAACGTTTGTAGTCGTCTCCGAGAGAGCAAAATTTCATTCCTCAGAAAAGTCGAAAGCTTTTTCAATATCTGTTTTCTTGGCCTCATTTTGTGTACTTTTGAATCCGGTGATAACCGTCGCAGCTGACGTGAACGTAGATGAAGCAAGGAGGTTACCCATTGGAGCTATTTCACCTACTGACACTTTAGTTAACACTAGCAATTCTGTTTCTAATGCTACTGCTTTAGTTATAGGGGTTAATGAGAAAGCACAACAAATTGTTCCTACGGCTGATACTCAGACCAATGTTCTTGATTCTGACCTTGGATTCATGAATGTTACGGGCGTGACCAACGGTTTATTCATCAACAATGGAAAACAATTTATTTTGGTAGGCCGTTCCGTTAATGATTCAAATCCGGATCAGATTGAACTAGCAGACGGTGCGGTGTGGGTTGGATCTTACGACTTGAATGGAAACCAATCTAAACTGACATTGGGCTCTTCCAATTCCCTCACTAAAACCAAAGGGCACCTGAAGGAACTCAATGTTGGTATCAATCCGTCCTCTCCGAATCAGGGCGGAGCTGGGGGCATCGTTGTCGTCAGAAACGGCGAGTTCTCGGTTGACACGCTCAAAAACGGAACTGCCAGTCAAGATGCAAACTATAGCGGTATTGAGATTGGCTCGGAAACTGATCGTGAAACAACGTTAAATGTTCTTACTTACGAATCCTACGATTGTGGCTCGCTCGTTAATTACGGTAATTTCAATGTCGATAGCATCACAAGCATAAACAGCGGTAATCGAATTGACAATCGTAATGTTCTGACGGCTAAGTCTGCAAACTTTACGGGAGTGAGGACGAATTCTGGAAATGCACAGATTGGCTCTCTCACGCTTAATTCGTCTGGAAATTTAAACAATATCAATTCAACGTTAACTGTAGACAATTTTTATCTAGAAGGCGACAGTAGGGATGGAAACTACCGCGGTGGACTGAAAAATCTTGGAAAGCTGACTATCTCTGAAAGAGGAGGAACGGCTGGCGATTTTGAGAATGCTCAAGGAGGTACAGTATCTGTCAACTTGGACTTCTATCTCACAGGCAGTGGAACTCTTGTTAACGCAGGTGTGATGGAAGTTTCATTTCTGATGGCAGAATCTGCGAACCAAAACGCTAAATTTACCAACACTGGTAACTTCACCATCCTTTCTGATAAAGGAAACAGCTCTCTTGGCTTTAATATAGAAAATATCTCGGGGGGCTTTTTTACAATCAAAGGGCCAACAGACAGTCAAGCTTCAACCACATTCACGGGTGGTACTTTCACGAACGAAGGGACCTTTAGATCTGAGTCTCAGCTTCTTTATCTGGGAACAGAAGCCACTTTTAAGAATCGCGGAACCGCCAATCTGAACAGTATCTATATTAACGGAGAAGGTCTGTTTGAAAATACAAATAAAGGCCATTTTGCAGGTACTGGGACAGTTCAATTGGACATGAATTCAGTCACTCAAGTAGGCTTGTCCAATGCTGGAACGGCTGAATTAAACAACCTGAAAGTCAATACAGGGAAGTTGTCCAATGCAGGGACTCTTTCCGTGACCAATGTCGAAGTAAAGTCTAGCGGTTTCGTCGAAGGGGGCGTTTTGATTTCCGGATGTCTTAAAAATCAAGGATTCGTTTCGGGGATGACTATAAAGGTCGCTAACGGCTCGAGTTCTGGAAATCTTAAAGTCAATGACACTTTTTTGGTCGAACAAGACGGCCAATTTACTAATGAAGAAAACGGTACCATTGAAGCTTCCAATGGAATAACTATAAAAGGAGAGTTGATCAACAAGGGTGGATTGTTCTCCGAAGGTACTTCATCAGTTGTCGAAAACACAGGCAAATTTACAGCCCAATCGGATACGAAGTTTAATAATCTCACCCTGAAACAAGGGGCAACTTTGAAAGTTGAGAAGGGTGAGGTCATTGTTACGTATTTGACGGCTGAAGGAGCGACCTACACCCAGACAGAAGGAACATTCAAAGCCGAAAACGGATGGTTTAGCAACTCCATACTCAACATTCAGGGAGGAGTTTTGGATGTAACTAAATCCAATAAAGAAGGAATTCTTGGAAACAATACCGTCAATATTTCCGGGAATAACGTTACTCCATCCATAGATAACAAAGCACACCCTGACGACAAAATTAAATACAAAGACGGTCTTACTCAGGTTGTGATCGGCACTCTTACTTCCGACTCTGTTGTGAACATCAAAGCCGGAGGTCTTTTAGATGTTGAGAGTATTAACTTAACTGAAAACAAAAAGACTCTAACACTTGACGGGGGTGCTATTCAGACATCTGCTGATCAGATCTTCTATCAGACGAAGAAAGAAGTCCTTCCTTTGGATGATAAGGAATCAGTTCAATCAGTTGAGCTCCCGGGAAATTTAGTGACTTCTTCTGTGGGCGCTGTTAAGGACAGTGTAAAAGCAGGTCTTGTTTTGAAGAGTGGCAATCTAGTTTTAGACGATAAAACATTCTGCGCATCTCTAGTGGGAGAGGTTTCTGAGTCTCTGAAGGAGACATATGATTCGGCTTCTAACTTAACTGTTAACTTCTTGGGATCTTCGTCCGATATTTTTAACCTCAAGGCAGCTCAAGAACTAGCCTCAAAGCTGCATTCAAACGATAGTCCGGATGTGGTTCTGAACGGGGTGACCCTTTACAATGGGAAAAGTGAAAACGATACGCCTGATTGGTTGAACATAGGTAATTCCGGCTTGTCTGCAAACATGGGTTTCCAAAAGATTGCATTGGCTACCGGGGTAACGATTGACGATGGCAGAGAGCTTGCCCTGGTCGGCAATATTGCTGGAACTCTTTCCGACTCTGACTTTACCTCAAACTTGAATAAGTTGCTTACGAGTGCCGATAATGGCGGGACAATTTTCGTAGTCAACGGCACGCTTACGCTTGGTACCAATGGGGCGCCCGAGTCTTCCGTTGGATGGGTCAATGCTTCTACAGTGGATCAAGAGGGCCATATCAATGTCAAGAACGGACAGTTTGCGATCTGGAATCTAAACAATGAAAAAGGAAATATCTTTATAGCTCCCAATGCTGCTTTACGTGTAAACAATTTGAAAGGTGAGGGAACGACCATTAATCAAGGTCAGTTTCTCGTAAAGGATTACATAAGCGAGAAAGCAAGATTGGAACTTGACGGTGTATTTACTAATTCTGGTGCCGATTCTGTATTGGATGCTTCTTCGGTTGAAAATTCCGTTGTTAATAAAAAGCTGAGCAACGAAGGTAAAACTCTCTTCAAGAATCTGACAGTCTTGGGCACTCTTATTAATGACGGAACAGAGCATGGTGAGAGCCTGACGATAAATGGTTCTTATGAAGGATCCGGATCCTCTGTTTGGAACAGCGTTTCAGTAGAAGAGAAGGGTTCCGTGGAATTTAGCGGAAACTTTACTGTAACTGAGGATTTGGCTGTTGAAGGCGAATTAGATAATGCTGGAACGCTGTCTTATAAGGACGCTATTGTTGCAGAAAATGGGACTATGACTAACAGCGGAATTGAATCCGGAGAGTCACTTTCGTTAACTGCTGGTGGGAAACGTATCAACGAGGGATCAAGCTCTCTTCAGAAGATCCAGGTTGATAAAGGCGCCGTTTATGAGAACAAAGGAACTGAATCCGGCCAGGACATGATCCTTAACGAAGGATCTGCTTACTCTTCAACTGGCCAAGCCCAATGGAAGCTTGTTACGATAAAAAATGCTGACTTTAATTCGAGCGGTGCATGTGCAGCAGAAAACTTAGCACTGACTGCTGGTTCTGTGTCCTTAACAGGCGGAGAGTTCAAAACAGCAAATGCGGTACTTGATGGCGGAACAATTACTGTGGGTGATGCTTTGGGTGCAGCTTCAGCGAGCGCTGAGCTGGCTTCGAGTGCTCTTATCAAATCGATGATTACCGTCCTCAACGGCTCCGAACTCGGTTTTGGTGTCGGTGCTTAGGCTTACGCGGAAACGCTCAATGCTCCCAAAGGATCTGCCCATCTCTCCATGACACAAAAGATGGTTCTTGCGGAAGGTTCAGGCCTCACCATTGGAGAAAATACCCGTCCTGCTGCGCAAGATGCATCCAGTACAACAAGTCTCGTTTTCGGGGATGGAACAACAACGTTAGTAGACTGCGCACTTCTCAAAGACGGTACGGGCGCTTTCTCAACTAATGGCCAAGACGCATCACTGACGGTAGCCCCAACGGCAACTCTTATCCTTGGCAATATCGATGAAGCTGGTGACTATACCGTTGTGAGCGGCTTTGATACTGCAGACAACGTTTCCGGCAATGGCTGGACGGGTGGATGGACAGGAGACAAGCTCTATGCTTTAGCCCAAGACGGAACCGGCATTAATTGGGAACTGGAACTGCATAACGATGCATCCAGGGTATGGGTAAGTGCCATCCTTAATGATGTTCTTTCTATGTATCCGGATATTGCGGTTCCAAACATTGCCAATGATGAGCTTCGTCATGCTCAGAAAGATGCTTTCACGTACAGCGTTTTAAGGCGCAAGGACTTGTCTGCAGCTGAGAAGACAGCAATAGTTAATTCTGCGGCAAACATAAGTTTTGCGGGTGGCACTATTTCTGTGGGCTTCAATGACCTTACAACTGCTTTGGATTCCGTAGAGAATCGAGTTTCAATGAAAGGTGAATCTTTCACAGAAGAAGGCTTGATGCGTGATTGGCCGCATGGAAACAATCTCTGGATTGATCTGACTGGCGGAAAGCAAAAATATAAAAGATTTGCGGCAACGGGAATCGGTGAGGCCGGCTATAAGACTGACGCGTTCGGTTTTACGATGGGCTTTGACCGTAAAGTGACACAGGCTTCGATTTTAGGCGCGGCTTTCAGCTACAACCGAGGTTCGCTGGATTCAACCGGAGACGTATCCAAAACGAAAAATAAATACAATTCTTACGGAATTCACGCCTACGGTGCTTACAGCCCTAGTTCTCGCTTAAACGTTGTCGGAACGTTGACGTATCTTAGAAGTTCCTCTGATATTACCCAGCACATTTATGCCGCGGGTTTCGGAAATGCCGATGCTGATGTCAAGACCAATTTGTTTGCGGCAGGCATTCGTGTGGAAACAACATTAAAAGCAAGGAGCGCGAGTGTTATTCCTCATGCAGGAATCCGCTATGTGTACGCTAAGAGTGAGAAGTACGATACCAAGGTTGACGGAAAGAAGATCTGGTCAAGCAAGGCTAAAGCGAATAACGCCGTTCAGTTTCCGATTGGTGTTGCACTGCGAGGCGATATCCCGACCACTGACGGCTGGAATATTCGTCCGCAAGCTGACCTCACTTTCATCCCGCAGGCAGGAAGCACTAATCAGCGGACAACATTGACAGATGTAAACGGCATTTCTGACTGCATAAGCGGTGAATTTGCAGGAAACTTCGGGACTAATGTGAATTTGGGTGTTCAAGCTGATAAAGGTAGTGCCACATTTGGATTTCTGTACGGTTTCACAGGAGGTTCCAAAGGTAAGGCTGACCATACCTTGCGGCTTGAAGCTCGCTGGCGCTTTTAGCCGGTAAAGAGAAGAAGTCTCGTTGATTTTTCAGACTGGCCAACGAGATTTCTGATCATTTGCGTGAATGTCATCAAGACGACTACGAGATATCTTGCACTCGTGCCCAGAAAATTATCTCTGACTCGATTTCAATTGGCTAGTGAAAACTTTTCTGGGCAGATTTTCATATTACCGTCGCTGAGTACATCTCTTAGTTCGCCCATTCTTCAAGTGGAAGGAATCAAATCTGCGATCTGCAGATTCGTCCCAGTCTTAATACAACAAATGAGGCGCCTTCGTTAGAAGTGCGCCTCGGAAAACCTAATTGAAAGAAGATTATTCAGCTTATTAAAGATGAATCATTTCAACCGTTGGTTTATTAGAAACTGTGACTAATGCCGCTGCACAGAGTCCATGAGTTAAATGTTGAACGATAAGAACTGGTGTTGAGAAGTTTGTTGGCTTTGCCGTAGCCGCCGTAGAGATAAACTAAGGTACGGTTGCTCAAAGGATACTCATATGCGGTTCCGGCGGACCAAATGTTGTATTTTTCATTTGTGGAATTAGATTTTCCGTGGGCGTAGTTGCCTTCAAGTTTCCACTCGCCTCCGGCAATCTTATAGCCAATAGCTGCGGTGACAGCGTGCTGAGATACGCCTTTATTTCCTTGACCGGCATAATTCCATCCGGGAAGCATCTGGCTGTTGTGGGCATACTGGTAGGCAGCCCAAACCGTCCAATTGCCAAAGCCTTGCTGACCGCCCAAGGTGAAGAGCTGAGTTGATTTTGCATCAAGGTCTTTGTTGTCGAGCATTTCCCACATTGCACTAAATACAGTGTCGTTATGGGCGTAATCTAGGCCGATGCCGTAGTAGTGGGAATTCTTAGACCATTTCTTATCGTCTTCTCCCGTGCTGTTTAAGCCGGTGCCGTTAGAGTACATGGCCGTGATTGTTGCGCCGCTGAAGGATGGGCTCTTGTAGATAACAAGATTGTCCATGCGGTCTGTGTTGATAAAAGCACTTGCCATATTGCCGTCTGTATAGTAAGACGTCCAAAGAGCTGCGCCGTGCAGAATAGTGTAGGTGCCGCAGTCAGAAGACAAACCGCCGGCTCGGCCAAAAGCGAATTCGCCCCAGTTACCTTTAACCTGCAAAAGAGCTTCGCGGCTGAATGCCTTTCCCCCATAGGCTTCGCTTCCGTCATCAGCGTTGAATCCTTGTTCGAGAATAAAGCCGACGGAATTGCCGTTGCCTAGATCCTCGACGCCTCTCAAGCCGAATCTACTTCCGGCGTAAATACCGTTATCTAATTTCACAACGGCACTTTCACCTTTGTGTTTGGTGACGGTGACTGCTTCGTCAATTACACCGTAGAGTGTGACATTAGAGGCTGCTAATGCATTGAACGACAATGCGGCCAGAAGGGCGGCGGGAAGAAGTTTTTTGATCATTGCAAAATCTCCTAATTTGAGTTGTAGAGGTTCAGATAAAGTATTTGAGAAGAACATTCAGACGCTTTGTAATGGCGCTCGCCAAGTTAGCCATGCGCATTTACCTTGTGGAGATTTGCCGACAACACATTAAGAGCGCAGTAAGTAACTAGCAATTGCTTTCTCATAAACTATACCGTCTAGCCGGTTTAGTTAATATGCAAATATTAATCTCTTAATTGCTTTAAATTAATCAGGATTTTTCCTAATAAAATGAAAAAGTTCCGGTAGACGATCTCTGTAATTTGAAATGCCGGAACTTCACCCAGCTTCAGACAGAGTCTTATTGGTCCGTTAGAAAGCACATGGAAATGCCTTTTCACAGTTTTCGAGTTCTCTGAAAAATGAGTATGTGTTGGACAAATTTGTATTAAGAGTTCTAAGAAGCCATCTTTGTCGCTCTGTTTCCTCTTATCTTGATGGAAGTTTTTTCACGAAACCTATTAACATTTCGTTTTGTCCAAACCGTTTGATGACTCGGTGGTTAAAGGAGTTGAAGGATGAACTCTTGATTAAGCCACTTATCTGCCGTAAAGTAGGAGCAGAGTAATCACAAATTCTAAAATCAGCATGGTTTCATTTCCATAAGGAGGAGGGTGGATGGATATAGTTGATAAGTTTGTGAATCTTTCGATTCGTGTCGGATCCACAATTGAAGCTCTTAGCAAAGCTCCTGAAAACTTGTCGTGTGTCTTGATGACTTTTCAGGCGACTTCTAAAAATCCTTTAAGTCCTACTTTATCTGAGGCTCAAATCTTTTTGCAGACAGCCGGAAGTTGGCTAAGCCTTACCCCGGAAGAGTTAGTGAAGGCCGCTAATTTGGTTCGGCCGCCGCTTTCTGCTCATATCAACTTAAATCATCTTTTCGAAAGAGTTGAGAAACGCAGAAAGGACGAGCGGGAAAAAAGAAGACTTTTTGCTCTTCAAAAAGAAAAAGAAAATGAAGAGAAAAAAATCAACAAAGATGATGATATTAAGTACATGAAGGAAGCCATGGATTGTGCGCGGGCCGCAGAAGAGAGCGGTGAAGTCCCTGTAGGTGCAGTTGTGGTTGACGAGAAAGGTGTAATTATCGGCCGAGGATTTAATAAAGTAATCGGAGACGCCGATCCTACCGCCCATGCGGAAATCATGGCGATTAGACAAGCAGCAAAAGTCAAAAAGAATTACCGTCTGGAAAATTGCACGCTTTATGTGACGCTTGAACCGTGCCCAATGTGTGCCGGCGCTATTATGAATTCCCGCTTTAGCCGTTTGGTCTACGGAGCCTCCGATGAAAAGGCGGGTGTCGTTGATAATGTATGCAAACTCTTCAGTTACCCTACACTTAACCATCACACCAAGACTACATCGGGGATTTGCAGTCAAGACTGCCTTAAATTGCTGCAGGATTTCTTCGAAAAGAAGAGAAAAAAGGAGAGCAGCAATTGAAGAAGAAAATTGCAGGCATTGCAGCCCCTAGCGGTAATGTATTAAATCTTGAAGACGTAAAGAAAGCAGTAAAGCTTTTAGAAGAAGACGGTTGGGAAGTGAAGCTCGGAGAGTCCGTCTTGACTTCCTTTCAACGATTCGGAGGCGTCAGTGACGAGGCGCGCGCCGAAGATTTCAATCGGCTCTGCGGTGAGTGTGACTTTGTTCTAGCCGCTCGAGGAGGTTACGGTTTAAACCGCATTCTTTCCAGGATCGATTTTGAAGAGATTCATAGGAGAGGAGTGTGGGTCGGAGGGTTCTCGGATATCACATTGTTTTCTTTGGCATATCTTGCTAAGTATCGAGGAAAAAGTCTGCATTGTCCCACCGCAAGCGTATTGGGAAAACCTTCCGTTTCTGCCTTTAGCATTGAATCTTTTCGGACGGCTTTATCTTCAAAACAATATGCCATTGAGTTTGAAACAGATGCTGCAGATTTACAGGTTTCAGGTACTCTTTGGGGAGGAAATTTATCCGTCCTTGTCTCGGCCCTAGGTACACCGTATTTTCCTGATATTGAGGGAGGAGTATTGTTTCTGGAGGATTTGGCTGAACCTGCCTACAAAATCGAAAGAAATTTACTTCAATTAGCTCAAGCGAGCGTTCTACAAAAACAGCAAGCGATCGTTTTGGGACACTTCTCTCATATAAGAAATTCCGCGCACGACTTTGGCTACTCCATCGAGGATGCAAAAGAAATCTTGCGAAAGACAATCAATGTTCCGGTAATCGAAGGGCTCCCTTTCGGGCATGTTGATGATCTTTGCACACTAGTGATTGGGGCTCCGTGCTGTCTTAGCGTAAACTCTAGACATTGCACATTAACGATTTCGGATGCTCCGAACTTCTAGTCATGAATTTAAAAGATCTCTACAAGAAATTTCGAACTATTTTCGAACCAGGTCCTAGAAGTTATGATCCCCGAGACTTGGGTCTGACTGCCCCGGACCTTAAAAAGAAGCTTCAATTAAGCCAATTAGCGCAAATGAAGCATCACTCCTCTGCTTCAATTCTTACCCGCTTTATTTTTTGTGTGCTCTTCGCATGTCTGACTTGGGATTCCATAGGCGGGGGAGTAATGGCGCTATGGGTTGGCTTTGTTCTGATGCATAGTCTTGCCGGGATTAAATCGACAGATGATTTTTTTGAGTGCCCCGACCTTGAGAAGCAGTTCAAGTTCTGGAAAAACCGTTCCCTTCAAATGGTTTTTGTTTCCGGATTGTCATTCGGTTTTGCCGGTTTTTATTTCATGATTCCGGGCAATACTGAAGTTCAAATGCTTGTTATCGCTTTAATTATCGGTGTTTCTTTCGGAAGCATGTCTCTATATGCCTGCTGGCTTCCTGCCTTCTGGGCATTCCTACCGACAGTACTGCTGCCGACGATGGTTAAGCTTGCGATGATTTATAACATCTCCTTTGGGGTGGCTGCCTTTTGGGTTGGAATTATCCTTCTTATCCTCTGGTATTTCTCAACACGCCTCAATGAGATTTATTCTTTGTCTCTATTCAGAAATTTTGAGAAAGAGTATCTGGTAGAAGAGTTAGTTCAGCAGCGTCAGGCTGCTGAACTGGCTAAAGAAGCCGCAGAAATGGCTATTGTTTCTAAAACCAAGTTTTTCGCGGCAGCCAATCATGACTTAAGACAGCCTCTGCAAGCCATGGGCATTTTTATTTCTGTGCTGGAAGCCCAAGTCCCGCCTGACAGTAAGCCTTTGGTCGATAATCTATCCCAAGCATGTAATCAGGTAGCAACTTTGGTGGATCAAATCTTGATCCTCTCGAAATTGGATTCCAGAAGCATCAAAATTAATCCCACAACCTTCTCTTTGGATGAAGTGTTTGAGGAAATGAAGATTGAGTTCTCTTCCGTCGCTGAAACCAAGGGGATCCAATTTGTTCTTGATCCCATTTCTGTAACCATCTGCACCGACGCGCAGCTTCTTGAACGAGTTATTCGAAATTTGCTTTCGAACGCATTCCGATACACATCATCTGGAAAAGTAGTTTTGAGAGCAAGACGCGGGTTGAAAGATACTTTGGTTATTATCGTTGCGGATACCGGCAACGGCATCGATAAGTCTGAAAAACAAGATCTCTTCAAAGAATATTACCGAGGCAAATCCGGATATCAGGCAAAAGAGGGTTATGGCTTAGGACTTTCTATCGTCAAAAAGATTTGTGATTTGCTGGACTTCTCTATTTCGTTCCGATCTAAGAAAGGTTTAGGTACAGTCTTCCGTGTCGTTGTACCTCTTTCGAGAGATTTGCATCAAGTCAAATTACTTAATAAGCCGGAACATTCCAAATCTTTCTTCTCGCTGAAAGGCAAGAGAATATTAATTATCGAAGATGATCCTTTAATCCGCCGCAGCGTTCAGGCTTTATTAGAAGCTTGGGGTGCAAAAGTTAAAGTTGCCGAACACTATGATGCTCAGCTTGCAGCAGAAATCGTGGTTTCTAATCCATTGGATCTGATATTGACCGACTTTAACTTAGGACCCGGACATTTGACGGGTCTTCAGGCAACACTGCGTATAAGAAGTGCTGTCGGTAAGAGGATCCCTGCCATTGTCATGAGTGCCACTCCGAGAGAGGAGGTCATGAAACACTATGAAGAAGAGACGGAGGGTTTAAATTTCAGCGAGTACGGTACTGACCTAACTGATTTGCCGACAATTCTTCAAAAACCTGTTTCACCGAACGAAATCAATAAAGCTATCTCGAGGCTTTTGAATACGAAGCATACTTAGTACAAATACTATTCTGTTTTTTCTGACAAAGGTTAGATTTGAGCTATTCTAAATGCACTCTTTTAACCAAAAAGACCCAATTCGACAGTCTGAATTTTTACCAAAATCAGATGGATCGAAGCACTAATCGAATAGCTCGTAGTCTTTCAAAAAAAGATAGTGAGCCGTCCGATCAATTTCCCAAGGACTTTGAAAGGATTTTTAATGAATCAGAACGGTGCGGAAAAAAACGCAGAAGTATTAAACGGATCGGAAATACTGGTCCGAGCTTTAGCTGAAGAGGGTGTCAAGCACGTCTTCGGCTATCCTGGTGGGAGCGTCTTAAACGTCTTTGACGCGATTTTCAAACAAGATAAATTCAAACACATCCTCGTCAGGCACGAACAAGGTGCCGTGCACGCAGCAGATGCCTATTCACGTTCCTGCAACAAAGTCGGCGTTGCCCTAGTAACCAGCGGTCCGGGCGCAACGAATGCCGTCACGGGAATTGCCACAGCTTATGCTGACAGCATTCCGCTCGTCGTCTTTACAGGTCAAGTCAACACTGGAGCAATTGGCCAAGACGCTTTCCAAGAAGTGGATACCATCGGCATTACCAGACCTTGTGTTAAGCACAATTTCTTGGTTAAGGATGTTCGAAATCTCGCCGAAACAATTAAAAAGGCTTTCTATATCGCCAAGAGCGGCCGTCCCGGTCCTGTTGTGATTGATCTGCCGAAGGACATTACAGCCGCAAAATGCGAATACTCTTATCCAAAAGACATTGATATTCGTTCTTACAGGCCGATTTCAAAAGGACACTTAGGGCAAATTAAGAAAGCTCTTCAACAATTAATCAATGCAGAAAGACCGCTTATTCTTGTTGGAGGCGGTGTAATCTCTGCAAATGCCAGCGAACTGCTCCAGCGCTTTGCCAGTGAACTTGGGGTTCCGGTCAATTCCACTTTGATGGGCTTAGGCTCTATTAAGTCCGGTGACAAAAAATTCCTCGGCATGGTTGGTATGCACGGAACATATGAAGCCAATATGGCAATGCAGAACTGCGATTGCTTAGTTGCTATCGGCGCACGATTTGACGATAGAGTTGTAGGGTTGCCGAGTAATTTTGCACAACCGGGCAGAAAGATTATTCATATCGACGTGGATCCGTCAACAATTTCTAAGCGTGTGAAAGTTGATATTCCAATTGTCGGCGATGTCAAAGTCGTTTTGGCAGACATGCTGAACCTTCTTGATGAAATTCCGGAACGTCCGGATGCTGAAAAGATGGCGGCATGGCAGAACAAGATCGATGAATGGCGCAAAATTGATTGTCTGCACTATGAGAAGAGCGACAAGGTTATTAAGCCGCAGGAAGTGCTGGAGAAATTACAAGAAGTTGCCGGCCCGGATTTAATCGTGGCTAGTGACGTTGGTCAGCATCAAATGTGGTGCGCTCAGTTCCTGAACTTTACTAAACCAAGACATTGGCTGAGTTCCGGCGGTCTTGGCACCATGGGAGTCGGGTTGCCTTATGCAATCGGGGCCTGCGTAGCAAATCCCGATAAGCAAGTTGTTTGCATTACCGGAGACGGCTCTATTCAAATGAATATTCAAGAGCTGGCAACTGCTAAGCAGTTAGCCATCAATCCGAAGATTATTATTCTCAATAATAATTACTTAGGAATGGTTCGTCAGTGGCAGGAACTCGAGTATTCCGGACGCTATTCTCACTCTCACATGACACCGACTCCGGATTTCAAAGTATTGGCCGAGGCTTACGGTCATGTCGGAATCGTTGTTGAACATCCTAGTGAATTGGAAGGGGCTTTGAAAGATGCTTTCGGAAAATACAAGGATGAATTAGTGCTTCTCGACATTCGCGTCGATCCTACTGAAAATGTTTGGCCGATGGTTAAGGCTGGTAAAGGCCTTACAGAGATGCTTCTTGGCTCGGAGAAAATTTAAATGAATAGACATGTGATTTCCGTTCTTTTAGAGAATGAACCAGGAGCGCTCTCTCGTGTTGTGGGCTTATTTTCGGCCCGCGGCTATAACATCGAGTCTTTGACCGTTGCTCCTACAGAAGATCCGTCCATTTCAAGAATGACGATTATCAGTCTTGGTAATGATGAGCTTATTGAACAGATTACTAAGCATTTAAATCGTCTGATTGAAGTTATTAAGGTGGTCGATCTGACAGAAGGCGAGCATTCCGAAAGAGAATTAATGCTCGTCAAGGTTCACGCCGTCGGAAAAGAAAGAGAAGAAATGAAGCGTTTAAGCGATATTTTCCGCGGACGAATCATTGACGTTACAGATAAAACATACACCATTGAGCTAACCGGGGACACCGGCAAGCTGGACGCATTCCTTAAAGCCATTGATCCGGCAAGCGTTCTTGAAATGGTGCGGACCGGTGCCTGCGGCATCAGCCGCGGCGACCGCGTGTTAAGAGTTTAATTTTTGTTTCTTATAACTACTTTTATTAAAAGGAATTATTAAATGCAAGTTTATTACGATAAAGACGCTGACCTTTCTTTGATCAAAGGCAAAAAGGTTGCGATCATCGGTTATGGTTCCCAAGGCCATGCACACGCTTTGAACCTTCATGATTCCGGCGTAGATGTTGTTGTCGGCGTAAGAAAAGGCGGTGCTTCTTGGAAAAAAGCTGAAGCTGCAGGCTTGAAAGTTGCTTCTATCGAAGATGCAACAAAAGGCGCTGACGTTGTCATGATCCTTCTTCCGGACGAACACATTGCTGAAGTTTATAAGAAGCAGATTGAACCGAACCTCAAAGAAGGTGCTGCTTTGGCCTTCGCTCACGGCTTCAACGTTCACTACGGCCAAGTTAAACCGCGTGCTGATTTGGATGTTTGGATGGTAGCTCCAAAGGCTCCGGGCCACACAGTCCGCAGAACTTACACAGAAGGTTCAGGCGTTCCTCAATTGATCGCTGTCTATGCCGACAAGTCCGGCAAAGCACGTGACGTTGCTATGTCTTATGCTGCAGCTAACGGCGCAGGTAAAGCAGGCATTATTCAGACAACTTTCAAAGAAGAAACTGAAACTGACTTGTTCGGTGAACAGTGCGTTCTTTGCGGTGGTTTGGCCGAACTTATCAAGACTGGTTTCGAAACATTGGTTGAAGCCGGTTATGCTCCGGAAATGGCTTACTTCGAATGCTGCCATGAGCTCAAGCTTATCGTTGACTTGATCTACGAAGGCGGCTTGGCTGATATGAACTACTCTATTTCCAACAACGCTGAATTCGGCGGATATGTAACAGGACCTAAGGTCATTACTGACGTTGCCCGCAACGCTATGAGAAAGGCTCTTAAGGAGATCCAAGACGGTACATATGCTAAAGAATTCTTGTTGGAAAACAAGGTTGGTGCTCCGAAGCTTGGTGCTATCCGCAACCAGACAGCTGCTCACCAGCTTGAACAGGTCGGCAGCCGTTTGCGCAAGATGATGCCTTTCATCTCTGCTCACAAGCACATCGACCGCTCTAAGAACTAATCTTTAGTTTTTTCAAGTCAAAGAAAAGCCCGGTGTCATGCCGGGCTTTTCCGTAAGGTGTTTGGTCTATTTCTCTTTCCTTTTCTTGTAAACGGCAGACCCAAGAATCCCTACAATAACAATCAGAATGCTTCCGACTACCAACCAGGAAAGATTGTCCTTGATAAAAGGAATTGAGCCGAGCCAGTAACCGAGAGCTGTTGAAATACAGGTCCATGCCAAGGCACTCAATGCGCTGTAAATGTTAAAAAGCATAAAGTTCATTTTTGAGGAACCGGCTACGACAGGGATAAGGGAGCGAATAAGAGGAATGAAGCGGGCGAGGGCTACTGCATTGCCGCCGTGCTTGTCAAAAAAGAGCTTGGCCTTTTGAAGATTTTCTTGATTAAACCATTTGCTAGATTCGTGGGTGAAAAGTCTTTTGCCAATCCAGGCTCCAAAGAGGAATCCAACAATATTGCCGAAGAGCGCTCCGACCGTTGAGCCGAGAATGACGGCCCAGGGATCAAGAACGCCGGCAGCGGCTGTTGCACCAGCAACGAATAGTAGGGAATCTCCGGGAAGGAAAGGTCCGGTAAAAAACACGCCGGATTCTAAGAAGAAGATTAGACCGAGAACCACATACAACCACAGACCATAGGTCTCGTGCATATGGCTCAAAAACAAATCTACATTGGTGAATAACTCCATGAACACGGCGCCACCTTCCACTTGCTCTTATTTATCAATTCTTACTCTGATAATAAGGAGAAGTGGAGGATAAAGGGGGAGTTCATTGCCATTGTGGTGACATAGAAGATATTCAAAGAAAAAAGGACCGTTAAGACGGTCCTCTCACAGAAAAAAAGTGTTATTGAAGGTTCTGAACCTGTTCGCGCATTTGTTCAATAACAACTTTAAGTTTTACGGCTGTATCAGTCATTTCAATAGCACTGGCTTTGCTAGCTAAAGTGTTGGCTTCTCTATTAAGCTCTTGAATAATGAAATCCAACTTGCGGCCTAATGAACCTCCTTCCTTAACAGCGGCACGAATCTTAAAGACATGGGTCAGCAATCGATCCATTTCTTCGGCAACATCAATCTTGGTTGCAAAAAGAGTGACTTCCATTCTGATTCTGTCATTGACTTCTTCGGCAGTCAGAGAGCTCTTATTGCTTAGTTCATCGGTTAATGCCTCAGCAAGCCGTGTTTGAAGTTTAGCCTTTAGTGCATTAATGATTTCAGGGACTTTCGGCTGTAGTTCTTTGACCAGCTTTTCAATCTCATCGCATTGACGAAGCATGATTTCAGCCAATTTGTTTCCTTCTTCATTTCGAGAAGTATTGAAACGGTTAATGCATTCCTGTAAACCAGCTAATACAGCCGTTTCAACTTTTGCGTTGACATCGGTCTGATCATTGAAAATTCCCGGCACTTTCAAGATTTCTCCGATAGTCATGTCTTTGACTTTGACGACTTTCTTTATTTTTTTAGAAAGATCGTGAAGATTTTTAATCGCTTCCATGTTGACGGAGCTAATGTTCTGCAAAGGACAAGTTCTATTGGAAATGTAGATTTTGCATTCGACTTTGCCTCTTTTGATGTCAGCACTATCGCCAATAAGCTTTCTGACTTTGGGTTCCAGAGAACGCAAGCCGTCTGTCGCGGCGTTGTAGTAGAAATCTAAAAATCTTGAATTGACTGCTCTTAACTCGATTTGAAGAGTTCCTATTTCTGTATCCGCAGAGACCGAGCCGAAGCCTGTCATGCTGTAGATATTGTTGCTCATTTTTATGTCCTTGAATCTTCTAAAATTGCTCTATTCTAAAACTATCACACTATTAGTAAACGCAAATACTTTTCGGAGGCATAGATGGAGACTGTAGTAAGGCCGAGCGGCCGGACTCCTGAACAAATCAGACCTGTTCGAATTACAAAGAATTTCACTTGTTACGCAGAAGGTTCCGTGCTTATTGAAATGGGTAACACCAAAGTCATCTGTACTGCCTCAGTGGAAGAAAAAGTTCCGGGTTGGATGAAAGATGAAAACCGCGGCTGGGTCACCGCAGAGTACGGAATGCTTCCGCGTGCTACCGGAACTAGAACCGATAGAGAAGCAGTAAAAGGTAAGCAAAGCGGAAGAACTCAAGAAATTCAGCGTTTGATCGGACGATCTCTTCGTGCAGTTGTGGACATGGAGAAGCTGGGGACTAGAACAATTAAGATCGATTGCGACGTCATTCAAGCAGACGGAGGTACACGGTGCGCTTCTATTACCGGGGCTTACGTGGCCTTAAAAGATGCGGTTGAAAAGCTTCTGAAAGAAGGGCTCATTCTTGAAAATCCAATCAAGGCTCAAGTCGCTGCTTTGTCTGTCGGAGTCTTTCACGGAATGCCGGTCTGCGATTTGGATTATGAAGAAGATCATCTCTGCGATACCGATATGAATGTCGTGATGACAAGTGAAAATAAGTTTGTTGAAGTTCAGGGGACGGCAGAGGGAGACCCGTTTGACGAAGAAACACTCGGCACTTTAATCCAACTGGCTAAGAATGGTATTAAAGAATTGATGAAGGTTCAAAATCAGGAATAACGATGTTCAATAAGATTGTTTTAGCAAGTAATAACAAGAAAAAAATGAAAGAGATGAACGAACTTCTTGCTCCTTTGGGGATTCAAGTCGTCTCTCAGGGCAGCCTTAATATTTCTTCGGCTGAGGAGCCTTTCTTTACTTTCATTGAAAATTCTTTGGCAAAAGCCCGTCACGCCTCCAAAGAGTCTGGGCTGCCTGCAATTGCTGACGATTCCGGTATTTGCGTAGATGCTTTAGGGGGAGCTCCGGGAGTATTTAGCGCTAGATTCGCCGGAGAAAATGCTGATGATGAAAAAAATAATCAGAAGCTCTTAGAGTTGATGAAAACTCAAAACAATAAACGAGCACATTACGTTTGCGTTTTGACTGCCGTTCGCAGTGCAGATGATCCGGAGCCTCTTATTGCCGTGGGCAGATGGGAAGGTGAAGTCAGCCAAGAAAGAAAAGGCCAGGGCGGCTTTGGCTACGATCCTTATTTCCTTATTCCTGAACTGGGCAAACATGCAGCTGAACTTTCTCCCGAGGAAAAGAACGCTATCAGTCATCGAGGCAAAGCAATGCAGCAGATGAAAGAACTCATTGTCAATAATTGGAAATAACAATGATTCCTTTATCTGTCTACCTTCACTGGCCGTGGTGTATTCATAAGTGCCCCTATTGTGACTTTAATTCTCATGAATTTAAGAGAGAAAAAGATTCCGAAGATCAATATGTGAAAAACCTTCTCTTAAGTGTTGAGAGGCTCTCACACCGGGGAGAAAGTCGGCAGATTTCAACAATCTACCTTGGAGGCGGTACCCCGTCATTGCTGTCTCCATCGTCTATTTCTCAGATTCTCGAAGGACTTCATCGGAACTTTGATGTTGCGCCGAATGCTGAAATATCGATGGAGGCTAATCCGGGAACCTTTGAATATAAGAACTTTGCAGGATACCGAAAGGCCGGAATTAATCGTCTCTCAATTGGAATACAAAGTTTTGACGATCAAAAACTTAAAGTTCTCGGAAGAATTCACTCAAGTGAAGAAGCCAAACGCGCAGCTGGCGCAGCGGCTGAGATTTTTGAGAATTTTAATCTTGACTTGATGTTTGCTTTGCCGGGACAAACTTTTGAAGAATTGGAAAAAGATATCTCAACAGCATTGAGCTTCGGAAGCACTCATCTTTCTTACTATCAGCTTACTATCGAGCCTAACACCTATTTCGGCAAATACGAACCCGCTAATCTGCCCGATGACGATATCAGAGCAGATATGGGCGACTTGGTTGCCGCCTCGCTGGTCCAAAACGGATTTGAACATTACGAAATTTCCGGCTATGCAAAGCCCGGATTCCAATGCCTTCATAATTTGAATTACTGGCAGTACGGAGATTATTTCGGGATCGGACCGGGAGCACACGGTAAATTCACCCAGGGCAAACAAATTTGGAGAACGGTCAGTGCGATGAACCCCGAACTCTGGAGTGAAAAGGTTCAGTCAGGGGGCTCGGGACTTGTGAGAGATATTAAGACGCCTCAAGAAGACATACCCTTTGAATTTATGCTCAATGCTCTTCGATTAAGAGAAGGAGTGCCGACAGAGCTGTGGAAACAAAGAACTTTTCTGTCTTATGAGTCCATTCGGCCCACGGTCGAAAAGCTTCAAAATGAAGGTATGCTCGTTAAAGATCCAAATCTCTTAAAAACAACGGAAACAGGTTGGAACTTTTTAAATTACGTACAAGAAGAGTTCTTACGCACCAATTAGGCGCAATTGCACTAAAATGGTGCTTTTCGTACGAAGAAGATTGCTCTGTATTTTTTGCCGCGGCTTTCATGCACCAACGTGGTCACTGCTGTTTAGAGTTATCACTGAAAATGTTGGCACGGTTTTTGCATATAGTTGATTAACTTCTTAATACACATGCTACTCAGTTAGGAGAAAATGATGGCTAAAACAGCTGACGATGTAATGGACCTGATCAAGGATCAGGATGTTAAATTCGTGGATCTTCGTTTTTGCGACTTTATGGGCAAAGAACAGCATGTCTCCGTTCCTGTTTCTTCATTTGATGAAGACAAATTCGAGGAAGGTCATGCATTCGACGGCTCTTCAATCCGCGGATGGAAAGGCATCGAAGCCAGCGATATGTTGTTGATGCCGGATCCAGACAGCGCAAGAATGGATCCGTTTACTCAAGAACCAACACTTATTCTTACCTGCGACGTCGTTGATCCTGCAAACGGTAAAGGTTATGAACGCGATCCCCGTTCCGTTGCCAAACGTGCAGAAGCTTATCTCAAGAGCACCGGCATCGGCGATACTGCTTTCTTCGGTCCGGAACCGGAATTCTTTATTTTTGACGGTGTTTCTTGGGAAACATCTATGGACAAATCCTTCTTCAAGGTTTCCTCTTACTGCGGCCACTGGTCCAACAAGGAAGATATGGAAGGCAGAAACCCCGGTTTCCGTCCTGCAGTTAAAGGCGGCTACTTCCCGGTTGCTCCGACAGACAATCTCAACGATGTCCGTGCTGCAATGTGTCTTGCTCTTGAAGAACAAGGCGTCCCTGTTGAAGTACATCACCATGAAGTGGGCGGAGCAGGTCAATGCGAAATCGGAACTAAGTTCAGCACATTGGTAAAACGTGCTGACTGGACACAAATTCTCAAATACACTGTTTGGAATGTCGCTTTGAATTGGGGACATACCGCTACATTTATGCCGAAACCATTGGTTGGTGATAACGGTTCCGGTATGCATGTTCACCAGTCTATTTGGAAAGACGGCAAGAACTTGTTTGCCGGTAATGGTTATGCAGGTTTGTCCGAAATGGCTCTTTATTACATCGGCGGCGTTATCAAACACGCCAGAGCATTAAATGCCATTACCAACCCGACAACAAACAGCTACCGCCGCTTGGTTCCAGGTTTTGAAGCTCCTGTTAAATTGGCTTATTCTGCCCGTAACCGTTCAGCCTCTTTGCGTATACCGTACGTAGCAAGCGATAAAGCACGCCGCGTTGAAGTCCGCTTCCCGGATCCGATGGCCAACCCATATCTGTGCTTTGCTGCCTTGTTAATGGCTGGTCTTGACGGTATCCAGAACAAGATCCATCCGGGTGAAGCTGCTGATAAGAACCTTTACGATCTTCCTCCGGAAGAAAATGCCAAGATTCCGACAGTCTGCTCTTCTTTGGAACAAGCCCTTGATAGTCTGGCTGCTGATCATGACTTCCTGACAGCCGGCGGTGTCTTCACCGAAGACATGATTCAGGCTTACATTGAAGTCAAACGTCATGACGTTGAAAGAGTCATGCTTGCCGTTACACCGGAAGAGTACGACATGTACTACGCCCAATAATTAAAATCTTTTGACTGAAAAAGGGCATCCGGTCTTGTGATGCCCTTTTTTTAACTCGAGTTGTTCTCCATGAAGTTAGACACTGACAAAATCGGCGGATTAAATCTTCTCTCAACCAGCGTGTTGATTGTAGATGTGAACGGCATGATCGAGTATGTAAATGCTGCTTGTGAATCTTTGCTCGGACGTTCTAATAAAATTCTTTTCGGTTTTCCGGTGTCTTCCTTTTTGCCGAAAGCCAGAGAGTGGATCGGAAGTTATAAGAAGAATCCATCCTCTCTCTTTTCGGTGCGTGCTGAACTTACCGAGCTCATTCTTCGTCCCGGAGCGCTGGTTCAGGTTTATGCCTCCGTTCATCCTTGGCCTGAAGAAGAGCAGCTTTTAATAATTGAGCTGCAGCCGGCGAAGAATTCTTTGCTGCTGAATCATAATAAACACATGAACGACTTGTCAGAAAATACAAGGCGTTTATTGCGGAATTTGGCCCATGAAATTAAAAATCCTCTCGGAGGAATCAGAGGAGCTGCTCAGCTTTTAGAGTTCGATCTCAAGGATGAAGAGCAAAAGGAATACACTCGTGTGGTTATCAGTGAGGCCGACAGGCTGCAAGGTTTGGTTGATAAACTTCTTGCTCCGTACCGTCAGCCCTATAAACCCTCTAAAACCAATATCCACGAGATATTAGAAAAAGTAAGGCTTCTTATCGAGTCCGAGTTTTCTTCCGGCCTTACCATTGTTAGGGACTACGATATTAGTGTTCCGGACATTGACGGTGACCGAGGTCAGCTAACTCAGATTTTTTTGAATCTTTTACGCAACGCTGTAGAAGCACTTGAAGAGCAGATTAGAGAAAATACAGCACAGCTGACTATTTCAACTCGAGTTGTTCATCATGTCATGATTGGCACATTGCGGCACAAGACAGCTCTGAATATTCATATCGTAGACAACGGTCCCGGAATTCCTCCGGAACTACAGGAAAGTATCTTTTTTCCATTGGTGACAGGAAAAGCGGGAGGCACCGGTCTTGGTCTGTCACTAGTCCATTCCTTCGTAGAGCAGCACGGGGGTTCAATCGAAGTTTACAGTAGGAAAGGGAAGACAGATTTCAGTCTGCTGTTCCCTCTGGAATTATGAAAAAAGTTTGGATTGTTGATGATGACCGGTCGATTCGCTGGGTTTTAGAAAAAGCGCTTCAAAAAGCTGAAATCCCGGTCCAGACCTTTCAAAGTGCTGATGAAGTTTTAGAAGCACTGAAAACAGAGACCCCTTCGGTTCTGGTAAGCGATATCAGAATGCCGAATCAAAGCGGACTGGAACTTCTTGCCGAAATTAAGAAGAATGCGGAATGGACGTTCCCGGTCATTATCATGACTGCTTTCTCTGACCTAGATAGTGCGGTCTCCAGTTACCAAGGAGGCGCGTTCGAATATCTTCCAAAGCCTTTTGATATCGGCAAAGCCATTGAGCTGATTGAACGAGCGATAGCAGAGTCGACGGCTGATGAACAAACATCTGAAGTTCTTCCCCTGGATGCGGAAATCATCGGACAGGCGCCGGCAATGCAGGAAGTTTTCCGTGCGATTGGAAAACTCTCTCAGAGCAATGTCACCGTATTGCTTACCGGAGAGTCTGGCTCCGGTAAAGAAGTAGTGGCTCGTGCTCTGCATCATCATAGTCCTCGTGCAAAATCAGGCTTTATTGCTTTGAATATGGCCGCCATCCCGCGCGAATTGATGGAAAGTGAATTGTTCGGCCATGAAAGAGGGGCATTTACAGGAGCGAACAATATTCGGCACGGCAGATTTGAACAGGCCGAGGGAGGAACTCTGTTTTTAGATGAAATCGGAGACATGCCTTTCGAGCTCCAGACTCGTCTTCTGAGAGTTCTATCGGACGGATATTTTTACCGCGTTGGCGGTCATCAGCCTATTAAGGCAAATGTCCGTGTGATCGCTGCAACTCATCAAAATTTAGAAAAGATGGTGAAAGAGGGAAGCTTCCGAGAAGATTTATTCCATCGTCTTAATGTGATTCGTTTGCGTCTTCCGCCGTTACGTGAAAGAAAAGAAGATATCCCTTTATTGGTGCCGTATTTCTTATCCAAGTCCGCAAAACAGCTTAACGTGGAACCAAAAGGCATCAGTAAAGAAGCCATGGATATTCTTGCAAAATTTGATTTTCCCGGCAATGTCCGTCAGCTGGAGAATGTCTGCAATTGGCTGACTGTGATGGCTCCCGCACAAATTATCACACCTGCGGATTTGCCGGAAGATTTTAATCATGAAAAAGAAGAAGCCCAGTCCCATGACTGTCGTACACAAGAAAATACACCTGTTCCGGATGCACAGGTGCCGATTAACGGCTTTGATTGGACGGAAAGCCTTAAACTAGCAGTCAGCCAGCAATTGGAGGCAGCTACGCCTAACTTAATGAAACAGTTGACGGAAACCTTTGAAAAAATTGTTTTAACAACGGCATTGGCTGAAACCAAAGGGAAGAAAGTTGAAGCCGCTTTGAAGTTAGGAATCGGCCGCAACACCATGACAAGAAAAATTCAAGAGTACAACTTAGAATAAAGCACTAAATAATAAAAGTTGTTATTGATTAATGGAAATAAGAGAACTTGAAGAAGCGCTCCGCCAGAATGGAGCGCTTCAGGTACATATAGATCATTTTTGGCGTCAGTGGATTCTCAGAAAAGCGCCGACTGCACGTACGCCTCGTTTGCCATTATCCGTACAAGAGGCGGCCTGCAAATATAAGGATGAGCTTAATAATCTTGCAGAAGTCGTAGAGGAATGCTCCTCGTCCTCTGATGGCACAAGGTTGGTTTTGAAACTTCATGACGGACAATTAATCGAGTCGGTAATTCTTCCTCGCGGTGGGGTATGTGTCTCAACTCAGGTCGGCTGCGCTGTGGGCTGTGTGTTTTGCATGACGGGGAAGTCGGGTCTAATTCGTCAATTGAGCGACTTAGAAATTTTGGCTCAAGTCGAAATTGCCAGACGATATCAACCGATTAAGAAAGTGGTATTTATGGGAATGGGAGAGCCTTCTCATAACCTTAAGAGAGTTCTCTCTTCTATTAACTTTTTAGCGAAGTATTCCGGAATTTCTTATAAGAACTTAGTTCTTTCTACCGTCGGAGACCGAAGGCTTTTCGATGCCATTATGACCTCTAAAGTTAAGCCGGCCCTAGCCTTGTCTCTGCATTCAACGTTTGATGAAAAAAGAAAGCAATTAATGCCTAATATTCAACCGATGCCGGTTGCGGAGATGATGGCGTTCGTAGCAGAATATGCCAAGGCTGGCAGTTATCCTGTGCAATTTCAATGGACGTTGATTGACGGTGTGAATGACGGAGACGAAGAAGTTGAGAATGTGATTTCTTTGTGGAAAGGACAAAAGGCTATCCTCAATATGATCCCGGTCAATAAAATTGCAGGAAGTCCTTACGAGAGGCCTTCCGAGGAAGCTATGCTTTCCATAGCGGAACGTCTGAAGAAAGGCCACGTCCTATTGAAGTATCGCCATTCAGCCGCGCAAGAGGTGGAAGGCGGGTGCGGTCAGCTTCGAGCCAGAAAAATGGAAGAACTGGAAGAATAACCAAATGCCGGGAGGTCCCGGCATTCGCTTAAAGTTCTAAGGTCAAAGTAACCGGCGCATGATCGCTCGGCCGTTCTAACCCGCGGAAGTTCTTATTAACGACAACTGAGCAGTTGAATTGGGCCAAAGGTTTAGAGATAAGAATATGGTCAATTCTCAGACCAAGATTTCTCTGGAAAGCCTTCATGCGGTAGTCCCACCAAGAATAGATCTTTTCCGGCTGCTCATGCTGACGGAAACTATCGATCAATCCCAAGTTCAGTAGATTCTTAAATTTCTGACGAACTTCAGGAACACAAAGAACTGTATCTTTCCATTCTTCAGGGTGTTTGGCATCGATGTCTTCAGGGGCAATATTGAAGTCCCCGAGCAGTACTAAGTTCGGATACTGCTTCAGCTCTTCTTCCAACCAAGTTGTCAAACTGTCTAACCACTTCAGCTTATAAGGGAACTTTTCACTTTCGGTTGTTTCTCCGTTGGGAAAGTATCCGTTAACGATGCGCAGCGGCATTCCCTCTAAAGAAACTGTCATTGCCAAGAGACGGCTTTGAGGATCCTCAAAACTCGGAAGGTTTTTGACGATACCGGAGCATTCAGGAAAAACGCTCTTTTTTGTCAGTGTGGCAACACCGTTGTAGGTCTTTTGGCCAAAGGCTTCGGTGTGGTAGCCAAGTTCAGCAAAAGCCTGAGAATCTACTTCCTCGGTTGGCTGTTTAAGTTCTTGAAGACAGAGAACGTCGGGCGACTCTTCCTGCAAAAATTGAAGAACGTGTGGCTTTCTTACTTTAAGAGAGTTAACGTTCCAAGTGGTAATTTTGCATTTCATAAAGATCTCGAAAAAAATGCTTTCTTATTGAAGAAAACGGCAGACAAAAGAAAATGCCTGCCGAATTTTCGGAGGCAGTAGCCTCTGCCGGAACAGAGGCCTAAAGACTAACGATCCAGCAGTCCATATGAACGCAGCAATGCGTCCGGAGAGGGATCTCTGCCACGGAAGGCTTTGAAGCTTTCTTTAGCAGGGCGTGAACCTCCGACGGCAAGAACTTCCGTCAGCCACTTCTGCCCGACTTCCGAATTGAAGATGCCTTTTTCTTCAAATAAGGAGAAAGCGTCTGCGGAAAGTACTTCAGCCCATTTATAGCTGTAATAACCCGCTGCGTACCCGCCGGCGAAGATGTGAGAGAAAGAGTTGGCAAAACGGTTATATTTCGGTGGGAAAACAACCGCTACTTCTTTTCTTACGGCATCTAAAAGTTCCTGAACGGTGCAAGCCTTCGGATCGTAGTCACAGTGCAAGAGCATATCGAAGAGAGCAAATTCAATTTGACGAACATTTGCCATACCCGCTTCGAAGTTCTTAGCTGCGACAATCTTGTCAAACAATTCCTTCGGCATTGGTTTGCCGGTATCCACGTGGGAAGTTAGGGATTGGATGATTTCCCAATTCCAAACGAAGTTTTCCATAAACTGGCTCGGCATTTCCACGGCATCCCATTCAACATCGGCGATACCGGAAACAGAAAGATCCGTTTGCTTAGTGAGCATGTGGTGAAGCCCGTGGCCGAATTCATGGAAAAGTGTTTCAACGTCGTTAAGCGTGAGGAGGGCAGGTTTATCCCCGACAGGAGCGGAGAAGTTGCAAACTAAATAAGCAATCGGTGTTTGAATTTTTCCGTCGACCTCTCTGCGGGATCTCTGGTCGTTCATCCAGGCACCGCCGCGCTTGCCTTCTCTTGCGTAAAGATCAGCATAGAAGGAGGCGATTTCTTTTCCGGCCTTGTCTTTAATGACAAAATACTTGACTTCAGGGGCCCAAACAGGAGCTTTTGCTTCTTCCACTTGAATCCCAAAGAGTTTCTCAACTAGTCCGAACAGACCTTTAAAGACGGTGGGCTCAGTAAAGTATTGCTTAACTTCCTGATCGCTGTAAGAATATTTTTTCTCTCTTAAGCGTTCGCTGGCATAAGTTAAATCCCAAGCCTTAGGATCTTCGAGCTTCAAATCTTCTTTGGCAAATTTCAGAAGCTCTTCCATATCTTTTTTTGCGGCCGGCTTCGCCTTAGAGGCAAGTTCTCTCAAGAATTTTATAACTTCTTCCGGAGAATCAGCCATCTTCATTACTAAAGAGACTTCGGCGAAATTTTTATAACCAAGCAAAGCGGCTTCTTGAGATCTCAGATCTAGAAGTCTCTCGATAATGGGGGCATTATCTTTTCCCGCAGGGCTGAATTCAGAAGCTCGGGTGCTGTAAGCGTGGTAAAGCTGTTCTCTTAGGTCTCTGTCAGCAGCGTACTGCATGATAGGAAGGTAGTTAGGCATATGTAAAGTAATCTTGTAACCTTCCTTACCTTCTTTTTGAGCCTGTTGTTTAAACAACTGCTTTTCAGATTCCGGTACGCCCTCTAATTGTTTCGTTTCTTCAGGGAGATACAAAGAAAAATCGTTGGTGCAGTCAAGAAGATTCTCAGAAAATTTCTGAGAGAGCTGGGAGCTTTCTTCATTGATGGCACTGAGTTTTGTCTTATCTTCTTTGGAGAGCTCAGCACCGGAGAGAACAAACCCTGTTATTTGTCTTTCCAGAATTCGTTGGCGTGTTTTGTTGAGCTGTTTACCTGCTTCAGAGCCTCTGAGTTCTTTGTACTTTGCATAAAGCTCTTCATTTTGTCCTAACCAGCTGTAAAGCTCGGAAATAGAGGGCAAAAGTTCATTGACGATTTTGCGAAGCTGGGGAGTATCTTTAACGCTGTTTAAGTGGGAAATAATCGTCCAGCCAAAATTTAAATTTTCTTCAGCATCATCAAGCTTGTCGATGATGTTGTTCCAAGAAGGAGCACTCTTAGATTCGGTTATGCCGTTTGTTGTTTCTTTGACCTTGGCGATTAACTCAAGGATGGCGGGCTTAAATGATTCTTCGTCTAAATGATCGAACGGAATAAGCTTGTCCTTGTTTTTAACGACATCTAAAAGAGCATATTTTTGGTTTGTCATTGGTTTTCCTTTTTTTGGAAACTGTTTTCAGCAGCGATTAGAGTGTTTTCAAGAAGCATCGTAATGGTCATGGGACCAACGCCTCCCGGTACCGGTGTAATGAATCCGGCAGTTTCCTTGACATTTTCAAAGTCAACATCGCCGCATAGTTTTCCTTCTGAATTTCTATTAATACCAACATCAATAACGACGGCACCGGGCTTCACCATTTCAGCTTTCAAGAAAAGAGGGCGGCCGACAGCAGCGATAATGACGTCAGCTTGCAGAGTTAGTTCCTGAAGATTACGTGTTTTGCTATGAGCAAGGATGACTGTTGCGTTCTTTTCGAGCAGAAGCTGGGCCATCGGTTTTCCGACGATATTGCTTCTACCTAAAACGAGGGCGAGCTTGCCTTCCAAATCTATATTGGCGGATTCAAGCATTTTAATAACCCCGTGAGGCGTGCACGGTTTTAAACACGGAAGTCCGCAAGATAATGCCCCGACGTTATGAAGATGGAAGCCGTCAACGTCTTTTGTCACATCGATTGTTTCGATGATTTTTTGTTCGGAAATATGTTTAGGAAGAGGCAGCTGAACGAGGATTCCGTCTACTTCTTTGTCCTGATTTAAGGTATTAATTAAATCTATAACTTCTTTTTCCGTGGAGTCGGCAGGAAGTCTGTGAAGAATGGACTTAATGCCGCAGTCCTCGCATGATTTAACTTTATTTCGTACGTAAACTTGGCTGGCCGGATCTTCACCTACCAAAATGACAGCCAGACAGGGCTGACGGTATTTTTCCGTTAATTGAGAGGCTTTTTCTTTAATGTTTTTTCTGATCTGCTGAGATAAATCTTTTCCGTTAATTAGCTGTGCGGTCATCTGTTACTCCATGTGTTGTTCTGAGAGTCTAAACAAAAACGAGAAGGGGTGGCCTTCTCGTTTAGTAATCTGCTTTGAAGTCTTAGCTAATGGAGCTATCTTTTAAGGGAGCTTTGTTGGCATTAAGAACCACTCTCATCAAATCTGCAACTGTGCCTGAGTTTGTTTTATCCATGATGGATGCTCTGTGAGCTTCTACAGTCTTGATAGAAATTCCAAGGTCAGAGGCGATTTGTTTGTTCAAGCGGCCGCTGACGATTCTCTCTAAAACATGTTGTTCACGCGGCGTAAGCTTACTTAACAAGGCATCGTTAAGAGAGCGGCGTTCTGCTCTGATGCGTCTCTGTCTGGCTTCCTGGAGCATTCTTTCAACCTGGGAACGCAAAGCGGCCTGGTCGAAAGGTTTTTCAATAAAGTCGACAGCACCTTTCTTCAAGGTGGAGACAGCCATGGAGACATCACCATGTCCGGAAATAAAGATAATTGGGATGTCGCATTTACGGGCAATCAAGTGTTCTTGAACCTCAAGACCGCTCATACCCGGCATTCTTACGTCCAATACGAGAACTGCGATAGCATTGGGATCGAATTTAGCAAGGAACATCTCGCCGCTGTCGAAAAGTTCAACGCGATAGCTAGATGCTTCTAAGAGCCACTTAAGAGAGTCTCTAACAGCTTCGTCATCCTCTACGATATAGACGACACCTAATGTCTCAGGATTGTCTTGAGTGTAGTTTTTCGAGGTCATCTGAATCATCTGTACGCCTTTCAGAAATTATTCTCAATAATGTTTATACGAAGATTTTTAAATTTAAGGTTCGCTGCTCACGCTAGAATGCTAACTAATTTGAGCTACCCTAATTATATACTTTTTATAAATACCCCGCGGGTATTACCCGTGGGATAATGATAAAAAAATTCAAAAAATTTTCACTAAAGTTCAGATCATAAGTAGTTTTCTCTAAGATTTTCTAATTATTTGCAACGATTTTGAGTTCGAAGGAAAATATTGTTCCGCCTCCTGGGTTATCTCTAACTTCAAGCCTTGTATTGTGGGCTTCAGCAATCGTCTGGCAAGTACTCAAACCAAGTCCGAGTCCGTTCTTTTTAGTTGAGAAGAATGGAGTGAATAAACTTGCCTTCATGGTGTCGTTTATTCCCGGTCCATGATCTTCAACAGCAATCGCTACGTGATCTTCTTCTTTTGTGACTCTGACGGTGATTTCTAAATTCGGACTCTTTGCCTCAGTACATGCGTCTGCGGCGTTGCGGATGAGATTAAGAAGAATCTGCACCACCTGTACCGGATCGCACATAACTGTCGGAAGAGTTTTCGGAACTTCGTAATTCAGACGAACACCGTTGTATTTCTTTTCAATAAGTTTTCCCAGTTCCATCGTATCGTTAAGAACATTTCCGAGAAGAATCGGTTCAAGGCTGGTTGAACGTCTCTTAGCAAAGGAGCGGATGTTTTTAATAATTTTGTCGATGCGGGTAGCCTGAGCGGCAACTTTTTGGAAAACTTCAATAACCTGCTTTTTATTTACCTCAGAAGCGTTGTCCATCACTTCGATAGCGGTACTCGTGTAAGCGACAATCGCCGTGAGCGGCTGGTTGATTTCATGAGTAATCGTAGAGGCCATTTCACCCAGTGTAATTAAGCGGGATGAAATCTCCATTTTGTTTGTTTGTTCCTCAAGGGTTTTTTCACTGATTTTCTTATCAGTGATGTCTTGCGCCGTTTGGAGCGTAACGTGAGAACCGCCGGGAAGCGTGATTCTGCTTTCCGAGACGTTGAACCATTTTTCCATCGAAGAAACCCAAATATCTCCGGTGCGCTTGCCTTCGGCATTAAACGGTTCATGGAAAGAGCGAGAAATGTCCTGATGCCCTTTTACTGTAGAGCCCATCGTTTCCACATATAAGTCATTGCGCATTCCGAGAATATTTCCCGAAGGCTTGTGAGTAACTACAGAGATACAGGAATTCACGGAATTCAGGAGTTTTTCATAGGACGCAATCGCGTCATTGATCAATGTTTGGGAATTAAAGTCGTTCGTATTATCGCGAATCAAGTAAATCCAGCCCGATTGCTCTCCATCTTGCGAATAGAAAGGCGAAGCTAAAAGCATTCCTTTTATCTTCTGAGAGTTCTTTTTCCGAATGGTGATATCGAACCGATACGGAAGCTCAGAAGCATTTAAATCTTTAGCTGAAAGAATCGTAGAGGGGAGAGGAGTTGAATCCCCCCAGAAAGGATAGGGACTTTCTTTTCCGAGAAGTTCGTTTTCTGAGTAACCGCAAAGATTACACATTGACTGGTTGAGATAGATGATGGTTGAGTTCATATCCGTGATTAGAACTCCCATCAGCATAGACCGCTCGATTGATCTTCGTAATTCAACTTCTTTTGTTGCCGCATCCAAAGCGTTTTGATTCTGCACCATCTTTTTATATAAAAAGAACAGCAACAAGAGGAGGAACAACATCAAGCTGCCAAGCCAAAAGAGTAAAGGGCTGGCAAAAATTAAAGGACTTTCTACAAGATTGCAGCCATAGAGCTGAATAGAAGAAGGAAGAGGGTCGGCGGAGCGGATATAGCTTGGAATTGTGAAGTCGTCAGGCGGATTGTAAAGAGCCTTGCCTGCGATCAATTCTGTTCCGTGCATCAAGCTAAATTCGTAATCTGACCGAAGAATATTAGGAACCGATTCCTCAAGAAGTCGAGAAAGAGAAATACGGGCGAGAAGTGCGTATTCTTTTTCATTCAATGTAAACGGATAGATAATTACCGTATTAGGAGATGTTGAATCATAAGGGATCTCCCAATAGCTGCTGTAAACTACTCGTTTAGTTGCAAATGCATCTCGAATACTGTCTCTTACTACGGGCGGGTAATCAAGGTAGTTATATTGTCTGAAACTTTCGTTTCGAATACGCGGTCCTACGAGAGCAGTGATTCCTTTTCCATTGGGCTCAATGAGTCTTAAGAGGATAACCTCAGGGTTTTGGAGTAAAAATTCTCGGCCGTATTTATCGAAGACTTCTTTGCTGGGGCCTTCTTGCTCTAATTTCTCAATAACCCTGGCCATGGTTGAGCTGGTTGAAGTCAATCTCAGCTCAATGTTGTTTGCCACCTGGGTTGTGCTTTTCATAATGTTCGTTCTTAGGATGGTCTCGTTATTTGTCCGAACATTGATATATAAAGCGGCAAAGATAACAATAAGAAGGACTGCTATCGCCCAAATAAATGGGGTGATACCGGTAGATAACTTAGATTGTTTTTTTAGAGCGGTGACAGATTCACCGAACCGGTCCATTATCTGACTGCTGTAAGTAGAGTGGGCTTCGCTCATGAGAAACTTTTTTTTCGCTAAGGTCTGAAAGTATATAACCAAAATATCTTCTGATTTGAAAGACCAACGGCTAAAACAAATATTTGTTTTAAAGAAAGGTCGTACAAGAGGATAAAATCACATGTAGTTTTTACCTAACTTAAGGACAAATAACAATGGATGAGCAGGCAAGAAAGAAAGAGCTGGCTGCAAAGGCTGCAGTCGACTATGTTATTGAAAATGAATATTTAGGGGTTGGCACCGGCACGACAGTAAGCTTTTTTATTGCCGCTCTTCAGCAATCGGGAAAAAAAGTTAAAGCCTGTGTTTCCAGTTCAGATGCAACTACAAGACAGCTGTTAGCATTTGGTTTTCCGGTAGTAGAACTCAATGAAATTGAGGGAAGAATTCCTGTTTATGTTGACGGCTGCGATGAAATCGATGCCAATTTCAACATGATTAAAGGTGGAGGGGCTGCTCTTACAGGCGAAAAAATTGTTGCTCAGGCCAGTGATAAATTTGTTTGTATTGCCGACGATACCAAACTCGTGAAACAGCTCGGCGCTTTTCCTCTGCCCTTAGAAGTTCTTCCCAAGGCAGTGGAACAAATTAAAAAATCTATGGAAGGCATTCGAGGAGTTCCTAAAGTCAGAGAGTGCATCACTGATTATGGAAACAACATTATTGATGTGTCCGGCTTACAGATCCAAGATCCTTTAAAGCTCGAAGAAGCCATTAACCAGTTACCGGGCTTAGTTACATGCGGAATTTTTGCCAAGAGAGGAGCGGATGTTTTAATCGTAGGTTCTTCTGACGGTGTAAAAATTACAACAAAGAAGAATAAATTCTCTTTTAAGAAGTAAGCAACAGCAGTATCTCTTTCAACTTTTTTATTTGAGAGATAACAAAAAGATTTCTTAATGAAAGACCCCGGAATTCCGCAGGCTTCGGCCTGCCGATGAATAGGGGCCTAATTGTTTGCAGAACGTTTATGTTTCTGAATGTTTTTCTTAAAGACTTGTGTCGCGGCTTTATTTCCCCACAGAAACCCCTCAAAAACTTCTCGTCCAAAATTTCTTTCCCGGAGTTATCAGAGAAAAGATAATCAGTTTGACCGAGTTTCCGTAGCTGATAATGAAAACAATTTGACAACTTAACGAGAAACAACACCAGCTGCTGGACAAATTGCTCGAAGATAATGATCTTCTGGCAACGCTATATTTTCTCGTAGGCTTACTCATAAAGATATGGCAGTGCAGGATACGAAATCCTGTGATGAATGGATGAAGTTAACTCGCAAGCTTCTGTTTGTATCAACAATAAACATAGCTTGGCTTCGGCCAAAAAGTTTGCAGCTATGCTCAAGAGAAGAAAGGCAAGCATTATCTGTGCCGGCGAATACAGTTCAGCCCAGCTAGAAATGCGAATAACAAAAGTGCTCAAACGGATTGTTTACGGTTACCGGGACTTCCAGTACTTCTCGCTGGAGATAAAGGGCGTTCTATCACGAAAGCTTTTTTCCTTGGGATACGATGAAATGTACTCAAGCTCAGCTTATGGAATAGCCTACCATTCCCACGTAATACTCGGAGAGCTTAAATGAGAGAAAAAGGTGATGATCTTTAAGACTTTTTGATGCTTAATGAGAAGAAGAAACTAAAAGAGGATAAATTCTGGCGGAGAGGGGGGGATTCGAACCCCCGAAACCTTTAAAGGGTTTACACGCTTTCCAGGCGTGCGCCTTAAACCACTCGGCCACCTCTCCGTAAAGAAGTCAGCATTGTATACAAATTTTTTTCGTTTGTCATCTCTGTCGAATAAATTTATTTCGCTTCAATTGTGACAAATTCTCTACGTTCAAAAAAAGTTAATAAAAACAAAATGCTCCAGAATTTATCATGCCGGAGATTTTAAAAATAGGACTTTCCGAAGGCCTAAATCTATTTGAGTTATATATCGACTTTCCCACATCATAATGAGGAATTTTGCCTACTTTTCTACATTTCAATATAGAAAAGTAGGTAATTGAGATAAAAAGATGTCTGAATACGTAAGTCGTTTACCAGACCGGCCTGTAAAGCATCGTCCATTAGGAGGATGATGTAAAGATCGAATCTAAGTTATTTATTTCAGTCAGGCATATTCCGTTGTTCAAGGTACTGTTTGATAAAAAATTGGAGCCGCTTTTGAGAAGTTGAAAACTTTTGTTCTGTAGGTTAAAAGACATAAGTCAGACTAAAGTCAAGCCTTCCTCTTGAAATATGCTCAACTTCTTTATCACGAAGATGTCTTTTCAGCGGGAAAGAAAGAGTTATAGAAGAGGAGAGGTTGTTTCTCCAATACCAGTCCAATCCTATGCCGGTTCCTGCGAGCCACCGCTGCTTATTAATGGAATAGCCGGAAAGGCGTCCAAAATCAAAGAATGCCTTGGCATTAAGATTCCAAGGTTGGAATCGATAATACATTTCTGAGTTGATTGTCCATCCATTCTCTGCGCCAATTATATCGATAGGATAGCCGCGTACTCCCGATGTTTGACCCAGATAGAAGTAGTCGGAGGATAGAGTATCTCCGCCACCTAAAACGCTCTGAATGGAACCCTTAACAATGCCAAAAAGGCGTTTGCCTTCATCCCAGCGCCCGTACCCTGAGCTTCTAAATAAAACCGGATTTGTAGTTTGGTTGTACACCTCATTGGTTGAATGGTGTCGCCTCAATTCTGCATGGCCATATAATGTCCAGGGGGTGCCTACCTTTAAGGCATCCGCACCCAGCGTCATAGAGTCGATTTTGGTTTGCGCAACACGCAAAGAACCAAAAACATCTGTGTGCGATTTTTGTTTAGATATTTGAATGTAAGGCGTTATTTTTACCTGAGAAGAAAACACAAAAGCTTTTTCTAACTGCAAGCTGTAGTTTGAAGAGCGGCCTTTCACATTTAAGTCACGAGAAGGGCCTTTCTTTACTTTGACATTGCCGCCGGAGGCAGAAAATATCAGTCTGGTTCCGGTTGTAGATAAAGGCAAACTGTAGCTTGTATAACCCAGCAAGCTTCCCTGGCTTTTTATGACCATTGCGGTGAAAGAGTCCTGCATTCCCGTCATGCTTGGAAGCTCCAAAGTTCCGCTCACTCTCAATTTGCCGGTGGAATAAGAGCCATAGGTATCGGAAAACAGGGACGCATACCAATAGGGCTGGTCATCTGCGATGATATTGTACGAAGTTGTTCCGAAACGGCTTCCCGGTTCAATATCAATATGCAGCTGCAGACTGTTTGTCATATTGAACTTGATGAGGTCATCAACCATTTTGGCGTAATTTGCGACGCGATTTTCCGGCAAGTCAAAAGCCTGCAGAATATAAGAGTCTCTAGTGTAGGGAGCTCCTTTTACCTTGACTTTATCGGTTTTGCCTTCTATTAGGGTAACTGTTAAAACCCCACCGGTTAGCTTCTGAGGCTGTAAAGTCGCCTTGCAAACGGCATAGCCTTTGCTGTGGTAGAGAGTGTCAATGGCTTTAAGCAAGTTAATTAGATCGGAGGAGGTTACTTTCTTACCAACCCAGGCAGAGACAGTTTTTTCAAACTCTTCTTCTGTGAGGACTTCACTTCCTGTGTGTTTTACACCGTTGAGCATAAATACAAAACTGTCTTTAGCGGGACGTTTTTCCTGAAGCTTCTTTTCCGATTGTTCTTTGGTAAGTTTCTCGGCTCTTTGGAGAGACTGCATCTGTCTTTCCTGACGTACAGAATCAATTACCTGATCCAGCTCTCTTGCCGGCAGACTTGCTGCAGGGAATGCAGGGACGTTCTGTGCTGCGCAGGAAAAAGGAACACCGGCCAGAACAGCTAAACCCAATAAGGAAGTATTTAAGGTTTTTCTGAACGAAATATGCACAGCAGTAGCGAGAGAGATTCGGCAGGTGCTTGATTGCAGAGATATCGGTCGAATGAAATCAGACGAGAAACGATTTGTTCTTAACATTTTTATTTTTACTCTTATTGAGATTGCTTTTTGAGGCAATGGGGCTTTCGTTGTCAGAGGCAACTTAAAATTTAACAGTGTAATTAGTTTTTCTGATTTTCTCTTTTTGATTTACTCATTTCCTCATCCGCCTTGGTTCTAATTGTTCAAGAATGCTATCTGAAAATTATTTCGAGTGCTTATCTTTCCGTTGTCAATTTAGTACGCATCAGGAAAAGGATGATAATGAAGAGTAATTTTGGATCACCCAACTGACTTTTAGTCACCCAAAAACTTCGAAGCTTTACGTTGTTTCCCCCCAACATTTCAAATTCTTGACGGCCAAAAATATGACGAAGAAGTTAACTCATATAGACGCTTTTTTGATCGAAATTTTCGTAAATAGGAACGTTATTTTTTTATTGCAGTAACGGCATCTACTGAGAAAATGACTCTAGTTATTTGGGGCGATTCCTTTATATTTATTCATTGACGATGTAGTCAAAAGCATGTAACAACTCGTAATATTTCATTAAGTATTAATACCTATATTATTTAGATATAAAAATGTTTCATGCAACTATAAAATGAAATAAATTCATAAAAAATCATAAAGTTATAAATATATTCTTCCTGATAAACGGTTTGAGCTATTAGTTGTTTTATAGGTGGGGTATTTTGTAAGAATTAATGAACGGTTTAAAATTAACTAAATGTAAATAAACTGCCGGTAGTTCGTTCAAACGAATTTAGAACTAGAAAAAATGAATAACCGACAAAAGAAATAAAGTCCAGGGGAAATATGAATAAGATCTATAAGGTTCTGTGGAACTCTTCTCGTAACGGCCACGTTGTAGTGGATGAAGCTCATCATGCTCACGAAGGTTGTTTTAGTTCTGCTAGCGGTTGTTCTCCCTCAACACATCATCATTCCTTAAAACTTGTCATAGAGACGCTATTGGCAGCATCGGCCTTTTCTATAGCCGGAGGTTTGGAAGCAGCAGGTAGTGAAATTACTTCGGTTCAAAGCTGGGGTACGACGATTAGCACGAACGGAAATGTTCATGAAATAACAACAAACAAGATTGTTAATGAAGTGGTTGGGGTAAACCGCTTTGAAAAATTTAAAGTGTCAAAGGGAGATATCGCTAACCTGAGGTTTCCCGATGGAACTGGACATCTTGTTAACTTTGTAGATGATAAGACTGTAGGAATTGAAATCAATGGAACCGTTAACGGAGTAAAGGGAGGAAAGATCGACGGTGATCTTTATTTTGTTTCTCCGAAAGGTTTTGTAGTAGGTGCCACGGGCGTTGTTAACGCAAAAGGCTTGACGGTAGTTGTTCCGACTGAAACTGAATACAATTTGATAGAGGGCGATGTAGGGGGGAGGTTGAACCAAGCTGGCCTCAATCTTCTTAGGAAAGGGCAAAAGGCCGAGGGAACCAACCTTCCTCTTAATCCTCACGGGGTGGTGACAGTTCAGGGCAAAATTAATGCTGGCAATAACCTAACCTTGGCGGCAGCAAATATTTCCATTCCAAAAGATGCAGTCGTTCAGGCTGGTGTTACCGACTTCTCTGACTATGTAAATATCAAAGACGGTTCAAATATAAAAGTTAATAGTGGTTTAGATCCGCAAAATCTAAAACTCACTGAAGTGGACGGTGAAGTCGTTCTTCTGGCATCTGCCGAGACGAATTTAAGCGATTGGAACCCAGTGGATATTGGAGCCTCGGAACACAGCAAACGTGAGGCCCATATAACTATAGGCGGTGAAGTATCTTCCAAGGGTAAAACAGGCAACGTCAAAATTGCGGCTAAGGCTCAAAATAACGACAATCTTCTTGGAAATATTTCAGCAAAGGTCAAATTGGAGACAGGAGGCAAAATTACAGCTTCGGGCGATGTCTCTGTGACGGCTGACGCATCAACGAATTTAAAATCCAACGGTCATCTCTCTGGAGTTACGGAATATTTGTTCGATTTTCTTGGGGGCCAGATCAATCTACCTTTGCCAAAGGTAGCTTATTCAAATTTAAAAACAAGTGCTCTGGTTGAAATCGATCAAGGCGCTGAGATTTCGGCTCAAAAAGATGTGTCGTTGACTTCTAAAGCTACAGTCAAAGATAAGATTGGCATTTCTGCGGCTGACAAAGGAATTTATCAATCTCCGATAAGTGAGGTGGTGGATCAGTTTCCTCAGACGGCATCAGTAATAGGAATTTCGACACAATCAAGTGCTGTTAATGTCAAAGGTTCCATTTCAGCGGGGAAAGACTTATCAATTCTGTCTGAAGGTAAATTCAATTTAGATTTGAGTGCAAAAGGCAACTCAAATAAAGAATCGGTTGCGGCCACCTCTTTTATCTACTCGGACACTTCCGCAAATTCTTCTGTGACGGTTGCGGATACCGCTATTTTGGATCTTGGCTCTTCCGACTCAATACTTGATATACAGTCAAAGCAGACGAATGATGTATCCACAGACTCGACAGTTACTTATAAGTCTGAAAAATCTGCAACATATGGCGGCATAGCATTTAACTATTCTGTGTTTAATTCAGCTTCGAACGTAGAACTGAATTCCTCGCCGAGAGTTAAAGGACAGGAAGCACCTCTTAAATATATCAACCTCTCTTCAGATAACACTACTTCTTCCTGGCTTGTTAATTCCGCAGTTGATTCCAAATGGACCTGGGCCTCAACTGCTTTGGTTGGTGCAGCTGATTCTGCCTTCAAACTTGAGGTGATGAACAAGATTTTGGGTTTAACTAACAAAGATCTCGTCAAGGCAACTGCTCAAGAAAATTTCCGCGGGGTTGTAGCAACCACTTTCGCATTGGGTTCTCAGACCTCTAACGTAAAGGTAGGAAACGGCGTAAAACTGCATTCAAAATCCGGAATTGATTTATCGTCAAATGCCGTTGTTTCTGACTATGTATTTTCCGCAACAGGCCAAAGCTGGGCAACTGAGAAGGGAACCAAAGGACTTGCGGCAGTTTCTGTTGTAGTGGCTAAGCCGTCTTTTACTGACGATAATATTTCCACAGTAGATTCTCAAGTGTTTATTGGAGAAGGAGTCTCGCTCATTGCAGACGGAAAGTCCTATAGGCCGACTGTGAAAGAGGATGAAAAGGAGGTTTTAGGCGAGGAAAAGGCTGGTATCAGACTTCAGAGCTCCTCTGCGATGGAGTGGGATAGATTTAACTCTCTGGTCGAAGAGCTCAACGAGTCCTGGGATATCCTTTTGAAGCAGTTTACCGAAAAGAATGATATCTATCAAAAGCTTCTAGCCTTTAAAACAGATACCGAAGCTATTCGACAAAATTTAGCGCAGGTCTCAGGAGATAACACCCTATCTGCATGGGGGAAAACTAAAAAGGTTGGTGAATCTCTTAAGGGGATGCTTAAATATGTTAAAGATTTAGAAGGTGTCTATAAGGCGATTAAAGACATCCCCAGCCTTACTCATTTGACCTCGTTGCTAGAGTCTGCTTTGGCCTTTATTGGAGCAGAAAATTACGCAAATATTAAGTCTTATGCGGCAACGATTGCTCCCAGTACAGATGGCACATCCTCTGCCTTCGATTTGGCGTTATCTGCAGCTTACGCTCAACAGCGTACAGCTAGCTCGATTATTGTAGGCAATGGGACAGTTATAGAGACTAAGGGAGGTTCAGATCTAGCTCTGGATTCTTCTAGCGATAATACCCAAGTAGGCATTACGGGCCGATTAACAACTGAGTTCGTTAATTGGATTGATGTCAATACCAAATCAAAGTCTATTGGTGGATCTGTACTAATTCCGGTTCTCGAAACAAAAAATGAAATTCATTTAAATCCGAATGTACAGATTATTTCTGACGGCGACCTTGGAATAAACGCCAAGGATAAAGTTACTGCGGTCTCTATTGCAGTCGGCGGCAGTGATACGGACAATGTTCTTGCCATAAATGGAATGGCTGTTGCCTCTTCTGTGGATGCTTCAAACCGAATTGTTATTGATCCGGGTGCACTTCTGCAGGCTAAGAATATTCACATTGAAGCTTCCCGTAAGGACTCTATTCAGACCGTTGCCGGAGCCTACAGCGGGTCAGGCGGAGCGGCATTCGGCATAGGGGCTGCCATCAATATGGACGGCTTTGTTAATGAAGTTCAGATTGGAAGCAAGGAAGAAGGTAAGGAAAAAGTTAAGTTGGAAGCCACCGAAGGTCAGGACGGACTAGAGGTGCTTGCCTTTTCAGATACAGCAGTCAACGCGGTAGGCGTTGCAGGCGCTCTATCAACTACAAATCCCTCTCGGGAAGAGACCAGCGGCCTCCAGTCAATTCTGACGACCGGCGGAAGAAGCCTTATTACGGTAGTTAATGAAAAAATCACTTCGAGCTTTGCTAAAAAGTTTGCGGAATGGGGAAAAACAGCTGCTCAGAAATTAACACACAGTCAGGATCAGGCCTCTAATGCAGCTAACCAGAATGCTTCAAATAACAATGCAGGGCTTCAGAATAATGGACAAAACCTTGCTCAAAATCAGAATCAGGCTCAAGTAAACAATCAGCCACAACAACTCAAAATGCAGTTTGATTTGGCAGGAAGCGTTGCTTGGAATGATTTCCGTCTTGCCAATACGGTTGAAATGAGTTCTGTTATTCTTGACTCTCAAAAGGTTTCGATTACTGCGCATGACGACAAATGGATTGGAGCATGGGCAGGAGCAGCAGCCTTAAGTATTGGTAAGTCAGATAAGACTTCTCACAGCGTGGGTATCGGTGGAGCTGTTGGCGTCAACCAGGCCAATATCTCCAACTCTGTACTGCTTAATAACGTTGAAATTAAAGTCGGAAAAACCTCTGTTTCTGCTCGCTCTAAAGGAACCATTACCGCAGAAGGCTTGGCACTAGCTGTGGCAACAGGAGGTCAAAGAGGCTCGGAGGTCTTTGACGGCTCGGTTTCGGTCAATATGATTGATCAAACCACACAAGTAGATGCTGACAATATTGTTTTGACATCTGATTCTTCCGATGCCCCAGATTATGAACAGACGGCTTGGAATGGTGTGACTCAAGTTACCGGCGGTAACTCGGCAGGTTTTTCTTCTTCTGAAGGAACTTCACTTGCCGGTGGTTTCTCTGTAGCTATTTCTGAAATTAACAATAACGTTGTCTCTAAACTTAAAAATGCAAAGTTCGAGTCTGCCGGTGATGTCAAGATAGCGGCTCTTGTTTCCGGGAACCAAATTACTCATGCCTTTACCGGTCAACTTGCAGTTGGCGGGGATTCAACATATGCATTTGCCGGAGCAGCCGGCGTAGGACAATTGAACAACAGCGTCTCCGCTGGACTGGAAAATTCCACAATAAAAGGAAAATCTCTAAAAGTTGAATCTAGGACTGCCGAGAATGAGGAGGCAAAAAAGTTAGCTCAACAGGGACCGGAGAGCAGTAATGCTTCGAATGCAGCTTCAGACTATCTTGAAGAGCAAGGTATTCAGAGAGAAGAAGGAAAGAGCTCTAGCGACCAGGCTCAGGAGGTTCTTTCTGATCTGAAGTCTGTTTCCGGTATGGCGGTTAAAGTCGGTCAAGAAGAAGGAAAAACAAACGAAATTGGTTCAGTTGTAACCGGCAAGCCTCTGGTTCAAGTAACCGTAGGAATGGACATTGGTATTGGAGGAAAAAGTGGAGCTGCAGGCGTTGTTGTCAACACAATAGATAATTCTTATTCCTCATTGATGAGCGGCAATACCCTGACTCTATCCGGCGGTCTTTCTGCCGGAGCTGTAAACAACGTGACCAGCGTCGGCGTAGCGGCGGGAGCTGCGGGCGGTAAAGGCAGCTTTAACGCTGCCGGACAGGTTGTTGTCTCCAACGTAACTCAGAATGCGCTTACCACAATCAACAACAACGTCCAGATTTCAGCGGGCACTGTTTCCTTAGATTCAAAAAATAAGGCAACGACGGTAAATGTTGCCGGAAATGCAGGATTGAATTTCGGAGAGGGGGTAGGACTGGGAGCAGCGGTCTTGGTAATGAATACCAACAACACTGCGGACATTCTTTTCAAGAATACTAACAAGTTTTCTGCTTCAGCATTGAACGCAGTAAGCGCTAATACTTCTTCTTCATGGGCAGCTGCCGTTGACGGATCTTTTACAACAGGTTCGGTCGCAATCGCAGGAGCAGTGGCAGTTAACCGTGTCCGTAATACGGCTAGGGTTACCGGCGAAACGCTCAAACTTTCGTCGTTAAATAGCGCGACTTTTGATGCGTCCGACGAATCTGTACTCTGGACTCTTTCCGGTGCAGTTGGAGGCTCAGCCGGTACGGGTGGCATCGGAGGCGCCGTATCTTATGCAGGATTTGGCCAGTATGGAGAAAACGGAACAATCGTTCGTCTTAATACGATCGAGCTCGAGCAGGGAGAAAACTCCTCTTCAACAGCATTGAGTATTTCTGCTCAAGGTAAAGAAAAACTTAACTCTTTGACTCTAGGGGTCGGAGTCGCGGCTGGTACCGTTGGTTTACAGGGTGCTGCATCCGTTCTCGAATCCTCCGGAAAAGTTCAGGCTGTTATTGATAATCTTCGTGGATCAACTCTTGCCTCGCTTGACGTTCAGTCCAAACATGACGCTTCTCTAGGTAATTTGTCAATTTCAGCGAGTGCAGCGGGAACCGGAGCAGGCGGCGCAGGTATCGCTATTAATCGTATTAAAAACTGGCAGACACTCTCTTCAGTTGGCAACGCAGGTAATTTGACTTCACCTTTGACACTCAACGCCTTATCTATCTCCGCGAGGGAACACCTAGCGATCACGGCGATTGGAGTCGGTGGCAGCGGTGCCGGAACAGGAGCATTACAAGCTAGTCTGTCTCTAAACCAGATCAATTCCGATGTTTCAGCTGGTCTTTTCAATAGCAATATCAATAGTTCTTCAGTAGCTCTTATCGAAGCCGTTCGAGATACGGATGTTGAGACTTATAACGTTCAGGGGGCAGGAGCAGGGACGGCCTCAGGAGCTTTAGGCGTAACATACTCGGAAATTAAGGGTAATTCTCACGCGGATGTAAAGAATTCAACCATTAAAGTTGAGAACGGAAGCACTACCAGAAAATCTTATTCGGGCAAGGATGCCATAGAAAACGAAGAAATTGTTCATGGTTTGTTGTCTAAAATCTCAGCGAAAGATTTAGGTGTGCAAAGGAAAGCAAGCGAACTATCTGGTCTTGCGGTGCACGCAGATTCGACACAGACGTTTAAGACAATATTTGCTGCAGGCTCAGGTTCGGGTTCTGCGTCTCTTACGGGGACGGGCAGTGGAATTACGAGCCAATCCAATTCTGCGGTTAATATTGAAGGAAGCACGCTTTCTTCTGTAAAGAAGGCTGATGTTTATGCCGGGAATGATTCCAATGTCAATGCGCTGTATCTGACTGGCTCAGGGGCTGCCACTGCTGCCGCAGCAGCAACAGTTAATGTTCTTAGTTTTGAAAACAAGGCTTCCGTCGGTATAAAGAATTCAGCAATGACGGGCGAGAGCATGAACATTGCATCTCGAGTTAGAGAAGGAAACAGTCTTTTCGGAATCCAAGGAGCAGGGGCAACCGCTGCGGCTGGTGCGGTCTCAGTCATGGTGGTAAGAGAGAATTCAACCTCCTCAGTAGCGGTTGAAAACTCCACGCTAACGACAACAAACGGAGATTTGGCTCTTTCTTCTGATCTGTCTTCCTTTAGCGCGATTCTCGGTGTATCAGGTGCAGGAGCACAAGGATTCGGAGCTGCCGGGGATGTTTATTGGGTAAGAGGTCGAAACCTTTCAAACCTTGCAATTTCTCAAGGCTCGGTTTTAAATGCTGCCAAGAACTTAGAGATAAAAGCTCTAGCCGAGGGTAAGGTCAATTCCATCAATGTAGATGCAGCGGGTGCTGAATTTGCAGCTTTGGCTGCAGGAGTAACAGGGACAGATCTTAAGACGGAGGCCTCCGTTTCTGTTGAAAACTCTGAGGCTACATCAGTAGAAGACGTTTCTATAACCGCTGAAACCAGCAATACAACTAATTTAACACGTGCAGATGCCAGTGGTGCCCTTGCAGCGATTGGAGCGGCTGTAGTTGTTGAAAATCTAAACGGAAATGCCCGTGTATTGATCGACCACAGTCAAATTAAAGCGGCCAAGAATCTAACGATAAAGGCCCTAGATGATCGATCTACCAACATCGGGTTAGGATCCGGTTCAGGTGGTTTGGGGGTTGGCACGGCTGCTGTGTTCGTATCCACGCACGGCTCTCAGACTCCGGATTTTCTCACCGATGAAAGCGCTCGTAAGCGTTATGAAGAGGCGAAATCTAAGTACATTGATAATATTGGATCAAACGGCACTTTAGACTTCATACAGAATGCGTTCAATGCAAGTAATTTGGGTTCGGCCCATATTTCTGATTCTGAAAGCGATTCCATCAAAAAATCTCTAACTTCTGACAACAAAAACATCGGAGCTCAAAGCGGTGCTTCCATTAGTGTCGTTTCGAGTAATTTGTCAGGTCAAAATATAGACCTCTCGGCACTTCAGGATTCAAAAGAACAGTCCGGCACGCAAGGTATAGTTGGAGGAATCGCGATAGGCGGAATTACCCTCGGAGCGTCTGTCGGCATTATTCGCGATCATAATTATGCTGGTATTAGCGTCACGGACAGTACTCTGCATGCAACAGATACTTTGAAAATCAAGTCTGAATTAGACACAAAGAACAAACTCAAAGTTTTCCAGGGATCTGGTGGTGTTATTTCCGCAGCAGCGACAGTCGCTGATGCGGCTTTGGATGGGCAAGCTCTCATTAACATATCAGGAGGAGCTCTTAAAGCTTCCAACACGGTTGCTTCTACTGTTCTCAATAACTCCCAGACAGAGCTTGAGAGCTGGGGTGTACAAGCCGGAGGAATCACCGGAGGAGCTTCTATAGCATACATAACGGACAGTACGGGTCTGAATTCGAGAATTCAAAACGCTGAGATTGATGCATTAAATGCAAATATTCAGACGATCGCTGCCAGAAAATTAAGCGCTAAGGCAATTGCTGGATATGGAGGCGGTGTTAGCGGAGTTGGTTCCGATTCAAAAATTACCATTGCTAAGCCAACAGGTTCTGCTTTATCTTCTTTGCTGAATTTAAGTGGAAGCATAATCAATGCTCAGAACTTGACGGTTCTCAATGATGAGCATAGTCAATTTGCCGTCAAATCGTCTGGTTATGGTGGAACCGGCATAGCCATCGGCGTCTCATTAGCTAAGATTGAAGACTCTTCTGCCTTATCTACAGTGGTGGAGCGCAACACCATCAATGAAGCCAGCCAAGTAAAGGTTATGACAGCCGCAGGAAAGGATTCAGATGAGGAAGCCGCTAGCAATGACAATATCCTGAAATTCTCAGCAGAAGCTGTTTCTTATGGAGGAGCGGCTGTTCAGTCATTAAATAATTCTGCTTCTGTTGTAAACACCACCTCTGTTAGTACGACTTTCCAAGGAAACAAATTTGTTCCTGCTGAGGATGCAAAAACAAAGATAGTACCGACATTGCAAGTGTTGTCACAGGCTGTCGCCAATTACGAGGTGAAATCTTTAGCCGGAGAAGGAGGTGCAATTGCGGTTGGCAGCGGTGTCTCTGAAATTACTCATGGTGTAAACGTTGCTACTACAGTTTCTGAAAGCGTTGGAACGAAACTGCAAGATCTGAATATCGGCGCAATTAACGAAGAAAATGTTAAAGGCATTTCTGAAAGTGCCGGAGGAGCAGTTCTTCTTATTGAGGGAACCGGGAAGAGTTGGGACGCAGCCCGCGTTGTACACACAGATAAGTCTGACACACAAGTCTCCGTGAATGGTAATTGGCAGGCAGCCGATGAAGTTTCTATTTTTGCTGAATCTCATCATAACCTACGTTTCAAAGCAGATAACACTAAGGGAGCTTTGGCTGGGGGATCTGGCGCGGCTGTTGTTAATACTCTTTCAGGCCTTTCTTCTGTCACGGTGGGAGACAATGCGATAATAAAGGCTGGCTCGGATATTTGGATTGGGGCAGAGGACTATCTTGATATTGCAGCGACAGACGGTGCTTATATTGTCGACTCCGGCGTTCATGGAGCCTTTGCAGGGTCTGGTATTCACATTGATACGGACTACAACCACTCGAACTCGGTGGTGATCGGTGCAGGTTCTCAAATCAGTGCCGCCGAAGTCATAAGGCTGCAGTCGTATACCGATATCAATGCGGACTTGAAGGTTCTGGCAGACTCTTATGGAGCGGTAACCGGCGCAACAGCAGCAGGGAACCACAAGTTTACTTTAAACAACTCTGTTGACCTGAAGGAAAAGAGTTCTTTGAAGACTACTGGAACTTCATCAGAAATTGTTGTTTCAGCTTCCTCTACACAGAACCTGCATCTAGAGTCTATCGGCAAAGTAGCCGGTGCTTTGAGCGGCTCAGGGGCTTCGGTGAATGCAAATGTAGCAAGAACTGAGGTAGTCACGATAGGACAAGGTGCTCTTCTGGACAGTAACGGTTATGTTCGTTTGTACTCGGGTAAAGATGCCTACGGGTCGGAAAACAAACTGGATCTTTTAGCCTATTCTCATGCTTACGCGTATTCTGCTCTGCCTGCTGCCTCTACTAAAGTAGAAGGTCACTATGTTCTGACAAACAAGATTAATGTTCTAGGCAACGTTTATGCAGCACGAGAAATTGACGCATTCGCATCTGAGGGAATAGTCAACAGCAAAGAATCTGCTCGTGCATGGAGATGGACCGGTACTAACCAGGGAGACATTAATGGTTGCAACAACTGAGGCCGGAGAGGTTTTGCCGGATTCTTTCACACTTGATAATCAGATCTCGGTATCAGGTTCTTTGATAGCAGGCAAAAATGTCTCTTCTGATATCGTGATATCCGGAGTTGTTAAAAAAGAGAGTGATGCCTTCCAGCTGCTCTTAAATGGAGCCCCTGTAACTTCTTTAATTAAACCGGAAATTACCATTACAGGCGAAGGGCCTGAGGTAATTGATCTAGGCTTTGAGCAATACTCCAATTTATATTGGAACAGATATGCAGAGCTGCAAGCTTTGATTGCTGAGTATAAATCTACCGATTCGGCTGCATTAATTGCTTATACCACAGAGGCTCAAGCACTTTTACAGCAAATGCTTGATAAAGGCTTTTTCGAAGAAAAAGATGGTGAAATCATTCCGGTAGCTTCTTCTGAAGTGGGGATTCTTACCTTGGCGGGACTCTCTATCTCTGGAGGTAATGTTAATTTGAAGTCTTCTCATGTGGTTGGTAATGGAACGATTGCCGCTCGAGGAGCCAAGCACATAAACATCGAAAACAAATCCAATTTGTTATTGGAACTTCAGGATATTCAGATTCTGGATAAGGGCGGAGTTATTACCTACAACAATAAGACTAATGCAGATGTTTCGCTTCCGGAATTTACAGGGACAAAAGAGTATTCAACGGATTCTCAAGCTCCGGAGTTTAAAGTTACAACTTCGTTTAACGGGAAACTGCAGGCACAAGGGGAGATCCTGTCCGAAGACACACAGAGCAAAACGAGTCATACTGTAGAGGTACCGGTCTATTCGGATGTACGTATCTACGGCAAGATTCAAAATCTGTCGGGTAACTTGTCTATTAATTCCGGCGGAGACATCTATGTTGATGCGCAATCAGTAGTAAATGCTGCAGGCCAGGTAAACCTTCAAGCTACAGGAAACGTCACTCAGTCATATCACGAGGGTATTTTGTCTGTGGGCGGCAGTGTTGAGGAGTTTTGGAAGGATGAATGGGAGACCACTAAGAAGACCGGGATAGGACAATCGAGTGCTAAAGACAAGCCACATAGTGCTTCTGCAGGTATTCACGCTGGCGGTGATATATTTATCGCAGCCGATATGATTAACGTTAACGGTACTATTCAAAGTGGGTATGCTTCTTATGATTTGACACTGGACGCAACGTCCGAGAAAAGAATTTCCGCAATTAGAGATTCTTGGATTGCTCAAGGTTCGCCGGATTCTATCAATGTATATTCAGACCAATATTTGTTGACAGACGGCCTCGATTTTGTCGGAAGCGATGGAAACTGGCATAAAAACTGTAAAGCCTGGTACAACCCGGTAACTGATCAGATTGTGCTTGATGATATTTCGCCTAAAGGCGGTCGTATCTATTTGACGGGCAAAATTGCCAATACCGGAGGCGGAAAGCTCCGTGCGGTCGACGGCAGTGTAGGTATAGATATAAATTCTGGAACTCACTCGATACTCACTGGTGATATTAATACCGGAAATCTTCATGGAAGTATTCGTATTACAGATACCGCTTGGGCTGGCGAAAATAAAAATGGAGAGACAGTAGCTGCCAAAGTAACCGAATACAGCAAATCTCAGGGTAATAAAGAGTACTGGTTATATAAATCGGGAAAGACGTCTGAAGCAACGACAATTGCGGAGGGGGCTTACAACCCTCATGAAGATTTAACCTACATGTGGAGTGACGGGGCTCAGGAAACAAAAGTGAAGATTGAATCTACCAGTAAACGATTCCACATTTGGGGAGCTTGGAAGAAGTCTTCGTTGTCATGGACGACCGAGAAAGAGCCAACGATAAAGGAACTATCGGAACTGAAAAAAGGAGGTACTATCGGGGTCCTGAAAGCTTATCCGTCAGGAAATAATATTTTTGAAAGCTGGGTAACGAAATATAACGAATACTCAAACACCAGTGTTGAGGATTGGGTTGAATATGATAACTGGACCCACTTTAACGGCTACTACAAGGCGAGAAGAACCACAAAATCAGGTGATCTTGTAGTTCGTCAATACGCTGTTAAAGCTGATCAGCCTATCGATGTAGGGTTTATTACAACTGGCCAAAATTCTATTAAGCTCGCTAGCAGCAAGAATGTTTCTGTAGGAGGCATTCTTAGTGCCGATGGAGGTACGATAACAATTAATGCCGGAAACGATATTCTTTCCGATAACGCACGGGCTAAGCTTTCAGGAGCCGAAAAGATTAATTTGACGGCAGCCGGGAATATTGGTTCTGAACAAAACGCGATAAAACTGACTTCCAAGAATGGCATGTTAGTCGGAGCTGTCGGCGACGATATCTTCTTGAACGCTAGTCAAGTCCAAGGAACTGTATCAGGGTCAATTCTCGGCCGAGGTGATGTACAACTTTTAGCACAGAATACTATTGGCTTGCAGAGATTCGAATCACAGGACGGCAAAATTACATCTGAAGCTGGAGATGTGAGGATTGCTGACCTTACCCAAATTTCAAAAGTTGATGGAACATCCCGCTTGGACGTAAATGCTAAGAACGGACAGGTGTCCATTACAGCTAATGGCGATCTTGGTCTTGGAATTCTTAAAGCAAAAACAGTTGAAATCACAACTGAAGGTGCTTTATTGGATGCGCTTCCCAGAGAAACCGCTGACCAGGTTTCTCTAGAAGAAAAACTTCAAAGTTGGAAAGAAGCCGGAATTCTTGGTTCTGCAAACTCAGCTAGTGAAGAAGCACTTAGGAACGGTATCGTCGAACGAATAACCCAACAAATGAAGGGAGAATTTGAGCGGTATGCAGAACTCGTAGAAGCAGAAGAATCAACTTTAAGCGATCAGCAGAAAGAATATCGAGCTTCTTTAGGGAAGAAACTAGGTGATTACTATAAGTGCAGCGGTAAGAAGGGCGAAGATCTTAAGGCCGATATCGAAGAACAATTCAAAAATTATGTCTCAGCTGCAGAAGCGAATCCTAAATCCGAATTGGCCCAGGCCAAGGGGGCTAGCTACAAAGTTTGGACAGAATCAGAACTAATTTATGCGGTTTCTGACGTGATCACCAATCCAAAAGCTTCTGACACTCGAGTCTTGGACGGCGTGGCAAACATAGTTGCAGATACCGTAGTCTTGAAGGCAAAATCGATTGGGCAAGAAGTCGATCCCGTGACTTACCAGTTTGCAGATTTAAGCGGGGATCAAGCGCTAAATGTCTATAAGACACTTGCCTCAGCCGATGCTCATGATGTTAAATGGGATGCAGACCAAGGACAAATAACCGTAGGCCTGAAACGCTCAATTTCTGTAGAAGCGTCTAATTTGACAGAGACTTTGGGCAAAGTTCATCTTGATGCGAATACTACGGAAGGAAATGTCTTTGTAGAGGCTGAAGATAATTCTGCCTTATATGTAGGAAAGGTGATCAGCGATAAGGCAAATTACGAAGTCAGACTTTCCGCAAAACAAGGTATTTATAACGGTGAAAGTCTTTTGAGAAGTGCTGATTCTTCACTGATTAAGTCTTCAAGAGTGACATTGCGCGGCGGTATTGGTTCGTTAGGAACGTCGGTGTCTAGGTTGAACATTGAGCTTATTAATCCTAATGACCTTAATGCCTATGGTTCATTTAGCGCATCTTCCGGTGTGTACCTGAACGCAGCTGACGGAGTTTCTACTAATCCTTTCCGAGTAGACGCAATTGCTTCAGATAAGATTGTTGACATTAGTTTGAACGATAAAGCTCTGCTGATGACAGAGCCTTCGGGTTCAGAGTCGATCGCTTCAAGCTATATCAAGGCGCAGGAAATCATTCTTCGTGATGTGTCCCAAGTAGGAAGTGATGACAATTCAATTCGTCTGCATTCCGAAAAAGACGGGGAGGCTCTGCTTACTTTTGTTACCGATAAAACCTCGCAGGTTCAGCCGGCACTGTTAAATATTCACGATACTGGTTCCGGGACATTAGACGTTGCTTCCGCAGAAGAGGGATATGTTGATGCCGAAGAGTCGAAGCTTAAAGAGCCGAAGCGTAACTCTAATTTATCCCTGAGCGGAGACATTAAACTCTCCGGACAGGGAAGCGTTGTTAGCGGTAATTTGGAAAGCGAGTCTGGAAATGTCCAAGTTAAGGCTGCAAACGCAGCGGCCGTTGGCAATGTGTCGGCCAAAGCTATTCAATTGACAAGTACAGACGGTGCTGTTACTGCTGGTGCACTGACGTCTAAAGAAGGCTCAATAACCGCGACAGCGGGAACGACTTTGACCACAACGGGGAAGGTACATTCAGCTGATCTTGCTGAATTAACAGCGAAGGATGCAGTGAAAGTATCCGACGTTGAGGCCAAAGAAGTTCAATTGACAAGCTCAGAGGCAGATATAACAGCGGACGACTTGAAGTCTACAGAACGTTCAATAACTGCTAAGGCAGGCACTACTCTGACAACCGGAACTGTAGATTCAGCAGCCGTTGCCACTTTAACGGCTCAGGAAACCTTAAGCGTCGGAAAGGTAACGGCAAAAGAAATTCAATTGACAAGTTCTGAGGCCAATGTAACAGCCGGTGCTCTTACTTCAACAGGTGGTTCAATAACTGTTAAATCCGGAACAGAGCTGAAGACAGGGGCCTTAACCTCACAAGGTGGTTCAATAATTGCCAACGCTGGTACATCCCTGACAACAACAGGAAAGGTTAATTCTGCAGAAGCGGTCACATTAACTGCTCAGAATGATGTGGTTATGGACGCAGCAGAGGCTGAAGGCGTTATATCAGTTTCAAGTACAAGTGGCAATGTATCGATATCGGGAAACTTAGTTAGCAACACGGGTTCAATAGAAATTTCTGGGGCTCAAAAAGTTCAGGCTGCTGACCTCCATGCATCTAAGGATATCGAAGTAACAAGCGAGACTAATGGAATTGAACTTGGAACCTTGACTTCGGATACGGCTGGAGTAACTTTGGATGCTCCGTTGTTTGTAAAATCTCAGTCAATTTCAGCAGCCAAGGGTAAGCTGGGTATTGGTACCGGAGGAGAACTGACACTTCCTGCCGTTACGGCTGATAGCGTCGATTTGAAAGCAAAGAAGGTTATCAGCAAAGATAATTCTCCTATTAATATCGAGACGCGAGGGGATATTAGCGTTAAAGCCGATACAATCGAGGCTGAGTCAGTCATTCTTAAATCTAGCGAAGAGAATGTAACTACGACAGGGTTTACTGAGAATTCCTCGGCAAAAATTACTGCCCAGAAAACAGTTGATATTCAGGCCCAAAAAACCGCTAAAGTCGATCTGGACGGAGAGATTGACCTCGCTGGAGACTTCAAGATTTCTGCAGAGAGGATTGAGGGAATCCAAGAAAACTCTACTATCTCAGCAGGATCGGTTTCTATCGCTGCACGTTCAGGAGATCTTGCTCTGGGAACGTTAAAGGCTAACGAATCTAATGTAGCTGTATCTCTTGGCAGTGGCAATCTAAGCCACGCTGGAACTATTTCAGCTGAAAAGGGGAATGTCACTTTAACCGCATCACAAAACACTTTCAACGATTCGAATGTGTCAGGCAATGCTGTGACAATTTCGGGAGAAGTGAAAGGTAAGTCTTTGAATGTCAAGTCAACTGGGCAGACTAAATTTGGTACAACAGCGTTGGATATGGATTCGGCATTAGTCGTTGATGCAGAGTCTATTTCTGGGTTAGAGAATATTGAAGTAACTGCCGGAACAATTGCTTTAGCGTCTAAGAAAGACCTTGAACTGAATAAGCTCACTGCCGAAAAATCAAGCGTATTAGTCAATGCTAAAGCAGCTAACGTTGTATTTAACTCTGATTTATCTGCCAAAGACGGGATCACTGTTAATGCAGGTGCTGTAACAATGAAAGATGCCGAAGCTGAAATAAATGCTGGCTCTAACATTGATATCAAAGCACAGACGCTTACAGCTGAGGGTTCTTTGGCACTCTCATCGACAGCTGGTTCTGCAGATATGAATGTACAACAAAAGGTAGAAGTAGAGAAAGAGCTCACAGTCAAGGGACAATCGGGAGCTACAGTCTCTGCAACTGCACTGGAGGCACAAAGTACGTTCATTGGTTCCGATTCAGGAACAGCGCTTCTCAAGACAAATACTCTGACCTCTGATTCGTTGAACATGACGAGTACAGAGGGAGACGTGGGTTTCAAAGTACTATCCGAAGAGGCAAAGCCCAATATAACCATCGCAGACTCAATTGATTTGAAATCTGGTAAGAATCTGGATGTAAGTGCGTTGAATCAGTACGACAACCTTAAATTGAAAAAAGATCTTCGTCTTAGCGCTGAAAAGGGAGAACTCACGGGACTCAACTCTTCTTCAAAATTGAGTATAGACGCTGGAAACGTTGAGATTCTTGCCAAGACAGGAGCTCAAACGATTGCCAAGGTCCAGGCAGCTGGTACGGTTAATGTCGCTGTTGAAGAGCTCTCAATAGGAGAAGTGGAAGCCAAGGAAAAGATTACACTGGCCGGCACTAAGAAAGTTTCTGTTGGACAAATTACCTCGACTGGAGATGCTAATGGAGATATTCTTGTTAAAAGCTCTGAGGGAGAGGTCCTAGCTGCAGGAACTATTCAAAGTAAGTCCGGAAGTGTCTCTATCGTTGGAAAAGAGAAGGTGGAAGCCACAACCATAGAAGCCTCTAAAGATGTTTCAGTAACCAGCGACAATAATGGCATTACTGTTCAAAAGATAACTTCTGCTAATGGAGCAGTAAGTTTAGATTCTCTTTCATTTATTAATGCGGATAGTATCTCTGCTGCTCAAAAGGCATCAATCACCACAGAGGGCAGTTTAAAGCTTCCTTCTTTGGTTGCCGACTCTGCTTATGTTAAGGCAAAGGGTATTTCGGCAGATCATTCCGTTGATATCAAAACAAAAGGGGATATCGATGTTGATGCAACTTCCATCCATAGCAAATCAATCGAGCTTTCCTCCTTGGGTGGAAATATTTCGATTGAAGCTGCAGACAATTGGATTGTCGATGGGAATGTAAATATTTCCGCATCGGGGGAAAATGCTAAAGTTGAAGTTGGGTCCCAAAAAGAATTTTCAGTGACTGGCGGTGCATTTAACATTAACACTCCAAATGGCGCAGCAAAGGTATACGGCAATAAGGGCTTGACGATTGATCATGATCTGGTGATAACCGCTGGTAAAGACACAACGTTGTTTACAGAATCAGGAGATCTGGATATTGGGTCCAACTCTCAAATTCACGCAATTAACACTTCTGGGATAAGTAAGCTTAATGTACAGTCCGGAGGAAATCTTTCAATCGGAGAGAGTGCAGACTTGTATGCCAACGTGATAAATGTCTCTGCTCAGAAGGATGTCTCGCTCGGGTCTGACGCATTTATTCACTCAATAGTGGATTCAAATTATCCAAATGAGTCGGGAACTGTTGACATTAAGAGCCATACTGGGAACGTCACTATTGCAGATCGTTTTGAAATTGGGGCTGATAACCTTACGACTATTAAAGCAGAGCAAGGCAGTGTCTGTATTGGCAATGATGCTGATGTGTATGTTAGCGGAGATCTTTCGATTAAGTCAGGAGAAGACTTTGTCATTGGAGACGACGCATTTATCGCTACTGAAAAGAGCAGCGTGATTGCAGATGAGAAAGGGCGGGCAAAAGGCCGATCAGATGTTTCGATTGTCTCCGGAGGAAATGCCGTTTTTGGTGAGGGAGCTTGGATAATTTCAGAGGCCGATATTTCCGTAGTTGGAGGAAAGGATGTGAAATTTGGAGATGAGGCTCTTCTTGTGGCCTTGACACCCTCCGCCGAGCCTACCGAAGGAAATCTGACTGTAAGAAGTACAGGCGGTTCTGTCCTATTGGAAGGAACAGCCATTATTTACGGAGAAGAATCCGTAGATTTGGATGCAGCAGACAAGCTTACCATTGGTGGAGATGCCTACCTTGCTTCCGAAAAGAATGTTGACGTTTACGCCGGTGAAATTCACTTGGACGGAACGTCTGAAGTTTTGACGACGGACGGCAGCGTTAACCTGGTATCCACGGGCGGTATAACCCTTGCGTCGGATGCAAGCGTTAAAGGACCTGCCGGTGTTTCCATATCTGCTGCCGGACGTTTGGTTGCCCAGGGTACAACCGAGATTTCTTCGGATAAGAACGTCAACATTCAAGGCGGAGAAATACGTGTTGACGGTACTTCTGAAATTCTCTCGGGCAATGGCAGCGTTGAAATTCTTTCCAAGGGAGATTTGACTCTTGCCTCTGATGCAAGCGTGAAAGGAGAGGCTGGCGTTTCCATATCTGCTGAAGGACGCTTTTCCACCCAGGGTACTACCGAGATATCTTCAAAGAACAAAGTTTATATTCAAGGCGGAGAAATACGTGTTGACGGTTCTTCCGAGGTTCTATCGGAGAATGGGGAGGTTAGGCTCAAGTCGTTGGGCGATATGACTCTTGCTGCCGATGCTTCGGTTAAAGCACCGCAAGAAGTTGTTTTATTAGCCGATGGAAACCTTGTTGCTCAAGGAAGTACCAAGATTTCTTCTGATAATTATGTAAACATCGCGGGAGGAAACCTCCGCTTTGACTCTGCTTCTGAAGTGTTTTCTGAGAATGGAGGAGTTGTTCTTGATTCCTTAGGGGATCTGACTCTTGCCTCGGACGCTTCTATAACAGCAAGAGAAAATGTAGTTCTGGCAGCTAACGGTCTTCTCACTGTACAAGGACGTGCAGATATATTTTCTGATTCCGACATTGACCTCTTGGGATCAAATGTCACACTCGCTGGCGGAAGTGAAATCAAAGGCGCTAATGTCGAGGTTACTGCGTTTGCGGGTGACGTGAGGATGCAGGGCGATTCTTGGGTGTATACGACAGATGACTCCGGAGACGTTCGAATTCAGGCCTCAAGAGATATTCGTTTGTTGGATCAAACTAGGATAGGAGCTTGGGATGAAGAAACTGATCTAAGTACTCATCTGGTAGTCCTAAAGGCAGGTAACGATGTCTATCAGAGACAGAATAAAGGAGATACCGGTGTTACGGCTGAAAGATTGGAAGCAACGGCGAATGGCAGTATTGTCTTAGGCTCTGTGACCAAGATGGGAGAAGCTGGTGAGTTTGGCGGAAACTACATTACAGAAGCTGTTCTTGAAGCAGGTAAAGACGTCAATTTAGCTTTGACTGGCTTTGCAACAACGGTGTATGTAAATGCCTCTCAAGGCGGAGTTGTTAACGGCCATGTATCAATTCATGGAGAAGAAAATGCGCTGAATATTGGCAACTCGATATCGGCGAAGAATGAGGTAATGCTTCATTCAGCCTCCGTTAGCGGATCGTCAATCGTGTCTAAGGCGGGGATTGAAATTTCATCTTCTCTTTATGACAAAGAAGGTTCAGCAATTGAATTCGATTCGGTTCATGGTAAATCTGTAGGCATTCTTTCCGGAAACGCTGAAATTAATATAGGTTCGGTTTTCGGTCAGGACTACGTAGATATTTATCGAAGAGCCAACGGCGTCACTGGAAACATTCAGGTAGGAAACGTTGGAAGCAATCGTTCGGTTATGTTGTATAACGGTAACGGTAACATCGTTGCTGAAACGTTCCAAACTCCCGGCATGATTGCTGTTACCAGACAGGGAAGTATTTTTGGCCCCGTCTTAGGTAAAGGTGTTTACGTGCTTGAAAACGGCCCTGATCTATACGGATTCTTGAATATTAAGGGAGTAACGGGAACTTATGCGGAGGATGTCCCCTTCGGTGTTGTTCCACATTTCTCCTCTCTGGTAACAGAAGTATTCGGACTAGATCGAACTCATCGTGGCCTGGTGATCCGAATGAAAGACGTGATTAACCGCAATGGAGAATTCTCCTTCCTTAAATGGCGTCAAGAGGATTCTGATGAAGAAACTTATTTGCCAAGAGAGTTAGTGGAGGATAACTTAGTGACTATAAATATTCCAGAAGGAAATTAGAGAAAGGCAAGACTCCCGAAGATCTTCAGAAATCCTCGGGAGTTTTATTTGTTGAGAAGCTGCCTCTACCTTCCCAGGTATTACTCTTATTTTTCTATTGAGTCTCAGACCACGAATTAGAACTTGTAAAAAGAATCTTGAGTGGAAAGCGCAAACTTGAGCCAGAAGAGGAAGTTGTTCTTCTTCCTCATCAAGTTTTTCCCAAGGAGGCAAATTTTTGCTCAAAGTGCCAAACAGCCCAACTTGATGAAGCACCTCTAAGACAACTTTTATATTTTGCGACAAAATAGTGTACAATAAAGTGTCAAATATTTAATTTCTGAGACCAATGGGTTAATTTTTAATCGTTCCAAAGAATCTAAAGAACACTGATTTTGGTCAGGATTGGGCTATTTTTGTGCCGATTTTCTGTCCGGTGTTCCGAAGGACGAGCCGAATATTTATTGCAAACGGCTTTGTTTTCTAATGAATTTTATTGGAACGAGCAATGAGAACATTGAAACAATTCAGAAAATCTTCCAAGAACCCAGCATTTGTTGCTAGAGGTCGGTTGCCATTCATCGAATTTTTTGAACCTATTATTTTCGGGTATGAGCCTGAGAAGCTTTACAGCGGTGAAGTAAGATTACCGGTCGCCGCTGAGAGAAAGCTGATTGGATACGTTAGATTTGTACCTAACCGTCCGGACCAATCAGAATTTGTGAGCGTCTCATCGATCTGCACTTTGTCTAAAGGTGCTGACATCGCAAGAGGAGGAAATAACAAGGATTACATTTTCTGGTTATGGATAAACTCTCGCCGAATCTGCTCGGACTACGTGACAAAGGCACGGTCAGAGGAAAGAAAGGACGTAATAGAAGCCGTCCGAGCCACCTATAAAAACAAAGCAGTACCTATCTATTTCATTGAACACGTCTGTGAGGCGGTCCTGACTGCTGAAGAGGCCGTAAGAGTGCTTCGGAATAAATGGCAGGCACAGAGAGCCTTGCTAGAGGGCCGGAAGAACGCAGTGGTTTAGACGAGACTCCTCTCCGTAAGATCATCCGATTAAGGCTTAGAAATCTAGCGGAGGAGAATAGAAAACAGGAGGTCCGAGAAGCAGTTAAGCGTCTCGGACCATCATTGGCGCGCCAGGCAGGATTCGAACCCACGACCCCTTGGTTCGTAGCCAAGTACTCTATCCAACTGAGCTACTGGCGCAACATTTTTTTATTCTAACACTGGAAAAGCGAAATAACTAAAAAATTATTAAAGCAGCAAAGAAAAAAACGTCTAGGCGCCTGTATCGGGCGTTTGCTCTGCTTTATTCGGAATCTTTTTACTTCTCATTATTTCTTGTTTTGTTTTCGCTGCAAGTAAAAGCGCTTTAGCAATATGAATGAGAATCTGTCTGTCTTTGACTGAGAGCTCTTTTAAGACAGAATCTTCCGGCATAAAACTCGCGCTGCCGGTTCTCTCATTTGTACGGCCCAGAAGATAATCAGTCGAAACACGAAGAACATTTGCCAGTTTCACAAGTCCATACAGAGTGGGCATTCTGTTACTGTCGGCCTTTTCGTACAAAGACAACACAGGCTGAGGAATATCGCAAAGACGAGCAAGTTCTGCTTGCGTCATTTGGTTTTCCAATCTTAGCTCTTGTAATCTTTGTGATAACCCAGCTCTAACTTGCGGGTCGTTCTCCATAAATTGACCTCCTAATCGCCATCCCATATTTTTAGGATGTGCAGGGATTTTAATCTAAATTTATTGGTTAATTCAAGATGGGCTGTAATTCCTAGGATATCGGAGAAAAAATACTATTTCTAACTCTAGAAAAAATAAACGTTTTTTCTACTTTGTAAATAATAGAACGATTTGCAAAAAGAAGAAATCGATTAAACTTTTCAAGTTGAAATATTTAGGTCTGAGGATATGTCGATTAAGATTTTTATAGCGGCTCACAAAAATTATGAGATGCCTGAGGACGACATATATATTCCTTTAGAAGTCGGGGCCTCATTACGGAAAGATCTAGGACTAAAGGGTGAACGAGATAATACCGGTCTGAATATTTCAGAAAAGAATCCGAATTATTGTGAGCTGACCGGTTACTTTTGGATCTGGAAAAATATCAAAGATGCCGATGTCGTTGGCCTTGTTCACTATCGAAGATATTTCAAGGGAAACTCTAAAGTTCAAGGAAAGTTTGCCAATATCTTGGACGCCCAAGAGATTGAGAAATACTTACGAGAAAATCAAGTCATCTTGCCCGTGAAGAGAAATTACTTCGTCGAAACTGTCCGAAGTCAATATGTTCATGCACATCATGAAGAAGATCTCCTTGCATTAGAAAAGGCTATTAGGAAGATCTGTCCGACTTATCTTCCGGCTTTTGAACAAGTAATGAATTCTAAGAAGCTTCATTTGCTCAATATGTTTGTGATGAAAAAGGAACTCTTCGATGAGTATTGCACGTGGCTTTTTTCAGTTTTGGCGGAAGTTGAGAATACTTTGAATATTTCGGAGTATTCAAAAAATGATGCTCGGGTCTATGGCTTCCTCTCCGAGAGACTTCTGGATGTTTGGTTGACAAAGAACAAGATTAGATATTGCGAGTTACCTGTCTTGAATCTTGAACCTGTGAATTGGCCTCAAAAGATTGCGAAGTTTTTAATTAGAAAAGCAGGTTTAAAAAAATTAATAGAATAGAAAAAAATTTTTCAAGCCGAAACGCATAAGAAATATACCTATTGTTATATTGAAACAGCTTTATTAAATTCTTACCATAAGAAAAATAAAACGAGAATAGGTGTGAAGCAATCCCAAATCAAATTTGCCCTTCTGGCATTGCTTTTTGTCTTTTCCAGCCAGGGCCTGCCATCAGAAAATAAACCGACTGTTACCATCGGGCTGGTGGATACTTTTTCTCCAACTTTCTACATAGAGTCTTACTCTCCAACCGTTGATCATTTGATGGAGAGCCTTCCACAATATCAATTCAATTTAGTCGATATAAATCCGGGCAACATACTAGAAGATATAGAGAGATACAAGCCGGATTTTTTAATTTCAAATGCGTTTACTTATGTCAGCCTGATGCAGACCCACGGAGCCCTTCAGGTCGCGACTAAAGAGAATAAAGAGACTTCGAATCTCACGGATTCAGTAGCTTCAACCATTATCGTAAGATCGGACAGCTCGATAAAGACTCTAGCGGATGCTAGAGGGAAAAAAGCAGCAGTTTCAGACTTGGAAAGTTTTGGAGGTTGGCTTATTGCCAAAGGAGAGCTGCTTTCCGCAGGTTACAACCCGGACAAGTTTTTTGTGTGCTCGGCATGAG
>UQNA01000001.1 GCA_900542195.1 uncultured Sutterella sp. | reverse complement strand
TCTCTGAAAGGAGTATCGAGCCGTCTTATTCGAAAAAAGAAATATCCCTCCATTCTTAGCCTGTTATGGGGGGATGCTCTCTGGGTTCCTTCTTATTTTGCTGCAAGTTGTGGGGGTGCACCTATTTCTATTATCAAACAGTACATTGAACAACAGAATACGCCTGACTGAAAAAATTATTATATTCGACCCTTATATCACCGTCCTAAAGGACGGTGTTTTACGGGTCGGTCTGATAAAAATAAACCTAAAAGCCGCGTCATTCGCTTTGAGAGCCGCATAAAAAAACCGCAAGCTTAAGCCGTACTTCATCAAATAACTGGAGGTCGTTCAAGCAGGCGGTCAAAGGAGCGTCATACTCATCTATTAGGAGAACCAAACTGTTTGTAGGAAGAGTGGCAAGGCAATCGGATAATTGGTCCGACATCGAAAAAAGTTCACTAATCTGATATTTCAGACCTACCGGATTAAATTTTCTTGCGAGCAATGCGGTGAGCTTTTTTGCAAATTTGTCGCTTGAGCGAAATCACGTATTTCTGAAAAGTCTAAACGGACTACGGTATAGGTTCGCTCATCGTTCCACAGTTTTTCAATTTTTAAATTCAGGAAATATTTCAGACCATTCTTAAACAAAGACTCTAAGGTCGAGATCAACAAGGACTTTCCGAACCTTCTAGGCCGAACTAAGAAGAGCTTTCTTCTTTTGGATGCCAGCCTAAAAATGAAATCAGTTTTGTCCACGTATATTTCACCGGCTTCTCTGAGCGCCTCAAAAGACGATGTTCCCAAAGGTAAGTCTTGCAACGTGTCTTTTCTCATTTTTCCGTAGGATTTACTTAGAAGGACAGGTCTAAGCGCGGCTTTTATGGCCGCCCTTATGACACTTTATGTTATCTGTCCTTTTGATAGCTCAGGAACGAAAGAGGCTGACAAAGATTCTCTTAAGCCTCTTTGCCGGTCGAGGTTCTCCGTGCGGTTGTTGTTCTCTTGGCACCGGCTCCGGCAGCTCTCGGTTTCTTTTCTTCAAACTTGAAGCCGACTTTGCCGCCTTTTTCTAAAACCAAGAAGGCAGAGAACGGACGTTTAGTTCTATTGGAGACAAATGCGGTTAGAAGATCAGTGCTACCTGTCTCTAATAGCTTCTTCATCTGAGCTTCGTCAATCGGCTGCTGAAGAATAACCTTTCCGCTTCTGAAAGTGCATTTCTTCTTGGCTTCAGGATTCAGGGCGTCTTCGCAAGCGTAAGCAGTTTCCGTTTCCAACACTCTCTTGCCGCAGACCGGACATTTTCCGATTACCGAAAGAGAATTGATGTCGACCGGTGTTTTGGGTTCATCCTCTTCTTTGTTGCCGAAATCAAAATCAAGCTTGTAATCAGGGGCCGGACCAAGTTTAAGAACGGCAGAGAAAGGACGTCCCATCTTGCTGATAAATCCGTCCAGAGGTCCGATGCTTCCTTTTTCAAAGAGTTCATCAACTTCTTTGGCTTCCAGCATGCGTCCGCCTGGATGTTTAGTAATGCTGTAATCACAGTGAGAGCAGGCGAAACGCTTGTAATGTTCAACCATCGGAGAGTGGCACTTCGGACATTTAGCGTGAAGCAGCATCGGTTGTTCAATAGGTACGGTGTCTGCACCATAGCTCTTTGCTTTATCAACGATCTGCGTTGTCAACTCAGCGATGCCCTTCATGAATTCATTGCGGGAAAGTTTTCCTTTTTCGATCTGGGACAGCTGATATTCCCATTCACCGGTGAGTTCGGCTTCAGATAAGACGTTGATGTTTAAGCCGTGAAGAAGTGTTAAAAGCTGCTGAGCTTTTGCTGTCGGAACAAGTTCGCGGCCTTCGCGAATCATATAGCTCTGCAGAACCAGACCTTCAATAATAGCGGCTCGTGTAGCCGGTGTACCAATGCCTTTTTCACGCATCGCGTCGCGCAGTTCTGCTTCTTGGATTTCTTTGCCGGCGTTTTCCATTGCGCTCAAGAGAGTCGCTTCAGTGTATCTTGCAGGCGGTTTTGTCGCGAGCTGCTGAGATTCAATATGCTCGACGGCAGCAGGTTCATTCTGTTGAATCGGAACCATCACTTTCTGTCCGACGGCATCCGCGCCTTTACCATAAACGGCTAACCAGCCCGGGCTCTCTAAGACTTTTCCTTCAGATAGGAAAGAGTACTTTTCTACCTCAGTGATGCGGGTAATGTTCTTGAACTGTGCCGGCGGGAAGAAAATGGCCAAAAATCTCTTAACGACCAAGTCATAAATCTTCTGCTCGGCTTCGCTTAAAGAAGCAGGAACTTTCTGTGTTGTCGGAATAATTGCAAAGTGGTCGCTGATCTTGGCGTTGTTGAAGATCTTCTTATTGAACGTGACCCAGTTGTTCTTCAGAACTTCTTTTGCAAATTGTCCCCAAGGAGACTCCAGCAGCATGTGCATGATTTCTTTGACGGAAGGGATGTAGTCTTCCGGAAGAGCACGGGCATCTGTTCTTGGGTAGGTCAACACTTTATGTTTTTCATAAAGGGCCTGAGCAATAGCTAAAGTTGTCTTAGCAGAGAATCCGAATCGCTGGTTTGCTTCTCTTTGCAGAGTGGTCAAATCATATAAGAGCGGACAGCTGGTTGTTGAAGGCTTGAAAGTTTCGGTTACGACACCGGTTTTGCCCTGACAGGCATTGACGATTTTCTGCGCTTCTTCCGCATTCCATAGGCGATCCGCTTTTAATGTGTTGTCATCGCCTTTCTTAAAGTTAGGGTCAAAATACTTACCGTGGTAAGAGCCTGACTGAACGCCGAAGTCAGCATGAACTTCCCAATAATCTTTAGGAATGAAGCTTCTGATTTGGTTTTCACGTTTGACGACCAGAGCCAGAGTCGGAGTCTGCACACGGCCGACGGTAGTTAAGAAGAAACCGCCGTCCTTGCTGTTGAAAGCGGTCATGGCGCGTGTGCCGTTGATGCCGACAAGCCAGTCTGCTTCAGAGCGGCTCTTAGCAGCGTCTGCTAAAGGCTGCATTTCTGCGGCTGTACGTAAGTGATGGAAAGCCGTGCGGATGGCTTCTTTGGTCATGGATTGAAGCCAAAGTCTTTCGGTCGGTTTTTTAGTCTTTACTGCTTCAATGATGTAACGGAAAATGAGTTCGCCTTCTCGTCCTGCATCGCATGCATTGACAATTTTGTCTACATCTCTTCTCTTAATTAATTTGGAGAGCGTTTTGAGCTTGGCTTCGGATTTCTTTATGGGCTGAAGTTCAAAGTGAGGCGGAATTACAGGAAGATGCGCAAAACTCCATTTTCCTCGTTTGACTTCATACTCTTCAGGAGCCTTGATCTCCAATAAATGACCGACTGCAGAGGCGACGATGTATTCGTCGCCTTCATAATAATCGGTGACCTTTTTGAGGCCGCCTAAGGTTTTTGCAATGTCAGTCGCTACGGAGGGTTTTTCCGCGATAACCAATGTCTTGCCCATCTTTTATCCTGCATAAATGTGGTTTCTTTTTTCTAAATTAGCACCTTTTCAAAGAGTTGTCGAAAATTCCATGGACCCATAACTCTCAATTAAGTCAGGAAATTCAAGAGGTGTGATTGTTTGTAAGAATTCTTCTTTTTCTGATTAGATCTTGTTTCTTGGCCAACGACGAAAGGCTTTTTTGCTTAATAGAGGCGGATCAAAGCTTTTTTCTATCTCGTACCTAGTATGATCTCGAGAAAAATATTATGGAGGCCTTTAATGGCAATACTTCCTATTCTTAAATATCCGGATGAGCGCCTTAAAACGAAAGCCGCTACTGTCACGGAATTCAATGAGGAACTGAAAAAATTAGCTGCCGATATGGCAGAAACGATGTACAAAGCTCCCGGTGTTGGTCTTGCAGCCACCCAGGTTGATAAGCACATTCGCCTGATTGTTATTGATATTACGGAAGAGAAAAACGATTTGAAGGTTTTGATTAACCCGGAAATTGTCTCAGCAAGCGAAGAGCTAAAACCATGGGAAGAGGGCTGCTTGTCTTTGCCCGGCATTTACGACAAGGTTAAAAGACCGGCTGAGGTCGTCGTCAGAGCTCAGGATTTAGACGGCAATACTTTTGAAATGGCTTGCGACGGCTTGCTTGCCGTTTGTGTTCAGCATGAAATGGATCATTTGAACGGTATCGTATTTGTTGATCACTTGAGTTTGCTCAAGCGCAGCCGTATCTGCACAAAAATCAGAAAACAAAGAGCAGAAGAAGCCAAAGCGGCTAAGCACAAAGAAGATTAATCAGTTCTCTGCATCCCAAACATGTTTGGCGATGGCAGAAGAAATCTCTTCGTAGTGTATCGGAGGAAGGTCATGGCCCATCAAAGGCATGACCTTTAATTTTGCGTTGGGAATAAGGTCTGCCACCTCTTTACCGGCGCTTAGCGGCAGCAAAGGATCATCCTCGCCGTGAATGACTAAGGTCGGAGTACTAAGGCGGGACAACTGAGCTGATCTGTCTCCGCTGGCTAAAATGGCCAAAAGCTGTCTTTCCGCTCCCTTCGAGTCAAAAGGAATTTGACTGGAGTCGCGCAGGAGTTTTTCTTGTTCTTCTCGCGGATATTCATATTTCGGACTCTTAAGAGTATTGAATACGCGGCAGAAATGCTCGAAGAGCTTCTCCGGATTATCAGGCTGCTCCGGATGCATAAACAGGGAGTAGATGGCTTTGACCTTGCCTGTCCCGGTTCTAGGATTTCCGGAAGCCGACATAATGGAGGTCAAAGATTTCACGCGGGACGGACGGATGGTTGCCGTTACCTGTGCAATCATGCCTCCCATGGAGACACCGACCAAGTGGGCCGAATCAATCTTCAAATAGTCCAGCAGCTCAACCAAATCCAAAGCCATGTTCTCTAATTTATAAGGGGCTTTGACAGGCAGCCTTAATAACGCTCTGCCGATGGCAATCGGAACGGATTGGAAATTCTTATCGGTTGGGAAATATTGCGAGTGACCAACGTCTCTATTATCAAAGGTAATGACTCGAAGTCCTTTTTTGACTAATAGGCGCAAAAGTTCTTTCGGCCAAGAATGCTCACTCATGCCGAGTCCCATAATCAGGACGACTGTGGGAAGGTGCTTATCTCCGTACTCGTGGTATGACAAAGTAACGTTTTTTAATTTAGCAACCGGCATGAAAGTAATCCAAATCGAGCCATACTTGATGTATTAAGCTTCCATTGTCCTACAATCTGAGAACAAAATCTCTGTCGGAAAGAAATTCTTTCCTTTTCAAAAGGTGAACTACATGAAGATTGTTTTTGCAGGCACGCCTGAATTTGCCGCTTATGCCTTAAATAAATTAATAGAAGAAGGGCACGACATAAGAATGGTCCTGACGCAGCCCGATCGTCCCTCCGGCAGAGGACGTAAATTAAAAGCGAGCGCAGTCAAAGAAGTTGCACTTAAGGCGGGTATTCCTGTTGAAACCCCTTTGACATTCAGACGAGCCAAAGGCGGAGAAGAAACCGCTGCGGTTTACGACAAACTGCGCGAAATTGATCCGGATTTATTAATCGTTGCTGCTTACGGTTTGATCCTTCCTCAAGAACTGCTAGAACTTCCGAAAGGAATTTGGAGCGAATATCCGAATCTGAAGGCGGTCAATATCCACGGCAGCTTGTTGCCAGATTGGAGAGGAGCGGCTCCGATCGCCCGAGGTCTTGAAAAAGGCGATAAAGAAGCCGGTGTAACGCTTATGCAGATGGATGTCGGCCTCGATACCGGTCCGATGCTTTACAAAAAAGCCTTTCCGATCACGGAAGAAGATACCGCCGGAACACTGACCGAAAAAGTTGGGAAGCTCGGTGCGGAGATGCTTGCTGAATATTTGAAAGACCCGACAAAATATCCGCCGGTTGCTCAGCCCGAAGAAGCTTCTTATGCCAGCAAGCTGGAAAAAGCCGAAGGCGTTATTGATTGGAATCAGCCGGCTCAGGTCATCGTTAACAAGATTCGCGCTTTTAATCCGTTCCCCGGGACATCTTTTAAACACGGTGAGACTGATTTGAAGGCTTGGTTTGCTGTATGCGAAAAGGATAAAGAATACAAAGAACAGGCCGGAACCGTTCTTTCAGCGGACGCTAAGGGAGTCCGCGTCTGTGCCGGCGACGGCAAAGTCGTTTGTCTTAAAGAATTGCAGAGACCGGGAGGAAAGAAATTGCCCGCAAGAGAGTTTTTAGCCGGTCATCCCATTAAAGAAAAAGAACTGTTGCAATGAGTAAAGTAGCGTTGTCGACGGCTTTAATGGAAGCCGCTAAAACTTGGCAGAAAATCAAAGAAGGCTCCTCAATTGACGGAGCTCTCGGACAAATAAAGGGCGAAATCAAACCGGCTGTCCAAAGCTTGGTGTATGCCGTGGCCCGAAGAAGAGTACTAACTCAATGGATTCTCAGAAAGTTGGCCTCTAAGCCGCCTAAACCTTTGCTCTCTTCATTGTTAGAAGTCGCTTTTGCTCAGGCCGTGCTTGGTGAGAAGAAGCCTTTTACCGTTGTTGATCAGACAGTTCGGGCTGTTAAAAAAGATCCGAGTCTGGCTAACGCGGCAAATTTCGCTAATGCGGTTCTCAGAAAGTTCCTAAGAGAGCAGGAAGCCCTCGTTGCTGAAGCAATGAAGAACGATGAGGTTAAATTTAATGCGCCTGCTTGGTGGATAAAGAAATATCGTTTGATTTTCGGTAAAGATGCCGATGCAGTTTTAGCTTTACAGCAGAAGCATCCTCCGTTGGTGCTTCGAGTTAACCGTAGAAGAATCAGTCCCGAAAACTATCTAAAGAAATTAGAAGAAAACGGGATCAAAGATGCGCTTCGCGTCGGCCAAGACGGCATAGTTTTGCTTTCGCCCAGACCCGTTTCGGATATCCCCGGATTCTTAGACGGAGAGGTTTCTATTCAGGATGCGGGCAGTCAGCTTGCGGCTCAAATCTTAAATCCTTCGGACGGCATGGTTGTGCTCGATGCCTGTGCTGCTCCGGGAGGCAAGACGGGACATCTGTTGGAAATGGCCGATATTGATTTAACGGCGATAGAGAAGGACCCGGTGCGTGCAAAACGAATCGGAGAAAACTTAGGCCGATTGGATCTGAAAGCAGAAGTTCGAGTCGCTGATGTCGGTGATGTGGCATCTTGGAATGTAGAAAAGAAACTTTTTGATCGCATCCTTTTAGACGCTCCTTGCTCAGCTTCAGGGATTTCAAGGCGTCACCCCGATATTCCTTGGCTAAAAGATTTGAGCGATGTGAAGAGCTTGGCAAAGACTCAAGCGTATTTGTTAGATAAAATGTGGTCTATATTGGCAAAAAAAGGCAGACTGCTTTATGCGGTTTGTTCTGTTATGCCCGAAGAAGGGATCGACCAAATTAAGGAATTTGCGGCTTCACATCCGGATGCAAAACTTGTACCTTTTAAAGGAGCTCCTGAAGGATGGATAAGACTGTCCCCGCATGAGGACTCTCCCGATTTGGAGTTTATCCCTTGGGTAAGAGACGGTTTTTTCTACGCACTTTTTGAGAAAATTTAATGAATACTTTACACAGGCGCTTTGTTCGACTAACAGCTGCGGGGCTGATCGCAGCTGCTATGGCCGTTAGTGCCTGTGCAGAAGGTATTGTGCCCGTGCATGCGGAGGTGTCTGCCATTCAAGACTCCTCCAAAGCCATTTACTTTGACGGCTCCTTTGAGTTGGAGCTGGCTCCTGAGGTCAAAGAAGTTCTAGAAAGAGGAGTTCCTCTTAACTTCAATCTGGAAGTAGAAATCTTTAAAAATCGCTGGTATTGGTTTGACCGTGAGATCAGTAAGGTCACTGAAAGAATTCGTCTCAGTTATAACCCGCTGACCCGTCAGTATCGCGTCAGTCTCGGCGGAATGACTCAGAACTTTGACAATCTCGATCAAGCCATATTTTTCATGACTACGATTTCCAAGCTGTACGTTGCGCCGTACAGGGATATCAACCCGGATGACTATGAGGTCCGGGCCCGCTTCTATTTGGATACGGAAAGACTGCCCAAGCCTTTCCAGGTAACGCTCAAGAAAGATGACGGATGGAATCTAGATTCCGGATGGTTTGATGTGACGATAGTTTCCACTAAGGAGTAACCGTGTCCAAGTACTTGAGGCTTGCGCTCCTGATTATGGTGGGAGTCAGCTGTATCCTGCTCTTTTTGCTTGTGAACGCCAGCCGTAATACCGGCTTCTTTGAAAAGTACTATCAGCTTCTTTTGTGGGTCAACACCGGTGTCGCAGCAATTTTTCTGGGGCTCGTCGCCGTTCTTCTTACTCGGCTTTATCAAAGAGCCCGTAAAAAGAGATACGGCGTAAAAATCCTTTCTAAGTTTGCTTTCGCTTTATGTTTGGCAGGCGTTCTCCCGGGTGTTCTTATCTTCTTAGTTTCCGTGCAGTTCCTCTATGGTTCCGTAGATTCATGGTTTGACCGAAAGGTTGAGCGAGCTTTAGATTCCGGGTTGACGCTTGGTAGAGAAGTTCTTGAGAACTATCAGTCATCATTATTGAATCGTGCCCGTAATCTCGCGGTTGAATTGGCGGAAAGTCCTCCCGCAGAATGGGTGTCGCGTCTAGACAGTCTTCGCGAAAGAGAAAATTTATCCGAGGCTATGATTGTGACCTCCCGCGGCAGATTGATAGGTGTCAGCGGAGCCTCCTTCAATACCTTAGCGCCCGTGGTTCCTTCGATAAGAAACTTACAGACCGCGCGATCTGAGGGCCACTGGGAGGGGCTGGAAGAAAAAGAAGGCGGCACTATACAGGCAAAAGCCATTGTGCTGATTCCGACGGTTGAGCTGCCGGCGGCTGCTCCGCTGTCTTTGCTTCCCAATGCCAGTTCTCCGAGAAGCGAACGTTTTACGTTCAGCAGAAACGGTTTTGAATCTTCCAGTCAGACAGGAGAAGCAGTTTTTCTGGAGGTGGTAGACAATATTCCGCCTTCTTTGGCCCATAACTCTGAAGTGCTGATGAACGGTTACCGCGACTATCAAGAAATGGTTCTGGCACGCGGAGGCTTACGGTCCATTTATTTGATTACGCTGACGCTGGTTCTTTTGATGTCTATGTTCGCTGCGATTGCCTTATCCGTCATTATTGCGACGAGAATCACGAAGCCGCTGATGATTTTGCTTGAAGGTACTCGAAGACTGGGAAGCGGCCATTATGATTTATTGCCTGAATCCAAGACTAACGACGAAGTCTCGGAGTTGACACGCTCCTTTAACATCATGACCACACAGCTGGCAGATGCCCGCAGAGACATTGAAAAGCGCGGCGAGGAGCTCGAGCAAGCCAAGGATTATCTGGAAAGCATCCTGACCAAGATGTCTTCCGGCGTAATTGTCGCGGATGAGTGGTGGAATATCGTTTCTGTTAATGCCAGTGCCTCTTCAATACTTAAAATCGATTTGGCAGGCCGTCTCGGCGAACCTTTGCAGGAGGTTCTGCCTGATTTTATTGAGCCGATAAGAGAAGAAATCGGCAAGCCGGTTAACGGCAAATATCCGGATGTTTCCGTTCAAAGCGAACTTGTTGTGAAATCCGGTAAGAAACATCAGCGTATTTTCTTGTTCACTAGAGGATCGACCCTCTCCCTCGGAAGCCGTGAAGGCTACCTTTTGTTGTTTGACGATATCAGCTCCTTGGCAGCCGCCCAAAGAACCGAAGCCTGGGCTGAAGTTGCGCGCCGCTTGGCTCACGAAATTAAGAATCCGCTGACGCCGATACAGTTAGCTGCTGAAAGACTTCAGATGAAACTTGAGACCAAAGTCTCGGGTAAGGACGAAGAGATTCTTCAGAAGGCTACGAGAACCATTGTGAACCAGGTAACGGCTATGAAGCAGATGGTCGACGACTTCCGTTTGTACGCGAAGATCGGCTCTCCTCGATTCGAAGAAATCAATTTGGCCGAGTTTGTCCAGGAAGTCACCAACCTTTATTTGGCCGGAGATATTCATCTTCATTTGGACTTGGATCCGACGGTGCCTCTGATCGAGGCCGATGCCAACATGCTCAGACAAGTACTTCACAATCTCATTTCCAATGCGATGGAAGCAGCTCCTGATAAAGAAGCCATGCGTGTGGAAATCAGAGTCGCAAAAGAATATGAGCCCGGAACAAATGTTGTGGACGGCGTAAAGCTTGAAGTCATTGACAATGGGCCAGGATTTGCCGCTCAAATTCTGGAGCATGCCTTCGAACCTTATGTTACGACAAAGACCTCGGGCACAGGGCTTGGATTGCCGATGATAAAGAAAATTGTGGCAGAACACCGAGGTACGGTCGGGGTGGAAAATATAGTGGATGAACAGGGCCAAATATTAGGAGCAAGAATAACGATTATCTTCCGACAGCTTGCGAACTGAAGGAATTAGGAAAATAGTCATTCTTTGTTTAGAATGCCTTATAAATAGTCGAAAATAAAACGATATGGCAGTAATTTTAGTAGTTGATGACGAAGTAGGGATTAGGGAACTTCTTTCTGAGATTTTGTCTGATGAGGGTTATTCGGTGCTCTTGGCAGAAAACGCCGGCGCAGCAAGAATTGCTATCAATAATCGTCCCGATTTAGTATTGCTGGACATTTGGATGCCGGACAACGATGGTGTTTCACTTCTGAAGGAGTGGAGTTCGACAGGCAAGCTGACAATGCCGGTGATTATGATGAGCGGACATGCCACTTTGGATACCGCCATCGAGGCAACAAAATTCGGCGCCGTAGACTTTTTGGAAAAGCCGATCGCTCTTTCCCGTTTAATCTCCTCGGTTAAAGCAGCTCTCGAAAAGAATTCCGTTGAACCCAAGATCGGTACAAACCGTGCCCCTCAACCTCGCCAGCCGCTCCAGCCTCGTCCTCAGCCCGGCTACGGTTCTTATCAGCAGCCAAGACCTGAGCCTCAGCCCCAGCCGGTTCAACCTAGAATTATTGAACATAAGCACGACTCTCTTACTTCTATGATGGCGGCCATTAATTTCAATGATCCGCTTAGAGAAGCAAGAGACCAATTTGAGAGGATTTATTTTATGAATCTTCTTAGAAAAGAAAATAATAGTATGACGAAGGTTGCAAGCGCTGCAGGTTTGGAGCGTACTCACCTTTATCGTAAGTTGAAACAACTTGGTTTAGACATTGGTCGGGCCGGAAGATCTAAAGAGCGCAACGACGAGTTTTCTGAAGGCTGAAGCCAAAGCCATTTGAGGACAACATGAGAATACTGATCCTTGGAGCGGGGAAGGTTGGTGCTTCAGTAGCTGGAAACCTAGTTTCCGAGTCTAACGACATCACTATTGTCGATAAAGACAAAAACAAAATTAACGAAATCCAAGGAATGTATGACTTGCAGGGGATTGTTGGAGACGCGACGTCCCCGTCAGTTTTGGCCGACGCCGGCGCGGCTGATGCCGATATGCTCGTGGCAGTGACTGCCAGCGACGAAACCAATTTAGCCACAACCTTAATTGCTGAACAGCTTTTTAATATTCCGGCACGTATTGCCCGCGTTAGAAACGAGGAATTAAGAGAGTATCCGGCACTTTTATCGACTTCCGGCTTCAGAGCAACTTCCGTGATTTGGCCGGAAGAGGCGGTAACCAACTCTATCGTTCAGCTCATTCATTATCCGGAAGCTCTTCAGGTTATTGATTTCTCAACGGCTGATTTGATTTTGGTCTCCGTCAAAACGGATGCCGGCTCCAAAATGGCCGGCAAGACCGTGGCTGATATTCATCAGGTTCTGCCTGATGCCAAGGTGCAAATTGTCTCTATCAGCCGTCAGAAGTTCCGTGTTACCAACATTAGGCCTGACACCGTCATTAATCCGGGAGACGAAGTTTTCTTCCTGACGCTTAAATCCGAGGCGTCGAATATTATTCGTGTATTCAGACAGAAGGTCAGAAGATATGACCGAATCATGATAGCCGGCGGCGGCTCTCTCAGCTTGCAGTTGGCACGAGCTCTCGACAGCTCCGAGACCGCTAACGGAGATAACTACAACATTAAAATTTTGGAAGGCGATCCGGCACGCTGTCAGTATCTTTCCGAACATCTGTCGAGTTCCGTTTTAGTCTTAAACGGCGACATGACCGATGAGACTCTCTTCATTAACGAAGGCATTGCCAATATCGACGTATTTATTGCGGTCAGCAATGATGACGAAGATAATTTCATGAGCTGCTTGTTGGCTAAGCGCCTTGGAGCTCACTGTACTATTGCGCTGATCAACCGTTCAAGCTACATTGACTTGATTGATTCGACCGATATTGACATTGCTTTTTCACCGACAGAGTCCGTACTTTCTGACTTGCTTCGCCATATTCGTCAGGGAGACGTAGTTTCGGCTCATACCTTGAGGAGAGGAGCCGCAGAAGCGATGGAGATAGTTGCTCACGGAACGCCTAAAAACTCTAAGGTCATCGGTAAGCCTGTCACAAGACTAAACCTGCCGCATGGGGTGACTATCGGCTGTATTGTTCGAAAAGAGGATGACTCTCAAGAAGTCTTGATGGCTTCTGAAAAAGATTTAACCATTGAGGACGGCGATCATGTCATTATTTTTGCTGACAGCCGCCAACAGGTACCGGAGATAGAAAAGCTCTTTGCTCCATCTGTAGGATTCTTCTAAGGAGAGCCCCAGATGCATCCTATCCTTCGTTTAATGCTATTACCGGTCCTTAATGTTTTAGGTCCGATTATTGTGGGATTTTCCTTTGCGATGCTGATCCCGCTCATCTTGTCTTTTTGGAAACAAGACGGGGCATTTAACGGATTTTTGATTTCTTTTCTTATTACATTTTTTTCCGGCGGACTTCTTTGGTTATCTACAAGAAGTTTTAGAAGAGAGCTGATTCCTCGAGACGGATTCCTGCTGGTGACAATGGCGTGGGTTTTCTTAGCCTTTTATGCCACGCTGCCCGTTTATCTCACTATTCCGGATTTGCCTTTTACGCATGCTTTCTTTGAAGCCGTTTCGGGGATTACGACTACTTGCGCGACGATTCTTCGAGGACTTGACGATCTGCCGATGAGCGTGAATTTCTGGAGATGTTTCCTAGCTTGGTTGGGAGGTATCGGTATTCTGGTGATGGCCGTAGCAGTTCTTCCGCTGTTGGGCGTCGGTGGCGCGCAGATCTTCAGAGCGGAAAGCACGGGCCCTTTGAAGGAAGGACGGCTTACCCCAAGAATCTCGGACACAGCCAAAGCCTTCTTTAATATTTATTTTGCGATTTCCGTTCTTTGCGCAATCTGCTATCACATGGCCGGCATGGACTGGGACGATGCCATTATGCATACGTTCACAACGGTGTCTTTGGGAGGTTTCTCCAGCCATGATGCCGGGTTCGGATATTGGTCAACCAGAGCCGTTGACTATGTGTGTGTAGTCTTTTTGCTTATCGGCGGCATCAACTTCTCCATGCACTTTCTCGTATGGAAAAAGCTGTCTCCGATGCTCTACTTCAAAGACGTTGAAAGCTGTGCATGGCTTTTAACAGCGTTAGTCCTTACTCTTTTATCGACGTTCTTATTGGTTTCTTTTGAGACTTACGTTAATGTCGGAGATGCTTTTTACTATTCGGTGACCAACGTCATTTTCGTGATAAGTACCAGCGGTTTTGCGAACACAAACTATGGCGACTGGCCTTTAGTAGTTCAGCTGCTGGCTTTGTTCGGCTCGAGCTTTGCCACTTGTGCCGGTTCCACCGGCGGTGGCATCAAAATGATCCGTGCGATTGCTTTGGTAAAACAGGGCGGTCTTGAATTTAAGAAGATTTTGCACCCCCGCGTCATTGCTCCGTTGGTGATTGGGAACAAACCAATCAGCAATCAAGTTATATTTGCGATTCTGGCCTTTTTAATGCTCTATATTGCGATTGCCTTCTTGAGCACGATGGTGTTCCTTTTAACAGGTTTTGACGGCCTTACAGCGTTTTCTACCGCAATTAGCTGCTTAAATAATCTTGGTCCTGCGTTAGGAAATTTGGGACCCGCCTATAACTTCTCGTCTTTGACGGATTTTCAAGTCCTCTTCTGTACGTTTTTAATGATTATCGGACGTTTGGAACTATTTACGGTACTCGTTCTCTTTACCAGAGGTTTCTGGCGAGCATAAACTTGAGTTCGGTACTGGTTGGGATAATTAATGTAAAACCAGATACGGAAAACAGAATCAGGAGTAAGCATGTTTAGAAGAAGCTGTTTGGCTATGGCCTTAATGTCTGTTTGCGGACCGATGGTTCATGCAGCGGAAAAAGTTGGAATCAAGCCGGAGATTGTTCCGGGACGTGCAGATTATCCGGAACTACGTGCCGGTACACAGCTCGACCATCTCTATGAATCTATGTTGGCTAACGGATTCGGCATAAGCAATCCGAATGTCGGTAAAGATAAGCCTATAGTCGTCATTGTCTCTGATACTCAGTGTCCGTGGTGCAGCAAGTTGTGGAATGCAGCAAAGCCGCTGCAAAACCATGTGAACTTTATTTGGTTTCCAATTCCTGTCCTACGTGATTTGAGTATTGATCAAGCCGCTCTCATTCTTTCCTCTGAAGAACCTTGGGATGCCATGCAGCACCACGAAGATCACTTTAAAGACAAAGATTTCCGAGGTATAAATCCGACCGGAACAACTGTCGATAAAAAATACAGAGATGAAGTTTGGACCAATGCCAAAATAGCTCGTTGGTCCGGTTTAACCACTGTCCCGCTTGGTGTATTTAAAAATTCTTCCGGCAAATATATTCCAATACCTTCAGGAACAGATACCGAGGAAATAAAAAGGATCGTCGGCATTGAAAAAGATCTAAAGGAACCGTAGTAGAAGTTTTTATAGATGTAGACGAGGCTTCCCTCAGAAATTATTCTTTTATGCTGTTTCGTTTACGATAGTGATACCTACAAGACATCCTTTAAATTCTGTAGCAACATTGTTGAAATGGTGAATTGAATGTCCACGAAGATTTTCGATGATTCGATTCTAGTCAGAGTCAATAAAAAGCTCAAAGCGGATGCCTCTGAAGTCTTGAATTCGATAGGATTAAATTTTTCAGATCTCGTCCGTCTTACTTTGATTAAGCTGGTTCACGAGCGAAAACTTCCATTTGAGGTTGAGTTTTTTAAAGATGAAACGATTGAAGCTATTAGGATGGTTGAAAAGGAAGAAGTAACTCGCCATGAAAGTGTCGGCGCATACTTCGAAAACCGTGGTACGTGAGGCTTGCCTTTTGTACCACGACAATTTTTGAATGACTCTTTTTGGTATCTTATTTAGTGGACCTTTAAAGAAATCACTCCCGCTATGGAACTCCCCACGTAACAGGCACATCATCTTTAAGCGAGCGTTCAAGCATTTCGACAAAGGGATAAGCTCTTTGAGTGAAATAGACGGTTTGTTCCATTGCCGGCTTCTTCTCTTTGTCTAGATCTTTTCCTTCTCTGAAGGCTTTGTCTTCCTTGGCTTTAACCTCTTTCAGAAGTTCTTTTTCTTTTTCAATTCTTAGCTGAAGGGAGTTAAGGGCGGCAGGGATCTCTTCCGGAGTTAAAACTCCGCGAATGCCTAAAGGTTTGCCGAATACTTTAAAAATTTCCTCAGCTGTTTCGCGAAACATATAAATTTCGCCCGCAGCTTTAGAACGGAATGTGACGATTGCCATTCGGAATCCTCCGTAAAACCAAAAATTTTAGGTAGTGCTTCTCGTTTAATGAATTTCCTGAGACGGAAAGCGCTTAAGTGTGTTTACCCGATTTTACTAGGAGCTAAAGAGGACAATCAAACACTATGAGCTGTTTCAGGTCTATGCCAGGCATAAAACATCGTGGAAGCACTGCTTTCAGAAAAGTCATTTCTTTCGTTTAAAAGAATTTAGGTGATTTCAAAAATCGAAACTAATGAGCATTCAATTATTCTTACCTGTAGAAGCCAATAAGCATTGAAAGATCACCGTCAGTAATCTCTTCTAATATCACTCCGAGCTCTTGAGCGAAGATTCTAGGCTGGCTACTGCAAATTAACTCGCAAAACGCTTCCGCAAAAAATTCATAACAATTTTTTTTCGCATACTTGCTTAGATTATTCTCTATGTTGTAGCCGTGCTTAAGAAGGACCCTTCGGCGCACTGCAGTATTGAAAATAGAAGGCAAAGCAAAAGATCCTTTTCTATCCAAAAGGTTAAAGAGAGAAAAATGCACAGCATGTCCGAGCTCGTGCGCCATAATTTGGTAGACACCTCCTTTGTCAGAAAAAGAAGTCCAGAAATTTTTTTTCACTGCGGCCTCGATTTTGTCTGTGTGATTACCACAGAAGTATCGCGGATTTAGAGAAATCATTCTTTCTTTGGAACAAGTAGCCATGGAGGTTCTCAGTCTTGATTTAACTTTTATCCCTCTGATCTCTCCGAAAAGTAACGGATATTTTTCACAAACATCAGCCACTGCTCTGGCGATAGATATGGTTGTTGCGAGCGTACATGCCGTTAAGGTCTGCGGTTTTTCCTGAAGAAGTCCGCAAACAAAAAAAGCTCGCAAAATGTCCGTCGTACTGCGGGCTTTTTCGATTTCGTTCCGAAAAGTCAATAAGTTTGCTTTTTGATTGGCATGAGATTTTTCTCTGATCTCTGCGGCTATTTCTTGCATTTTCGTGAGACGACTTTCGGCAAGACACAGGTTAGAGTTAAGTGGTTCCTCTTCTTGATTAAGGTGAATATCTTCACGGTGAAGGTGGCTCTGATCACAATAATTCAGTACGGGGGAGGTGGCCAATGTTATCGTCTTATCACTCATTTTCTTAAGAAGGAAAAATATAGAAGAATTTGAATTGGTTCAAAGGATCTGTAAGTTATTGGAGGCTGCTTTTAGACTTCTTGAATTTCTGCTGTGAGTCTTAGGTTCTAAGAAGAACAGAATTGCTTTTTCGTGCCGGTCGTGCAGATAACAGACTTCGAGTCTGTCAAGAAACCTCTTTGTCCCATTTCTAGGCTCCGATTAACAGGTCTCCTTAATATCTTACATAGAACTATTTTGATTCATAACGCGACAAAAAGAGTCGTCAAAAAAGGCAGCTATTCATTTGAAAAATCGCCTTTGAACAAGTGCTTATGAACTCCGGGTGGAGATCCAATGCGGACTGCAACCGAGGAAAGTCTTTCTCTTCTTACTCCGGCTCTCTATTATGGATTCTTCTATAAAGGTTCTAACTATTTCTGACCAAAGATTGAAAGCGCGCTTCAATAAAAACCCGCGCTGACGAGAAGGAGCCAGAAATGGCTTAGATAGCTTAGAAGCAGTTCTTCTGCAAGTAATGTTTCAATATAACTTGTTGAAATTTATATAAGATCAGCAGTTCCCTCGAGAGAGAAGTAAGCAAAATATGCGGCGTATTCTGTCGCAACAAATCTTAAACTGTTTTTAGTAAGGCATTAGAGCGGCAGTCGATGTCGCCGCTTATTCCCGTGAGAAGAGATACTGCTGGTGCCAAAGACGCGATGCAATAAAGGTGCCGCAAGTAAACGTTGAAAACGTAATTGGTTGAAAAGGAAGAGGACTATGAAAGTTATCTTTGACAGAGATGAAAGTAAAAATGCCGCTGGAGAAAACGAGTTTTTTGTTAATCTCGAGACTATTTTGCTGGCAGATGGTCTTTGGGATATTCCAGCCGAATTAAGTGCGAAGCTTCTTTGTAATGATTCACGCAAGATAAGAGCAAGAGCTATCAGCAATCCGATTTCAGACTTAAATGCTCTTGAAAAATTTATTGAGAAAGAAACCTGCCGGAATAACTTAAACGAGGTTGTAGGACAAGAATTATTTGAGAAGATCTCAATTCATTCTTTGGCGCTCTTGTTTAACAAATCTCCGGAGGCATTGCTGCGGGCCAGTGGTTCTGAGCTTATTGCTCAAAAAGAATCTGAGCTTCTACCTCTCATCAGAAATCCCGAAGTCAGATTTTGGTTGTCTTATTTATCATCCGGCGGCAGTGAGGAAGACTGTTTTTGCGAGTTCCGCTCCAAGGGCATCAGTTGGGAACCAACAAAAGAAGATTTAGATGAAATTATCCGAAGTGTTGACAAACATGGGACTCGTACAGAAAAACAGCGATTGCTGGAAGAATTGCTTTCCAATCGGAATCCTTACGTCCGTGCGCTTGCTATTCCTTATGTGCGAAATTCTGAGTTATTAAAAAATCTCTTAAAGGATCCGTTCTTTTTTGTGAGAGAAGCTGCGTTAAGAACAAAAGCATTTGCTCAAGGTAACTTTTGTGCGCAAGAGCTTGTGGAAATCATCGGCAATGACCCAGAATTAGCCGAGCTTGTTTTAGATAAAGTAAGAGAAAAGAGCGTGCGCGAAGACTTGTGCGATGCATTGAGTAAGAGTGATGTAACCGAAATACGGACGCTTGCAAACGGCTGGGAAAAGATCCCGGAAGAGGAAGAAGATCCATTTCTGGAAGATATTCTAGACAGTTCCGAAGACTTCGATGACATCGGAGAAGACGAAGAAAATGATGAATATGTCGACGAAGACGAAGAATTAGAGGATCCCACACTAGAGGAAGATTTTTGGGACGAACTATCGGACCGCAAATCCGTTCCTTTTGGAGGAAGGTCCGGAAGGAAGCCAAGATCTTAAAGATCTTCCACGGGTCTGGGGACCTCAATATAGGCTCAGGCCCAGGAGTACTCACGATGGAAAAATACTTTGAAAATTTAAAAACAGGGAACACACCGGTCATCTTTGTTCTCTCAGGCGCAGGTCTGTCGGCAGAAAGCGGTATTGCAACATTTCGTGATAAGAATGGCCTATGGATCAAGAACAATGCAAGAGAGCTAGCCACAATGGAAGCTCTGGCCAGAACTCCAGATAAAGTTTTTGAGTTTTACAACAAAAGGTTTGAAACTGTATGCCGCTGTCAGCCAAATTCAGCACACTACGCATTGGCCAAGTTTGCCCGGGAAACAATTGGCTTTTGTGAGTTTATTCACGTAACTCAAAATGTAGACTGGCTAAATGAGTTAGCTGGGGCGCCTCAGGTCTACCATCTCCATGGATCATTGAATCAGGCACGTTGCAGTGCTTGTGGAGCTGTCTTTCCTCGTCCAAATTCATTTCGGAAAGACAATGTCTGTCCTTCGTGCGGAGCAAAAGGCTACTCGGTCAGGCCCGATGTAGTTCTTTTTGGCGAGCGACCATATTTCATGGACTGGATTCCAAATTATTTGAAGAGGACAGATGTATTTGTTGCTGTAGGAACTTCCGGAGAGGTTTATCCCGCGGCATCATTTTCTCGGCTATGTAAGAACGCAATAAAGATCAACATCAATCTTGCGGAGGCAGGCCATATAGAGAATTCTTCATATTTTCATTTCCATATTTCGAAAAAGAGTACTGAGGCGCTTCCAGCATTGTTGGAGGCATTGACATTAACAATTAAAAAAAGCGCTTCATGTCGGGAAGAAAAATCTTGTTCCTCCTGATTAATCCGCTGATTAAATTGACTTTGTGCGATGTAATCCAATAAATAGAGTAGTGTGTAAGGTAAGCACCCGATAGAAGCGCGTTAAAAGCCAAGCTACTCCGAAAAGTGGGAAGAGAGGAGGAAAAAGCAACCTCCTCCAGCTCTCGTCAGAGAGGATACCTTCTTTCTTTTGTGATGTGATAGAGGTCTCCATAGGTAGCAATCCAGCCATCAAGTAAACGTGAGTCTTGAAGGACGACTTCGAGCCGGTACTTGCCGTTATCTAACTTTTTCAATACCTGATCCTTGGCAAAGGGAGTTTCTTCAAAATTTCGTGCCGAATCTTCTCCTGTAAATTCCAGTACCCAACGTACTTTTTCGCCGTCACTGTAGTTGAAATGCCGAGAGTTAAGGTATTCGGAGAGGCGGAAGTCTTTCGGCACTTCTCTTGAGAAATCTGTCATCTTGGCGCTTTTGATTCGATGAAGCGCTAAATGAAAAATTTTGTCATCGTTTTCATAGGTGCACACCAAATAAAGGCGAGATTGTTGCTGTACGAGCCCTAAAGGATTGATAATTCCTGTTCTGCAAACTCCATGCATATTCTTATAGCTAATTCGAAGTTTTTTCTCTTCGAATAATGCGTTAGAAACCTCATCAAAAATCCTCGGCAGAATTTTGGCAGGAAGTTGGGGAAGGGCCGGGGAGACAAGGGCTACCTTTTGCAGCCATTCTTTTTCTTTCCGGTTGGAGTGTTTTTCATTTAAAACCTTATCGGCTTTGGCAAATAGGAAGTCAAGAGACTTAAGGATAGAGCCTGGAACTTGATTTTTGATATATTCCTGAGCTAACTTCAAAAGAAGACACTCATTAGGTTTTAGTTCTAAGGTTTCCCATTTATTTTCCGAACGGTTTCGACTGTAGCCGAATTTTCTGTCGCGTGAATCACGTTCAACTCCGAAAGAATCTGACTCTGATATTCTTTTCAGATATCTTTGTACAGACCTCTTGGACAGATGGATACTAGCCGCTTCTAATGATTCGATGATATCTTCAGCACTGGTTTTATTCGGCCTGTAAGGAATCCGGTTTAAAATTTCAAGAACTATTTGGGCTTCTTCCAACTTATTGGGTTTTTTATCCATATTTGAACTCTTTGTATTTTCTATGTGCGTGGGCCGGATGCGCCTCTTTGTGCAATCGAGAAAAGAAAACAGAGATGTAATTTTGTAGCCGTTCACAGAAAATAACAAGACAAAAAAACGGTTATTGGAAGCTTCTCCTTTACGGCAGTGAAGAGATTTTCTTTGGCTCAAGTCTTTATCTTCATAATGCCTCTGGCCTTATGCCTGTACAGAGAAGGAAAAACGCACAGAGAATTTCTTGAACACAGCATAGTTGAAGGTACTCAAGATTGTTCTTTTTCGGTTATATAGCACTCCAGGCTTAGAAACTTTGGCTAAAATTAGTGGGATTCTGGAGGAGTATTCTTTGTGAAGACAGGTTTTCTACTCGTGGCTCATAAGCCCTTAGCCTCGGCGTTTAATTCAGTTGCTGAAGAAATCTTTGCCGGACTGGAGGCCGTGGAGGCAGTGGATATAGATTCCGACGAGGATCGGCAATTGCAGCAAGAACAGCTTGAAAAAGCTTGGAATGCGATAGATGCGGACCAGAAAGTCGTGCTGGTCGATGTTTTTGGTGCAACACCCGGCAATGTCGTTTGCGCTTTTGCAAAAGAAAAAAATTGCGAATGCATCGCTCCGTTGAGCCTCCCTCTTCTGATGAAACTCCTTTGCTACAGAAATCAGCCTCTGGAAGTATTGTTGGAGAAGGCTTCTGAGGCGGCGCAAATCGCAACGAGAACAACTAATGAAAACAATTAAAGTTACCGTGTTGAATAAGCTTGGTCTGCATGCCCGACCGGCTACTAAATTAACTCAAAAAGCTAACGAATTTCTCAGTTCTTTGAAGATCACCAATGGCCGCAGAGAGGTCAACGGTAAGTCCATCATGGGAGTGATGCTCATGGCCGCTTCTAAGGGAACCGAGCTGACTTTAATCGGAGACGGAACCGATGAAGAAGAGATGCTTTCGGAACTCAAACAGATGTTTGAAGATAAGTTTGGTGAGGCTCAGTAAGCCATGACGGAAAGCAGCGCAACAGGCAGAAAGGAACTTAGCGGAATAGGCGTATCGAGCGGACTCGGTTTCGGCAGAGCGCGCGTAATGGCGATGGCCCCTTTACAGCTTCCTCAGTATTCCATCGCTCCTGACCAAATAGAATCAGAAAAAGAAAGATTGGTTAAGGCAATTGCTTCCGTTAATAAAGAAATTAACCGCATGCTCTCCAGAACCCCGAAGAGAGCCCCGAAAGAGCTGAAGTCCTTCTTGGAAATGTTCAAGATGCTCATCAATGATCAAACCATGAAAGAAGAGGTTGATCATATTATTGCCGAGCGCTTGATCAATGTGGAATGGGCGCTGGCACAGCACTTGGAAGAGGTAAAAGCGGTTTTCGAAAATATGACCGACTCTTACTTGGCAGAACGCGGTGATGATATTGAACATGCCGTCAATCGCCTGCAGGAAGAGCTTCTCGGGAAGGGCAGACGTCTCCAGGCTGAAGTTAGAACAGCCTTAGAAGAAGTCATCCTTGTTACGAACGACCTATCTTTGGCGGACGTGATTTGGCTGACAGAATATGAAGACCTTGACCTTGTAGGCATTATCACGGAGAAAGGCGGACCGACATCTCACACTGCAGTTCTGTCGCAGACATTGTTTATACCGGCAGTTGTTGGGGTTGCAGGAGCTAGAAGCCAGATTCAAGACGGGGATCAGCTCTTCGTAAACTCTAATACCGGAGAAATTATCTGTAATCCCTCGCCGGAAGAGATTCTGGAAATTACAGCTCAAGTCCAAGAGCAGGAAGAGCTTTACTCCGAGTTCTACCGTGCCCGCAGACGTGTCGCAGAAACAAAGGACCAAAAGCATAAAGTTAAGCTTTTGGCCAACATCGCCATGGTGGCGGGACTAGATGAAGTCTTGCATCAGGGCGCTCAGGGCGTGGGGCTCTTCCGCAGTGAATATTTGTTCATGGGAAGAAACCGCCTTCCTGACGAGGAAGAGCAGTACGAAAGCTACAAAGAACTTATCGAGTCGATGGGCGGCAGGCCCGTCACTATTAGAACCTTGGATGTTGGAGGAGACAAACTTCTGACCCACGAGGCGAAGGCGGCCAACCTTCCTCAGACTGCTCTAAATGAAGAGGAAGAAAATCCGGCTTTGGGTTTGAGGGCCATTCGTTTTACCTTGGCTAATCCGTCCCTTTTCTTAACTCAGATAAGAGCCATTCTACGTGCAGCATATAAAGAAAACGTCAAGATTCTGCTTCCGATGGTAACTTCCATAGAAGAAATCATTGAGGCAAAAAGATATATCGAGACGGCAAAGGCACAGCTTGCTGCAGAAGGTAAGCTCTTCAATCCTGAAGTTCCGGTTGGAATTATGGTAGAAGTTCCGGCCGTTGCTATTCGCCCTGAGCCTTTCCTTCGAGAGGTAGATTTTGCATCATTGGGAACCAATGACCTGGTCCAATATACGTTGGCCGTAGACCGCGGAAATCCATCCGTTGCTCCTATTTACAGCGAATACCACCCGGCAGTCCTCCATTTGATTGCTAATACTGCAAAGGCGGCTCAGAAGCTTAATAAACCGCTTTCAGTATGCGGCGAAATGGGCGGAAAGAAAAATTTAGCGCCGTTCTTTGTCGGTTTGGGATTCGAAGAACTTTCGATGGCGGCAATGCAGATTCCTTCCGTCAAAAAACAGATTAGGAAATTGACACTGGAAGAGTGCCAAAAGTTTGCTAAGAATCTGCTGAGAAAAAATACTTCTGCTGAAGTAAGGACAGCAATAAATAATTTCATGACTAAACACGAGGATAAAAATGTCAATTAAAAACGATGCCCTGACGATGGAAGAGTTCGAAGAGATGGAACGCCTGACCGAAGCAGTAGCTCAGGAAGTCGGACCGCATGACATCGATGCTTCTTTTTTGGACGGCTTTTTAACCGGATGGGCTCTTTTACCGGAAGCTCCGGGACATCGTGTTTGGATTGAAGCAGTTTTTGCCAAAGACGGGAAGCCAATCGCTGAGACTGAAGATTTCAAGAAACTTAGAAAACTTCTGATGAAGAGATATAAAGAAATCAACGAGCAGCTTAAGAATTCTCAGGTTATTGATCCGGTACGTTTTGAGCCGGAAACTGAAGAGCTTCTTGCCGAACCTCTGGAAGAACAGCTCAGCTACCTTAGCCCCTTCGTTAACGGTCTCTACTGTGCTATTTACGACATCCCGAATAACTTGAACTTCAATGATCTGGATTCCGTTTATCCCTTAGTTGTAGGCACGTCTAATTTGGAATCGATCTTAGGCAAACCGCAGAATGAAGCCGGAGAAGAAGTCGAAGAAACGGCTGTCATCTATGACGATTTCTACGATGCTCTTGAAGCGGTGGTGAATAACGTGGCTATTATGGCAAACGGTATGAAGGGTTATCCTCTTCCGCCGGATGTAGAAGAGAAGTTGGCCGAGGAAGAAGAACCTGAAAGTTAATTCGGCGGATTTTTCTTTTGCAAATAAGCAATAAGAGGAATTAAAACCAGGACGGGGAGGCCGAGCAGCGCAGTACCGATAAAGAAATTGCTGTAGCCGACGGCTTCCACGATTACTCCCGAGAATCCTGCCAGGAATTTCGGCAGGATAAGCATGATTGAGGAGAACAGCGCATACTGAGTCGCTGAATAGGCGACGTTCGTAAGTCCGGAGAGATAAGCTACAAACGCGGCACTGGCCAATCCTCCTGCAAGGTTGTCGGCACTGATGGTAAAAATCAGGAAGGTTACGTCATGGCCGACGGTGGCTAGCCAAGAGAACAAAAGATTTGTTCCTGCAGATAGAACTGCACCTAAGAACAAAGTTTTAAGAACACCAATCTTAAGGATGACGGCGCCTCCTAAGAAAGCCCCCGCCAAAGTCATGATGACGCCGAAGATCTTAGAAATAGCGGCAACTTCTTCCTTTGAATATCCTAAGTCCCGATAAAAGGGATTGCTCATGACTCCCATCACAACATCGCTGATGCGGTATGTTGCAATCAGCAGAAGAATTGCAACGGCATGCCAGCGGTAGCGAATGAAGAAATCATAAAGCGGAGTAAGACAGATAACTTTCAGCCATCCGATAACTTTGGAGGCGGGTAGCGGAAGGTTAGGATGTACTAGGCAGAATGCATCGATTGCTGTTTTGGTTTGAGCCAGTTGCTCTGCTTTATGTTCTTTGTCGGCCTCATTGGGAGGCGGAGATAAAAGCGTTGTACAGAGGCCTACCGCCATAGAAGCTGCCATCACCGTATAGGCTACTGTCCAGCCGAACTGATCGTAGGTCAGGGCGTCTTCGGCCTTTGAAGCAAAAGCAGCAATAGCAAAAGCTCCTGCACCGGCCCAAATCATGGCCAAGCGATAGCCCGTTTGATAGGAAGCTGCCAGCGCACCCTGGTATTCTTCAGCGGCACTTTCGATTCTATAGGCATCCAATGAGATGTCTTGAGTAGCGGAAGCAAAGGCCGTCAGCCCTGCAAAGATGCCTAATTGAAGCAGTTGGGTTTGCGGATTGCTGAAAGCCATTCCAAGCAGTCCGATGACGATGAGAACCTGAGAAAAAGAAAGCCACGCTTTGCGCTGGCCTAGTTTTGCGGTCAGGTAGGGAAGGCTGATATTGTCAACGAGAGGGGCCCACAGCCATTTGCAGCCATAGGCTAGTCCAAGCCAAGACATAAAGCCGATGGTTTTTAAATCAACTCCTGCTTCTCTCAGCCAAAAGCCGAGCGTTCCTAACACCAAAAGAAGCGGAAGGCCGGCGGAAAATCCAAGCAAAAACATCCTCAGACAGACAGGCTGAAGATAAATCTTAAAGAGGGATTTCCAAGAAGCAGAATCAGACATAGGAACTAATAAATCTCTGAAGGAGCGTCAACCCAAGTCCACTCTCCGAGAGGCAAATCCTTCGGAAGTTTTAATTTTCCGAATTTGATTCTTTCTAAAGCTTCAACTCGATTGGAAACAGCGGCAAGCATTCTCTTTACTTGATGGTATTTGCCTTGAAAGATTGTCAGATCCAGAACTTTTTCTGAAATTAAAGAACACTCATGGGCCTTAACAATCTCGTCGGAGTCATCGAGTTTTACGCCGGCCAGAAGCTGCTGAATCATTTTCTCGGTAACCGGATGCTTTGCAGTGACTCTATAGACTTTGGGCACTTTTTTCTTAGGATGAGTCAGGCGATGATTGAGCTTGCCGTCATCTGTCAGAAGGAGAAGTCCCGTTGTGTCTTCATCCAGGCGCCCGATCGGCTGCACGCCTCTGACGCGCAAAGGCGGCGGAAGTAGAGAAAGTACGCTCGGATGATGCAGAGGCTTCAAAGAGCATTCGTAATGTTGAGGCTTATTGAGAAGGATGATGGCCTTCTCAAAGAATCTCCACGGTTTGCCGTCAACCTCAAAAGTGAGATTGTCGGTATCAATCTCTTCATAAGGATCGGTAACGAGCTCGCCGTTTGCCTTAAATCTTCCGTTGGCGATGATTCCGACACATTCATGCCGGGTGCCGAAACCTTGAGAAAATAGTACTTGTTCAGCTTTCATGTTCAGGAGAAAACAAATAGTCGATGATGAGCGGAGCGTGATCCGAGAATCTTTCTTCCTTATAAATCGATGCGTTTGCAGCCGCATCGCAGATGAGGGGAGTACCAATCTGATAGTCAATGCGCCAGCCAACGTTCTTAGCTCTGGCTTGGCCTCGGTTGCTCCACCAGGTGTACTGCTCCGGACGTTTATCCAGTTTTCTGAAGATGTCGAACCATCCTTCGTTATCAAAGAGGTTAGTCATCCAAGCTCTTTCTTCAGGAAGGAAGCCGGAATTTTTTAAATTTCCTTTCCAATTCTTGATATCGATTTCTTTGTGAGCAATATTGACGTCTCCGCAAACGAGAATCTCTTTTCCGGTTTTCTTAAGTTCACGAAGGTGAGGCAGGAATACGTCCAAGAAACGGAATTTAGCTTGCTGACGTTCATCCGAGGAACTTCCTGAAGGGAAGTAAACGGAAATTAAAATAAAATTTTTGAAGGAGAGTTCAACGTAACGGCCTTCGTTGTCAAACTCTTCAATGCCGAATCCTAAACGGACCTTGTCGGCTCTTTCTTTGCTGTACACGGCACAGCCTGAGTAGCCTTTTTTGGCAGCATAGTGTGCATAAAAGTTATAGCCCGGGCAGTTCCGAATATTTTCGGAAATATCAGACTCTTGAGCTTTCAGTTCTTGGATGCAAACAAAATCCGGATTTTGTTCTTTCATCCAATTAAAAAAACCTTTTTGAGAGGCACTTCTGATGCCGTTTGTATTGATGGTGATAACTCGTAGCACTTTTACACTGGAAAAAATTCTAAAATCGTAAGATTAATCGTTTAACTTTTTACTTACCTGAAATGTCCACTCTACAGCAAAACTTTATCCAATTTTGTATTGATTCAAAAGTTCTCAGATTCGGAGAGTTTAAGACGAAAGCAGGCCGTTTGTCCCCGTACTTCTTTAATGCGGGCCTTTTTAACACCGGCTCCATGCTTCATACTTTGTCAGATTTTTACGCGAAGACTCTTATCGCCGCAATCGATACAGGCCGAGTAAAGTGCGATATGGTTTTTGGCCCTGCTTATAAAGGCATTCCTTTGGGCTGTGCCGTTGCAATCCGCATGGCCGAACTCGGCCGAGACCTTCCGTTTGCATTCAACCGAAAGGAAGCTAAGGATCACGGTGAAGGAGGCTCTATTGTCGGTGCGCCTCTTCAAGGTAACGTAGTTATTATCGATGACGTGATTTCTGCGGGAACTTCCGTTAGAGAGTCCGTTAACCTTATCCGTGCCAACGGTGCTGTCCCGTCCGGCGTTCTCATTGCGTTAGACAGAATGGAATGCGCAGGCAACGCAGAAACAGTTAAAAAACAATCTGCAGTCCAAGAAGTAGAAGAACAATACGGAATTCCCGTTTGTTCAATTGCTAGTTTGAAAGACTTGATGAGTTATCTGAAGAACTCAGAAGCTTCCGAACTTAAGCAATACGAGAAAGCCATCGAGGCCTACAGAAAGGCTTACGGAGCTTAAGACTACACAGCACTTTCCAAAACCTAGCAATTGATTAGGTTTTGGAGTGCGCCTCACAGAATGTTTAGTAGAGTAGAAAACCGGGCTCTTCAGCGGAACCTAACTTTGAAAGGTAGCTGCAATTCGGCCGCTTTGTCCGTCTAGTGATTGGCAGAACTCTTTTCTGACCAAACGCTCCAATGTTACTGGCAACGTGTCATAACACCTGGCCTGAACAACAAGATGGAGGAAGAGAAGTATTGGCGTCAGCAAGACAGAGTCTTCAAAAAGGATGATAAGGTCGGGGATAGAGCATGCTCTTTGGAAGCAGACGGCGTAAATGAAATACAACTGTCTTCTACTCAAGTGACATTTACTTTGGACAAAAAAGTTTTATAGGAGGTGACTCTCCTGAAGCATTTTCCGAGAACGTGTTTAGGAATGAGTCACTTCTTTTGAAGACCGGTGGAAACTTAGCAAGGAAATTGTTCTACAGCCACGCTACCGCAGTATGTGACACTTAAGCAACAGCATAAATTTTTACTTCCGGAGTTGCGTGCCAAAGTGGTTTCAGACCTACAAAAACGTCCTCTTTGAACATGGCGCTGTCAAGATAGGCTTTTGCGTTTTCCACGTTGTCAAAGCCATGGAGAACCTGAACATCTTCCTTACGAATTAACAGTTCCTTTGTTAAGGCACCCTTAATCGTGTCAAGGAAGGGCTGTCTGAAATCGTTATAAACCTTTGCGGCAGCCGGACGGTTTTCTTCATTGATTTGCATAGTGATTTCTAAGTAAGCATTTACTTTCATTTGAATTACTCCGAATTTGAGTTCGTTCCTCATGGAACTTGACTAAATTATACGAACGTAACTCTAAAAATGAAATATATAAATAAATTTATTAGTTACTATCAAATTTGATAGTAACTTAAGAGTTGTGGAATATGTTTTATACTTTGACTTGAAAGGAGTGCAAGACTGTGTATACACCAAAGTTAGAAAAAGATATTCGCTGCCCATTGGAATATGGTTTAGATGTTTTTGGGGGAAAGTGGAAGTCCAGAGTGTTGTGCGTATTAGCAGAAAAAGGTACTTTGCGATACAGTTCTTTGAGAAAAGAAATGTCAAATATCACGGATGCCGTGCTCGCTGCAACCCTAAAAGAATTGCAAACGGATAACATGATAATGCGGCAACAGTTTGATGAAATTCCACCCAGGGTTCAGTATTGTTTAACTGACAAGGGTTCTTCGGCAATTCCTATCCTGCAGAGCATTTGTAAATGGTCGGGAGCCTTCCATAAAGAAGATAACAAAAATGCGCTGCCGCAATGTCAAAAGTGCAATTATACGAAACGGTGACGAGAGATAAGGAGAAAGTTTCCGCAGAAGTTTGATGCTAGTTTGGGATTTCTACCGGTTCAACCGAGGGCGATCCTATTTTCTCAAATACAAAGAGTAGCAATGCTTTCGAGCTGACCTACACCTTGCGCTAATTCAATAATTAAGGCCTATTTAAATTTCCTTCTCTTGCCCACCTTAAAGCTCTCGAACTTCTTTTCTTAGCCATTGGACTGTTATTCTTTTCTGTTGATTAGTGACGCAGCCGAAGCATCCAAATCTCTCATCGACTCCCGACCATCCTTATTGGCTTGCCGTTCGACACCAGATGGTTATTAATCTAAACAAGAAACTGCCGTTCTTACCGATGGCAGTCTTCCTCTTGAACTTATCACTCCGGACGTTCTCTTAAATTTATCTATCTGGCGTCTGGATTCGTACTAATTGTTGTAAGAGCTTTCTGTCTTTTCCAGGCAGGTCAAGCCATTCTGTAAAAAAGGAGCAGTTACAAAATAGTCAAGAGAGTCCTTGGCTTCTACAGGCTTTTATAGGAATACAAGCGTAAAAATTAGAAAATCCTTCGAGGTCTTGAGCATAAAGACATCAAAGAAATTTTTTTACCTTTAACTTCCAAACTCGGATTTTAGACAGAGGCCTTTTATTATGAGATTACGTCTGTGGGGGAGGCGGTGCTGGAGTCTCCGGTCGTTAACCAGAGACTCCATCCTGTCATTTAGATCCGTGATAAGGCAAGCACTTAGAAGAGAAGCTTCAGGCCAACCTGTGCAGATTCGGTGTGATATCCGGACTGCCCGGCTCGGAATGATCCGCTGACCCAGCCTTTCAGGTTGCGACTGAGGGTGCCTTCCGCACCGACTCTGATTTCCCCGGTGTTTTTGCCTCCGCTCATGTAAACACCTTCGGTTCCCATCTGTACACCGGCCTTCTTCGTGTTATGCAGCCAATTGCCTTCGACAAAAGCCGTTAGCTTTGTGTCCTGCTTAACCATGAATCGGGCCCCAAGACGCACCGTGGCATTATTCTTACCAAGCTGTTTAAATTTCTATCCGTGCGTATCGCTGACAGAGTTGTTCTTTAAATCTGTGACGATGAGCTGAGCTTGCGGTTGAATAATGAAGTCGGTTTCTTTCTCAGTGCCTGTCTTAGCAAGTTTGAAGCTATAACCTGTTTCGACGGAGAAAGTGAATCCGTGAGAGCGGAATTTGAGCTCTGGATCTTCTCCGGTAATCCGGTTGTCATAGCGTCCGTACTGCAGCCAAGTATCAGTGTAGAAGCCGTCATCTGCATCAGCGCCGGTATAGAAGGTGCCGTAAACGCCAAGGGCGAAACCATCGATTTTTCCTTTGGAGAAGGAAGCGGCCCTTGTCTTGGATTTTCCGTAAAGACCGCCGGCATAAAAACCTGCGACAGCATTGGTTTCAGCAGAAGGTTTGAAGCGCAGAGCGTCCATACCCAGCTGAGTAACGGAGGTAGAAAGACGAGTCTTTTCTCCTTCGGTACTGAAGCGAGAGTGAGAAGCAAGCTGACGGACCCATCCTGCAGCCTGACGGAGTTCACCTGATTGAGGATCGACCACGTAGGTCTGGCCCATTCTGTCGTGCAGGCGCATATTCATCTGTTCGGCAGCTAGTGCTAAGCCGATGTACGTACCTGCCTCAGAGCGTACGCGTCGGTTCACAGAGTTTAAGTACCAGCGTTTATTGTCGGCAGAATTCATCAAGAGATAATCATAGGCACCGGCTTTGGCTGCTCCGTCGAGCAGGAAGCTGACATTAGAGTTCCCTTCGATGCTGACTAAGGTTATGCCTTCTTGAGTTTGAGCACCTTTACCATCCAAGTTATTAACTCGAATAAATCCGTTTCCTGTTGCGTTTCCTTTGACGAGGAGAGTGTTTTGATGCGAGTTGGTATCTGCTGCTAAATCGGCATCAAAGACTAATGTACCGCCGTTGCCGACAAAATCTCCGTTTACGGTCAGCTTACTTTCCGAGGTCTTCTTTGCATCAATGCCGTTAAGGTAAACGGTACCGGCATTTGTCAGGTTGTTTATCGAACCGAAAGCTTGTAAATATGCACCTTTTCGGACATCAAAGGAAGCGGCAAGATTTAAAGGATCTTCTGCCGTTCCGGAAATTGCTCCGCCTTGTTCGATAGTGGTTGTGCCTTCAGAAGCGTAATTCGAATGAAGCGTGAGGACACCTTTTCCTGTCTTAATGACATTGCCGGATCCAGTAAGTTTTCTGCTTCCGGCTGAGCGAGTCACCAGTGCGACCTCATTCCATCCTTCGTCTGCATCCAGATTTAAGTGAAGAGTACCTTCATTCTTAATCTCGGAGGCTCCTAAAGCATCAAGTTTTTCCACAGCCAGATGGGAAGGAGAGTCAAGAATGATTGTTCCTGTAAATCCAGTGGAGGATTTGGAGAACTTTATATCGGACTTAGACAGATTGATCGAGCCCGCTCCATGGAAAGTGTTGGAGACGGAGGAGCCGCCACCAATGTCCTTGAAGGTTAAGCTGCCCTGGCCTTCGAGAATAACGTCCGAAGAACCCAAAGATTGAGAGGATAAAGCGAGCACGGAAGCATCGTTGGCGATTTCCACATTTCCTGTGAGTCCGGCATTAGAGTGAGAGACCTGTAAAGTCTCAGATTCGACTTTAAGGGTGCCGGCTCCTGTCAGGGCATTATGTCCGTTGGAAAGTCCACCTTTAGCCAGAGCCAAAATAGCATTCTTATCTACAAATACAGAGCTTTGTCCGGCGGATTGGTTGAGTTTTCCAATAGTTTGAGTTGTTCCGGCGGCTTGTTCATAAGAAGAACCGGCATCCAGGATGAGTTCACTTGTCTTGCCAAGAGCGCTATCTGTCGCAGCTACAAGCTTCATGCCTTGATTAACGGTTGTTGTACCTGTGTAAGCATTGGCACTATTTTGCAGCCGAATAATATTTCCTTCTTGTTGGCCTTTTGCAATGACAAGGTTGCCGCTTGAACCGGTTTCGTCTTTGACCCACGCAGAGAAAGTATCTCCACCGGCTTCTCGTCCCGGTGTTAAGGTCAGAGTCTTACCTCCTTTAATTTCCACGCCGACAAGACCGTAACCGACGTAAATACCTGCCTTTTCTGAGGATTGGTTAGTTGTAAGAGCGGAGAGACTGAAGTTATAGTGTCCAACCCCTACTTGGTTTTGATCTTCCTGAGCACCAGAATAAAGCTTGTGTGTGCTGTCCTTGATTTGGCGTTCATTTCCCTTTTCATCAAAGAATTCGCTGACCAGTTTGTTTTTGTCAAGGTCGCCTTCAACGCGTGATTTGTTCTCCCAAGTATCTTCATTGTAGAGTCCGACAATTTTTGCATGAAGAATATCATCTTTGCTGACATTGAGCGTACCTTCGTCTTGGTCTAGTAAAGAGAAGTCTTTGATATGGTCGTAGTAAATGTTTTGAGAGCTGACGGCGCTATTGGATAGACGTATTTGGATATAACTTTCAACTTCGACGGAGAGGTTTAATACATGTGTGCCTGTTTTGTCTCCGGATTCGTGATAGCCACTGATATTCAATAAGGTCTGAGCATCTGCTTTGCCCGGAGTGACGATAGCCTTCGAAGCATCCAATATTCCTCCGTTAAAGCTCAGACCTCCGATTTTGTAAGAAGAGCCGCTTGGGGGTTCTTGGATTGAGGCTTTTCCGTTTTTATCTAAGACAAGTGAGCCTCGGGTCAGGGCTGCTTGGGCATTTGCCGTGAGATCGACGTAGGCATTTTTAACGTGGATGTCACCGTAGAATTGTTCTCCCATCGTCTGAGCGACATCAGTTGTGAACATTATTCGATGGGCAGTAGTTCCTGCTCCAATAACAATCGTTCCACCTCCGGAAATGACGCTTTGGAGTTCCCACGCTTGGCCATACTCCAAGCGAAGGGAGGATTCTTTCTCAACATCAGCACTAACGTTGGTTGCATTGGCAAAGCCGGAAAGTTCGCCAAAAGAAAGTGTAGACCCATCATTTATTTCATAACTTCCTTGGAATCCATTGCTGTTAGTAATGTCGAGGTTAGAGCTCGAAGTGACTAAAACCTTGCCATTGCTGGAAGTCAAAACATTCTCAAACTTTCCATTTAAACCTTCCAAGGTCAGGAGAGATTCCTTCGCAATTTCAACCTCCATTGACCCGATAGAATCGGTCTTCATCAAAATGACTTCAGCCTTAGTGCGTTGGGAACCAATGGTTAATTTTCCTTGTAGGTTCTCATTAGAACTTTCGATTTTGAGCGCGCCTTCGTCAATAAGAATGTTGCCCTCACCTCCAAGGCTGCCTTGAATCCATGAAGAAGTGCCTTCACTCCAATTGCCGATGCTTCCACCTGCATTAACCAGATGTAAGCTAGGGCTGGCACCTCCTGTAAGGTTCCAGTCTCCAGCTCCAGAAATCCTATTGGCGTATGTCTGGCTGGCAATATTGATAGTCCCGGAGTTCTCAATGACAGAGACATGGCTAACCTGAGTTCCTAAGCCTTCGGCATTTTGTAATGTCAAAGAACTGCCGGGATTAACCTTTAATGTTCCTTGAAACTCAGTGTCTCCTTCTTTGGCATTAAAGATTAGATTATCCGTAATAATAATTGTGCCTTTACCTAGGATACCTGCCGAAAAATCATCGCCTTGGGAGCCGCTGCCTTTTTTAAAAGTTACAGTCGTTCCTTTCCCTACATCCAATAATTTGAGGATTGAAGTAACGAAGGCACCGATTTCGTTATCTTTTGTATTTGTGTAGTCGATGTCGAAGGTTCCCTCAACACCTTTAGCCAACTCAAGTTTCTTTTCACCTTTAACCAGCTCAAGTTTCTTTTCCTGAATAACCTCGTAATAAGTGAACTGTGGATTGGGAGTTGAGGTTTCTTTAGGACCACTAACTAGCTTGGTATACGCTGTTTCATCCAAATCAAGAAGTTTTTCCCATTCTCCATTTATATCTGCAGTAAATCCGCCGAAAGTAATCTGGCCGTTAATGGTTCCTAATGTATTAACCTGCAGACTGCCGGTAGCTTTTTGATTGACTAAGTCAACTTTCCCTAAATTCAACACTGAGCCGGAGGACATTTCAAGTTGGGAGAGTTTTCTGTCTCCTACTACCAGTGCGGAAGAGTTGCTTCCCAGCTTTAAAGTGGCGTTTTGTAATGCCGTCACTGCTCATCAGAAAGTTCTATGTGTGCCTTCTGAAGCTCGAGGGTTCCCGAAAACTCTCCTTGTTTTTCATTAAAAGTAAAAGTGTTGGCTTCACTGTCTTGTGCTTGATAAACGATGCTGCCTAATCCCTCGAAGATGTTAGAAGACTTCCAGGAATTAGGGCCACTGTATTGAACCGTGCTGTTCTGATCCAGCTTAATGAGAGAACTTCCGAGCGAGGACACCTTTCCAAGCGTTAAGGAAGTGTATTCCAAAGAAGAAACTAGGGCTTTGAATTGATCGTTCGAAGAAGAGATTTTGACATTTAGAACCGAGCCCTCTTTTCCTTCAAAATTAAGGCTCTTGCCACCAGCCAAGGTCCCTTCAACTGTAGAGTTTCCTCTAATGGTCAGGTTAGTGGCTGCATCCATTACAACATTGCTAGAGCTAGCAGTATTGAGACTTCCGATAGTATGAGAACCCTCCTTAAGAGTCAGTTTGGAAGAATCTTTAAGCGAGACTTCGGATGCAAACAATTCATCTTTCTGACTACCTTCCTGACCAAGTGCTCCGGCCACGGCTGTCAAAGAAGATCCTGCGGTAAGGATCAGCTTACTGTCAAAGTTATTATTACGGTTATCAAAGTTGAGATCTCCGTGAATTACGACTTCGCTGCCACTTCCCTCGTTGCTGGTTAACTTCGCCGACAAAGTGGAATCGTGACCATTTTCGACAGGTCCTAAAACCAAGGTCTCCCCATCATTGACATTAACTGTTGTGAGTTTGTAACCTAATCCAAAACCTTCAGAGGTGCCGAAGAGAGGAGAGCTGGGAGTATCGGCAGTAAGTCCCCAAGAGTAGGTCAGTTCAGCAGTCCCGTCCTTATAGTCAAATTTTTGTGATCCTAAGTCTAGGTCTGTTCCATCGGCATTGACTAATTTGATATTGGCCAAACTTCCAGTGACATTGCCGAATCCAAAGTAAAGTTTTACAGGACCATTGTCTTGATCTAATAGAGGCAAACCCAAAGAGGCATCGCCTGTGCCTACCTTACCGCTGAGGTTAACTTTTATTTTTCCTTGAGGAGAATTCGAAAAGTCAAATCCGTTTGATGCGGTAATGGTGTTGGAAATTTCTTTGGCCCCAAGGTGATTTTCAACAGAGGAAAAATCCAGTGTGGCACCGGCTAGAAAGGTGACTTTTCCCGTAGTTTCAAATTTTTTGGTGATAATGGCTGTGGATTTATTGTCAAGCTTCAGTGAAGCATTTTTCATTGCGGTCGCATTTTGACCGTCAAGTGAAATACCGACGTTGTTGAGAGCAAGAGTGCCGGTAAAAGTACCGGAATTGTTCTGAGATCCGAATTTAAAACTATCTTGATTTGTCCCGGAGTTAACAAGGCTCAGAGTTCCACTGCCTGAGAGCTTCTTATTTTCAAAAGACGCACCGGTTGTCTCTTGAACGTTTGAATAATAGACCGTGAGAGAAGAGGTGCCGTTTAAGGCAATATCGCCTGAACCCACTCTCTTCCAACCGTAACCGTTATCATTCTTAGTTGTGACTGTGGCATTTTCGAGAGTTAGGCCGCCAGTAAAGGTCGAGGTTAGATCAGCGTACTTTCCGGCCAAAGTCAGGGATCCGCCATTTACCAGAAGGGAACCCTCACCTTGGAAAGTATTGTTATTGTCCGAGGTTCCATTCGGAGACTCAAAAATAACTGTTGGCTTATTGTCAAATGTGACGGCACTTGTTCCCAGACCGTCGGCTTTATTAAGCGTTAAGGTTGATGCAGTTAGATTGGTAGGACCGGAGAAGGTGCCACTAGACAAGATTTTAAATTTAGTATTTTCAATGCTTAGATTTCCTGCTCCACTGACAATTCCGATTTGGCCTGCATCAGTAGATCCCGTAAGTTTTAGGGAATTATCTTTCTCTATAACCAGTGAGGTTTTGTCGTCAGCCCCATTGATATTCTTTATCGTCTGAGAAGTAGTCGGTTTATCTTCTTTGGAATCAATGCGTTTGGAAACGGTAAGAGTAGCCGCACTTCCAAGTACCACACTTTCGGTATTTCCGAGAGCTCCGGTAGCGACTAAGGAAAGTTTTCCGGATGCTCCGACTTCTGTCTTACCAGAGAAAGAATTTTGATTGTCCTTTCCTCCGATGAAAACAGTATTTGAAGCAGGAATATAAATTCCTCCTATGCCCGTTAGTTCCATCTCTGCGGTGTAGGAATCAGTAGAGATGTCAGTTTGATCCTCTGTTAGTCCATTCAGAACCACTTGGTCCAAGAGCTCGAGTTTCATGAGACGCGAACCTAAGGCAAGACCACCGGCTTCAGCACTGGTTCCGGATAGATTGGTGACGCTTACAATATCTCCGGCTGAAGCTACTTCTTCGTAGAAATTACCGTCTTCGTCGCGATAGTACAGCTGGGTTTCATCAAAATTTCCCTTAAAAATATTAGTAGTGCCGTCAACATTATTTTTTGATACAAATAGATCGGCGTCGGTCTTCAGCAATGGGGTCAAAGAGAAGATATGGCCCTTAAAGTTCTCTACGCGTCCGTCTGTATCTTTAACTTCATACAGTTCTCCGACACTGAGGTACGGGAGCAGAGCGTATTCAGCCCTTGCGACCTCTTTCCCATTTTGTTGAATGTCTGCCTTTAACTTGCGAGATTTTGCTGTTTGAGTCTGAACCTCTTCAAGAAAAGCGATTTTGTCTATGATTGGGTTTTCCTTAGCGTTATAGTCTTCTTGAGTCTTGTACCAGTTCCTGTCTCCGTCAACCCAAACATAAGTTTCGGAAGGAGAAAGAACCTCAGCCTCTCCTTGGAAGACTTGAAGCAACGGAAGAGGAACGGCAGCATTCGAGTATGATGGAGCCGGTTGGTTGATTTCAACGGTTAGTTTTTCATTAGGATCCTTTGAATACCTTCCTCCGGATGCATAAGAGAGGCGGTATTCAAGGATACGAGACCAATTCAAATTAAGAGCACGGACGGGTGTACTGTCAAGAATTTTTCCATCAGAATCCGTGTGGTAACCAGAAGAAATTGCCAAGAAGGTGCTTGAGCCTCCGACATTGTCTTGGGCGAGAAGGGAAAATACCGTGTCCTTCGCGACAGCATATGAATTTCCATCTCTCACTTCTTTTTCAAATACTGGAACCGTAGTGTTCAAATGCTTGCCGTCACCATTAATTTTAGTGACATCGCCTAAATTCACTACAACCTTAGTCCAGTAATTGTGTTTTCCGTGTGTGATATCACTTTGGTCTTCGTTCAAGCGTGTCAACGTTGAGTGGAAACCAGCGGAGGTTCGGATGTATGACTCTGAGAGACTGTGACCGAAGGTGACCGTAAGAGGTTTAGCATCAGTATAGGTGTCAGCTAAAAGCTTTTTCCCAGAAGAATCAAATACCTTACCAAAGTACACCGTATCGGCATAAATTGAAGAAGCACGATTAGCACCGTTTAAGTAAACGGTACCTCTTCTCAGGTTAACAAGTTTAGAATTAACAAAATATATATAGTCCTGGGGTTTGTCGTCTGTTGTTTTGATAAGGCCACCGGAGCTTGCGTAGACGGCGGAGGTTCCCTCGAGCACAGCCTGGTTAAGGTAGACGCTGTTATGGTCTTCGGTCAGACCTTTGTTAAAGGATCTTAGGACTTGATCGGCATTGAAACCGTCACTAGAAATCTTTGGACCATAGACAAACTTATGGTAAGAGCCGTCGAACATTACATTATCTAAGAAGCTTAAGCCTCCCGAAACATTGCCTAAGATCTTGGTGTTGTCTATGACTACAGCATTATTTTGTGCAGAAGCGTAGCCCAGGCCCCCGTACACATTGGTACCTTCGCTCTTTTCCCCATCAACCCCAATAATAGAGTTTTGAATCAAGACTAAATTGTTTCGGCTGTCTGCCCCAACGGATGTCGAGCCATTTACTGCAGTGCCGTCTTGAGCTCTACCTCCCACAATGCCGAATTTGCGGGCGATCCCGTCTGTATTAACATTCTTTAAAAAGACAATATTGTGATCCGCCTGAAGGGCATCTCCTCCGAAAATAGAGGGATTCAGATAAAACTCTTTGTCTTCAGTTTGGATTGAGTTAGAGTCTTCTTGGTCATAAACACCGATAAGATTGATTTGATTTTGAGACTTTTCTGCTCCCTCTATTACAACCAGGTTATACGAGGCCTGGGTGATAGGTTTGACGTTATTCTTGCCGGTGAGTTCTCTCCAGCTGACTCCTTTGCCTCCTTTGATTCTCTTGAAGTTCAAAGTATTGTTCTCTAGATTAATAAGAACAGAATTATTATTGGCTTTTACGAAATCGCTGTCTTTAGGCATAGCCGTGTTACTTACGGCTCTTCCGGCAAAGTCATTATTTGCCCCGAAAACGTCGGAAACAAACAAGGTATAGGGTTGTTCGTCCGATGATTTATCAAGTGTAAGAGTAAGCGTTCTTTGGCTAAAGTATTGGCTTAAAAGCTTACGTTGGTCTTCAGTTGGAGTTTGACGCTTAAGGCCGTCTGTACCATCGTTTGTTCCATTTTTATTGTCTCCGTCATAGTAAGCACCGAAAATCGAGAATCTTTTTGACTCATCTTCCCCTGCCATATTGCTTCCTTTGGCAGTAATGAAGAGTTGGGAATTCTTGTACGTGGGTTCGCTCAAAGAGCGGTAATCAGCATTATCGCTCAAAGTGCTCCATTTCGGATCCGTGAGAAACAATGCCCATCTTTCAGTGGAGAAATCCGGAAGTCTTTTGTACTTCTCTTTTTTTATTTTGTCAGCTATTGACGAAGGCGTACTCCCCCCCTTTATTTGACGTGGCAGAAATTTCTAGGACATCGTCTGCTGGGAAGACAGCGTTTGAGTCGGCGGAGTACCCATCAGATGGGATTCCAAGAGGGAGGGCGACGAGCGCGCTGGCTATGGCAGCGACGAGCTTATTTCTGCCGCTTTTCGGGCATACGGAACGTGCATGTATATACATTTATCTCAGGCTTAAGGTTATTTATATAATTTGAGGCAAATCATAGCCCGAAGAGGGACAAAAATGGCAAATCGAGATAGGATTGAAAGTTAGTGAGTTGGCTGGTTGTTAAAACTTTTTAGGGAATGTATCGAGAACGACAATCATTACGTACAAAGTGAGTACTTCCAAGAAAAAATTAAAAAAGAGCTCAACTTGGGCGCAAGTATTGATTTTTATTCCTGCTTTTAAAGACAGAGTTGTGCGAAGAAAAAATCTTCCTGGTATCGCACATAGAAAAGCAAATTACACACCTATCGAATTAACCGTCTAGTTGAGTCCAATTCACCCTCGAGAGTTTTGAAAAAATTCTTATGTATTTATTCAAGAAAGTACTTTTTGTTCGGTTCTAAAAAATTTGAATGCAAATAGCTCAAAAATGTATGAGGCTCTCAATTTCAACAATAGGTCTTTTGCGGTTCGTCAAATTTTCGTAAGAAGTAAACCGATGTAACCTATTGGGCCAAGGTTTGGCTTTTCGCAACCATCTTTAACGAATTGGGGTGTAATTCTGTAAAAGGACTCCAACTTTTTGATATAAAACACGATTTTTTAGGACTTCATTCTGAATGTTCGACATGCATGGGACGATTCTGCCTCCTCATAAGAATTAAACATAACTAACGTTAAAGCGGAATAGTTCTGTTTTGGGATCTTTAGAAATCTGCATTCGAATCATGGGGCTATAGTCCGAAGTTGAAAGTTGTGGGAGGGAAGGCCGTGGGCGGTACCGAGAGAAATAAAACAAGTTTTACGATGAGCATCGGCGCTATGGCTATGCTCACAGTTTGTTCGGTCTTCTCTTTGAGAAATTTGCCGAGCATGGCAGAGTACGGTTGGAATATTATCTTTTTCCTCGTTGCCTCTGCTGTCTGTTTCTTTGTTCCTTCGGCTTTGGTTTCGGCTGAGTTAGCTAGTACCTATCCGGAACGCGGCGGTGTTTTTGTTTGGGTGCGTGAAGCATTCGGCCCTAAATATGGATTCCTTGCTATCTTTATGGAGTGGGTTCAGAACTTGCCTTGGTATCCGGCAGCAGCGACTTTTGTGGCCACTTGCTTGGCATACACCTTTAGCCCTGAGCTCGCTCACAATCGCTGGTACATCTTCTTCACTACTATCGCCATTCTTTGGATTGCAACGGTTCTGAATTTCCGAGGCATGAGGCTTTCGGTTTTCCTCTCCAAGTCCGGCGTGTTGGTAGGCACGATTATTCCGGGATTCTTTCTTATAGCGATTGCATCCGCCTATATTCTCACCGACAAACCAATCCAGATCCCTTTTAACGGAGGAGCAGCCCTTATTCCCGATTTGTCCACTCCAAAACAGTGGATGCTGCTGGCAGGGATGATGGTGTCATTAGCGGGTATGGAAATGAGTTCCGTTCACGTGACTAATATGAAGAATCCGACATCGGCCTTCCCGAGAGCTATCTTCTTGGCCTCACTTATTATTCTTTTCTTCTCTATCTTCGGTGCGTTATCCGTTGCTTTAGTGGTCCCCGGTGCTCAGCTTTCCATGTCTGCGGGCGTATGTCAAAGTTTTGAGACCATGCTTAAAGCTCTTGGTTTTTCATGGTTCACTCCTATCCTTGCTGCTTTTCTGGCCTACGGTGCTCTCGCTTCCATCGTAACGTGGATGAACGGACCCTCCCGCGGCCTTCTGGAAGTAGCCCAAGAAGGTTACCTGCCTAAGTACTGGCAGACCCGGAATTCATTCGGTATGCAAACCAGCATCCTGATTCTTCAAACAGGATGTGCCACATTCTTGGCTTTGAGCGTCTTGGTAATGCCGTCCGTATCAGACGCCTTTTGGCTCTTTTTAGCTCTTTGCGGAGAGCTCTATATGGTGATGTACCTTCTAATGTTTGCAGCTGCTATTCGACTTAAGCTGCGGTATCCCGATAAGAAAGGCTCTTATCAAGTGCCCGGCGGCAAAGTTGGATTGTGCCTGATGTCAGGCGTTGCTTTCGTTACTTGTTTTATTTCTATCTTGTGCGGATTTGTTCCTCCGGAACAAATTCTCTCGAAGGGAGTTTGGGCGAGCCTTGGGTATATCTTTTTCTTGATTGCCGGATTGGTTATTTTTATTTCAACACCTTTGTACTTCTTCAATCAATATCAGCGACAACATAAGAACTCTATTGAAACTGCGGCAAAGCCGCAATAGAGTCCTTTCTAGCTTCAAAAAATGTTTGAAATCTCATGAAAACGCATGAGGTAAGAACCGGTTCATTGAAGAGTGAGCCCTCCGACACAATTCAGTCCAATAATTGTCAAAAATTACAGTTTTTGCGCATACATAGACATCTTTTTCAATAACTTAGCGTGCTAACTTGATGTATTTTTTGTGAAAATCCAACAATAGATCTCAATTTGGGTGTGACAAAATATTTATTACAAAGTGTTAAAAAACATTGATTCCCAACAGTTATATTCATCCTTTCGGATGAGCAAATAGCGTATTTGAGTGATTATTACAAAATTTGACGATCTTTTATCGGGTTATTTCTTGGGGATATACTCTGAAACGAAATGAAACGAAACGATTTCTTTCACCCCAACTAATGGTTTCGTAGCAAGGAGCTCAAAATGCTTTCCGCCCGGATAAATAGAAAAATTACCGGTAGACAAGTTCTCTCTCAATCGTTTTGCTCACTGGTAAAGCAAAACGCGACTCTGCCTTTCTCTCTCCCTCCTCCAAACTAAGAGGATCGTCCATTTTCCGGACGTGAATCCTTATAAATCTGCCCCGCTTCGAAAACCATAAGTTCATTAGTGCGAACTAATGAATAAGTACCCCCATTTACTTTGCAATCAACGGAGTCTTTAATGTTAGATCTTAAAGAACTGCTCTCTAAGGCACGTTTGCCGTTAGATATTACCCGTCGTGGCTTTTTAGAGGTATCGACAGTTGCCGCTGCAATGGCTGCTATGAATACCGTAAAAGCCCAAACAGGCGCCCAGCCCTATATCATTCTCTCAGCACCAAAAGGCATCCTCATTGCAGATCCGAGCCTTTGTGTAACTTGCCAGCGCTGTGAATTAGCCTGTACGGAATTTAATGACGGAAAAGCCGACCCCAAGCTTGCCAGAATCAAGATTAACCGCAACATGTGGTACGGTCCGCAAGGCACGGCCCTCGTCAGCCCTAATAACGGAGCTTTCGGTTTTGACCCGATTTGTATCCAAGACACTTGCCGTCAATGCGACCACCCGGTTCCTTGCGCTAACGCTTGCCCGCAAGGTGCTATTCGTGTAAATCCGAAGACCGGCGCCCGCTATGTAGACGAAGAAATCTGCATTGGCTGCGGTCTCTGCCAAAAAGCTTGTCCGTGGAACATGATGAGCTTTGACGTTGAAAAAAATGTCGCCAGCAAATGCTTCCTTTGCGACGGCGATCCGAAGTGCGTAAAAGCCTGCCCGACAGAAGCTATCCGCTACGTTCCCTGGGTTGATCGTTCCAAAGAACCGAACCGCAGTCCGCAGCATGGCTATCTGCCCCAGAACAACAACGACCAATGCGGTGTTTGTCACGGCTGATTTTCTCTATAGGTTACGCATATGTCTGATACAAAAAAATACGGTTGGACCGGTCAAGGTCTCAGAATCAATCTTTCTACAGGCGAAGTCTCTACAGTTCCGACAGATAAGCAATGGATTGGCGGTACTGCTCTCGGTTATAAGATCTTTTGGGATGAAGTCCCCCCTAAGACTCAGGCTTTCGATGAAACCAACAAACTCGTTATCGCTCCCGGACCTCTGACAGGTACAGGCGCTGTCTGCTCCGGCAGAACATCTATCACCACAATGTACCCGACTACTTATCCGAGACACATGGTCGGAAGTGCTCACTTGGGCGGTGATATCGGTGCAAAAATTAAATATGCCGGCTACGATTTCATCATCATTGAAGGTAAGGCCAAAGAACCTGTTTATATCTACATCAACAACGATGACGTTCAAATCCGCAATGCAGGGCACATCTGGGGCGAAGGGACACGCCGCTCCCATGAATTGATTAGCCAGGAAACTTCTCCGAACGCATCCGTTACCGTTATTGGACCGGCCGGTGAAAACCTTGTTCCGATGTCCATTGTGATTAATGCCAAGAGTCATACAGGCGGCGGTATCGGCGGCGTCTTCGGTTCCAAGAATTTGAAGGGTATCGCGATTGACGGTGACCAAGCCATCCATATCGCAGCTGATAAGGAAGACTGGGAAAAACTCGTCAACCGCCACAAAGAATTGCTCGGCGCTCTGACACAGACCGTCGTTTCCCGCTATCCGCACCCGCTCTTTGAATACCATTCTTTGAACTCCCGCTGGTCCGGTATGCCCGGAAAACAATGGGGTGCTGCTAATCCTCCGATTAATGTTCCTTTGGATACGCGCCGCCTCTCTAAGATGGCCTTCCGCACCAATGCCGGAGAATTCTTCTTAGGCGATAAGGAATGGGGTCTGCATGTCCGCAACAACGGCTGCTTTGCTTGCCCGATTCGCTGCTATCCGGTTATTAAAGATGTCAAGACTGCGGCTAAATTCAACGTCAGCCCGATTACTGAACAAACTTGCGGCGGCTTACTCTTCCCGGTCTTTTTCTACCCGAATCTCAAGCTGCATCCGGAAAGAAACATCGAGATCGCAATTGTCGGCAGCCAGTTAATGGATGATTTAGGTTTGTGGTGCAACTACGGCCAGATCCAGCGAGATATGGTCATGATGTATACAGACGGTTATTGGAAGAAACTTCTTTCTAAGGAAGAATACGACTCCTTGCCATGGAAGAAGATCGATGACGTTGACGCTTCCGCTATGCAGGAATTTCTTCCGAAGATTGCCTACAGACAAGGTGAATTCGGTAAGTGGATGGGAGAAACAACTCCTGTCATGCTCGAACATTTCGGCATCCCTTTGAAGACATGGAGTGATGACCATCGTTCACTGTATTGGTCCAACGGTCACCCGAAACATCATACCAATGAAGATGATGCACAGCTCGGCTGCGTTTTGAACTGTATGTGGAACCGTGACCCGATGGCCCACGCACACGTTAACTTCACCCGCAGCGGTCTTCCGATCAAGGAAATGAAGCACATCGCTAAAGTGACATGGGGCGACGAAAGCGCAGTTGACCAAATCGGCGATTACACGCCGGTTAATGAATACAAGATGAAGCGTTTGGCATGGGTTATCGCCCGTACGGAACTTCACAACATGTTGGGACTGTGTTCTTGGATGGGCCCATGGGAATATTGCCCGGATGAAAAGAACCAGTATGTAGGCGATCCGAACATTGAAGCCAAGGTGTTCTCCGCTGTAACCGGCGTTAAGAAGACCGGCGACGATTTGGATAAAGATGCAACTCGCGCATGGCTCCTGCAGCGCGTTTACACAATGCGTCAGCTCGACAGCTCTAATATGCGTCAGGATCACGACACCGTCCCGGGTTGGATTTACTGGGATCCGAAGGATAAAAAGCCTTTCACTAAAGGTACTGTCCGCATGGATCCGGCTGATATCCAGAAGAGCTTCGATATCTTCTTTGAACAAATGGGATTTAACAAGCAGACAGGCGTTCCGACTGTCGATACGTTGAAAGAATATCAACTCGACTTCGTCATCCCGGCTCTTCAAAAAGAAGGTCTCATCAAGTAAATCTGAAAGATATTAATTATGAGTAAACAGGAAAATATCTACGATCTGCCTATCTTCAAAGTACACGTTTTACTTTTGGCCGATATCGTTGCTGAATTCAGCGGCAGAACTGAGCTGGTTGACAGCGGGAAGTTAAGAGAAATCTTCCTTCGTAAGGTTCATACAGCCAAGGCTCCGACAGCCGAAGAAATTAAGACTGCCGCCGAAATCACTACGGACGCGGTTCTGGAAAGGGCTCTCGATCGTAAAGAGCGTCAGGCATTTGAGGTTCAAATGACTCCGGAGGGAAAGGTTGATCTCTGCGAAGCCGAACATCCGAATCTGCGGCCGAGCCGAAAGGCTCTCAGCCGCCGGGAAATGCTCCGCTCATTAGTTCACGGAGATATTCATCCTGCTGATCTGAAAAGTGATGAAGAGCTGGATGCCGAGTTGCCCGGATACTTCGAAGCGGTCATGAAGGCAGCTTTGGAAGGAAATCTTGGCGTAATGAGCATTAAAAAGCCGGACGGCACGGAGTTCTTTTACTTCAAGCCTCTGCTTTCCAACTCTTATGCACGCTTGTTATCCGTCAAAGATGACGATGAAGCGCTTATCTCCGATCAGATAAGAGAAAACTCCCGCATCTATCCGAGACCGGTGCCTGCGCAAATGTTTCTTAAAACACCCTTCAATTTTGAAAGCCAGCGCCTTGCTGAAATTTTAGATGTGATGGGAAATAAAGAAGAATACAGCGACATTAAGGTGACCAAAACCTCGAGCGGCGTTCTCTTTCTTTACTCAGATAAATATTTGGAAGATGACTACGCTGATTTCCTCGCAGAAGAGCAGGAAAGAAGACCGTTCAATCCATAATTAACGAATTCAAAGGCTAAAAATGTTGAATATCAAAACTTCCGTCATTCTTACCGTATTCGCTTGCCTTGGTTTCAGTTCTATCGCAGCGGCGCAGGATAACGTGCCGGTCCCAGTACCTGAATCTCTTAAGAATGTACCGTTCAAGATCGAAGGCGTCGACGGCTTTCTTCAGTCTCTCGGCATCGATCCTAAAGCTGAACCTAAGAAATTTTCTAAAAAAGAACTTCGCAATCTTGCTGAAGCCAACTACAACGATAAGACAGCGCAGCATTTCATGAGCGTTCATGCTAAACATGGCGTCGGCTGTCTCTCCTGCCACGATCAAACTCAGATCAAAGGTACCGCGTGGATGGCCTATATCAGCAATCCTAAGATGAAGCAGGATTGTAAGGACTGCCATACTGTCCAAGCAGACGTATTCAAGCACACCGATACACACAGCGAGCTTGATTGCATCGCTTGTCATATGCCGACAATGCCGATGCCGGAGCAGTATACGGCTGATCAATCAAAAGCCGCTTCCGTAGCTCTGTATCGAGCCCATATGTACAAGATCAATCCTTCCCCGGATCAGACTTCCTATATTCCCCAGGAAGTTGAAGTCGACGGCAAGAAAGTCACTAAGTACGTTTTGGCTAAAGACGAAAAAGGCCGAGACTATGTTGACTTGATGTGGAGCTGCGCACGTAATGCACCGGCTGACTGGACGGTATTTGAAGGCAAAGGCTGCCATAGCCAATACACCTCCAAACTCGAAGAAGGTCTTGTCTACAAAGATCAGAAGCAGATTTACGGTGAATTAAACAAGTGGCAGGATCCGATTAAGGGCGGCTACGAAGAAATTCGCGGTGCTACTGAAAGAATCAACAAACTTCTTGAAGTTACACGTCTTGATCGCGATCAGAGAACCGAGGTTCTCTCCTATGTCGACTTGGCAACGCAGATTGCCGACATGATCGAAAAGGACGGCTCTTGGGGTGCTCACGCACACAACTACCTGACCCAGCGCTTATCCGCCGCCCAGAATTATATTCGCAAGGCTCAGGGTATCCTCGACAAAGGAAGTTTCTCAAAGACTCCCGTTAATCCACTCAAGTAACCGAGTCAACGCTGTCCTCCATAAAAGGACAGTGAGGAAAATATCATGACAATAGACCGTAGAAAATTTTTAACCACTGCCGCTTTGGGCGCAGTCGGAACAGTGATTCCGCTCGACAAAGAAGCAGAAGCCGGAAATGTCAGCGGGTATCAGCCTCGGTTTGTGATGATCTTTGATCAGAACAAGTGTGTCGGATGCGGCGCATGTAAAGAAGCTTGTTCAGAGACTAACAACGTTCCCGCCGGTCAGCTTCGGATGACGCTTGAACGGCAGTCTCCTCTGGACGGAATCCCCGGCAATCGGAAGTATGTACGCGTCTCCTGCCAGCAGTGCTCTGAACCGCCTTGTGTCAGAGTCTGCCCGACCGGAGCGGCCCATATCGACCCGGCCACGAATATCGTCACGATGGACAATGACCGCTGTGTAGGCTGTAAGTACTGCATCGCCGGCTGTCCATACAATGTACGCTTTATCAACGAAAAAACCAAAGCGGCAGAAAACTGCGACTTTTGCCTGCATACCAAGTTGGCTATCGGTGAATTGCCGGCTTGTGTCCAAGCCTGCCGCTATGACGCTTTGATTTTCGGGGACGCTAATAATCCGAATTCTTACGTCAATAAGGTGCTCGCTGTTAAGGATACCGTTCGTGTTCGTGCAATGTTAGGTACGCAGCCGAATCTGCACTATATCCCGATTGTCAAGAAAGGAGTCTGATATGCAACCTACTGACATTATCATTGACTTCACGACCGGATTATCCGGGAGCGTAGCTTGGCCGTGGCCGATTGCCGTGTATCTGTTTCTTGCCGGTATTTCCGGCGGTGCAGTGGCGCTGGCAGTCATTCTGAATTTATTCAGCCACTCTCACGCAGATACCCCTCAGATGAAGGCGGCCAGCGTCGTCGGTTTAATTACCATCTTGCTGGGTATGGTCTGCTTGGTTCTGGACCTGACTGATCCACTCCAGTTCTGGCGGATTCTGATTTATTACAACCCGACTTCTGTGATGAGCATCGGTGTAATGGCTTTGCTCTTTTACATCCCTCTGCTTTTCGTGCTCACGCTGTTGGTTTTCAAGGATTTGAAGATTCTGGCTTTCTTAAAGCCGATTACGGATTTCCTTGCCGGCTTCCGTGCGCTGTTGGACTGGGCCGTGATGATTTTAGCCATCGTGATTTGTGCCTATACCGGCTTCCTGATTTCGGCATTGATTCGCTTTCCGCTTATCAATACGGCTATTCTTCCGGCGCTATTCGTAGCTTCCGGTTTTTCTGCCGGCGGCGCAGCGGTTCGTCTGGTGGCGATGGCATTCGGTGCTCAACGAGAAGATGCTCCTATGCATCAGCTGCATGTGGCCGAGTATCCGATCATTTTGGTTGAAGCCATGTGCATCTTCATGATTGCCGTTTCGCTTATCACCGGAACGGAAGCTGCACAGCTTGCATTTACGGCATTTACGACGGGAACTTGGGCTTGTGTCTTCTGGTTCGGCGCCATCTTTATCGGTATGGTAGTGCCCATTACACTGAGCTTCTTCCGTTCAGCATTTTGCTTCTACACCGGATGTACAGCCGCGATTGTGGGCATGATGTGTTTGCGTTTGTTCATTCTTTACGCAGGGCAGCTCAACGGACTGAATTAAAAAATATCATTAGTTTTTAAGATCTAATTGAAACCGGGACGGTGCATTAAAGGCCGTCCTCTTTTTTTGCGGAAGACAAATGAAAACTCCGGTTTTGTTGAAAGTCAGTTTTTGTCATCCTAACTATTGATGGGAAATAACGACTTCTGGCTTAAGACAGCATTGAATACGCTTTAACAGTGTCCTATTTCGGCCCAAATTGGTCTCATTGAAAGTTCTTGAGAAGACTGAAGCAGCAATTGTCGTTGCTTAAATGCAACAAATTGTGTTTGAAGCAAATACTGATCAAAACATGTCGGTCTGGAGATTGTTGCCTTTTGGAACGTTGCGTCGAGTCTTATGCAACCTATCGGTTTAAACCAGCCTATCCATTGAGACGCAAATCTTTAGAAAGTTTTCTTTCTAAAAAAGCTTGGTCTGAGAAGCATAAGTTAATTTGCTAAAGATTAGTAAGCAAACTATAAATTTTACAAAGATTGTGATTTCAATAGTAGAAAATTAACCTAAAATGGGCATAAGCGCATTTTTCCTATTCTCATCTATCCTGTAAATTCTAGGTACTTTCACTTAAATTTATAAGTATAGCTACGCTGTTTGATAACTATTACATGTTATCCCATTTAGGGTACACACTTGTGGGTATGCTATGCTATACCAGTACCAGAAAATGAAAAAAGAATTATTACTTTCGAGCTTATTTTTATGCGCTCTGCCGGCTTTTGCTTCCGGCTCTCAAACGATAAATACCGAGCAAAACTTACCCTCTTGGCCAAAAACACTGGAAACCTGGAGAAAGTACTTTCCAGGCTTAGAAGAGGAAGTAAAGAAAGCCTTCGAAGAAGCAAAAAAAAACGGGATTTTCAAGCTGGAAACTAACCTTTCTCCCGTAGACTGGAATATCACGGCGGAAAAAGGGGTCATCATTAACTCAGTCAATTCCGGTTTTTATCGTTGGTTCAAAGATCCTAAGACACTCGAAACCGTATTTCCGGAATTGGAAAACGCCAATAATGATGTGGTTATCAAGACTCAAGGAGACATTATTGTTTCTCCTAAATCAACGGATCACTCAGGATATGGATATGCGGTGGCAGTCAGCCCAGATACATCAACTACTTTAGAGGCAGGAAAAAAGATTGTACTGAAAGCTCTGGATCAGAAATCCGATTCCAGCTATCAGGACGGGCTCTCTATTGCGGTAGCCGAAAAGGGAAAGCTAAATCTAAAGGCTGAAGATGTGTATGTTTACGGAGGTGTTGATGCGCAATACGGTGCCTCCATTACTATCAATGCTTCAAACAGCCTCTACTTCTTGAAACCTACGGATCCGGTGATCGGCACTAAAAACGTGAATGAAATGCCGATTAGCTTGATTGCCTCCGGAATGACTCTTAGCGCCTCAAATATTTTTTTCAACCGACAGGTAGATATTGGCAAGACGTTTCTTGATACGCCTCATCCCAGTCAATTGACCATCAAAGACAATCCCGATGAAAACATCGCCGTAGAAAATGTCTGGTTTTATTTCCCCGTGATGGTTGCTGACTACTCCAACCTGGAGGTCGATATTGCAGGGTCCGTTGTTTTTAATGAAGAGCTGGCGCTTTCAAACAACAGTAATTCCGACATTTCTGCTGCCGGAATTCGAGTCAAGAATATTTTGATTAACGGCACCGACTCTAAGGCAAGCTTCAATGTTAAAGACAATGGGGTCATGCAGGTCGATGAGATTATCAAAGTCGGGAACCGCTCTCATGTCGATATTACTCTCGGGCAAGGCAGTACTCTCAGAGCGTATATAGAGTCAGATCCGCTCGGCTCAGCTTCCGTGACCATGGGACACGCCAGTTTTTGGTTCCCTATTTCAGATTCGAAAGTCAATACACTGACGATGTCCAAGACCAGTGTCTTGGAGATGGGCTCACCCGGTGAATCCATTACGGTTACTACCGATACCTTGCAAGGAGACGGCGGTCTCTTATGGTACCAACCAAGGTCTCAAGGTACGCTGAAGATTAATAATAAGAGCGAAGGGACTCATTTTGCTCTTTTAGGATCTACGGGAAGAAGTATCCAAGACACTCACTACCTTTTTCAGGCCGTTGCAATTGATGCATCGGGCCCGGAAAACAGCAAAGGTGAATTTTATTTAGCTAATGGCGGTGTGGTAGAAGCAGGTCCTTATCAGTACAAGCTTCAGCTCGGAGAATATGCCGACGGATCAGATAAGGTTTGGTTAGTCACTGCTGCTCAGAATCCAAAGCCGGTTGCTCCTCCTTCGAACGGTCTGCCTCCGGAAGATACTCCTTCGCAGCCGGAAGACCCTATTCCTCCTTTGCCTTCGGAACCGAATAATCCCGGGACGTATCCGGACGATTTAATGCCGAAGCCGGAGGGCTTGTCATGGAGTGCCAAGCTGGCATTGGCTGCCATAGGACAAGGTACGCAAGTTACCCAATACCTTGGAGCTTTGAGTGAGCTGCGGGAGAGAATGGGAGAAATTCGGAATCATTTCGATGAGGGACATGACAGCACCTATGTCTTATTTCGCTATGACAAATCACGTCTCTCTTTCCATGAAGGAGTAAGTGGACGACTCAAAAACTTCGGGACAGCTATCGGCATCAACCGCCAGATTTCTCCGGAAGTTATTATCGGGGGCGATATAGATTTTGCTCATGCCAAACTGAAAGTTAATGACGATGAAAAAGGAAAGGTCAAAACCGATGCCGTGGGAGCGAGAGGTTATTTGACTTGGTTTAATCAAAAGGGCAGTTATGCCGATATTGTGCTTACCTTTAACCACTATCGCCATCATCTTTCAACTCAAATGATCGATGGAGTTCCCACCGGTGCAAAATATTCTAATTTCGGGGCAGGCGTTTCTGCGGAGGCAGGCCACCAGTTCCGGTTCTTGAACCGTGGGGAGCAGGACTACTATTTCGTTCAGCCTCAGATCCAACTGTCTTCTTACTGGCTTAAAGGGAAAGATTTTTCTTTGGATAACGGTATGAACGTGTCAGTAAAAGACGGAAAGAGTCTTACCGGGCGTATTGGTGTTGATATAGGGAAAAACTTTCTGATTGCAGATAAGAAGCCTGCTCAAGTATATGTGCAAGGGGGCGTAATGCATGAATTTCTCGGCAAAACCAAAGCACGGTTAAATGAGTTCAGTTTTGAAGATAAATCCTTGGGAACTCGAGCTTATTATGGCCTTGGATTTGAAGTTAAAGCAAAGGACCGAGTCAAATTTTTTGCTCAGGTGAATCGAGAATCAGGGCATCGAATTAAAAGTGATCTTCAATTTCGAGTAGGCGCCAGTATTCTCTTTTAACTTTTAGAAGTCGGCTTTCCGTGCGGAAAGCCGAGATATTTCTGTATCCTGGTATTTAAACGCTCTTTCATAAGGATCCAAGGAGATTTTCAGTTTTTGGTTTCTGTTCAAATTACAATCCGACCAATGAGTTAACCTTGATTCTGATAGTTCTTCTTTGGCCTGAAAGGAAAAGAGATTGGAAAATTTTCACCAACTGCTTGCCGGTTTCCACCATTTCAAACAAAAATATTTTCTGAAAGAACGGGACTTCTTTGAGTCGCTGGAGAAGCAGCAGAACCCAAAAACATTGGTAATTTCGTGCTGTGACTCGCGCGTTGATCCGGCACTGCTTTTGAACTGCAAACCGGGAGAACTTTTCGTCATCCGCAATGTTGCGGCTCTCGTACCGGACGTCTCTCAGGTCAAAGCACCGAGCTCTGTGATGGCGGCGATAGAGTATGGTGTGAAGCATCTGAACATTGAACATATTGTCGTCTTGGGACATTCCAATTGCGGCGGAATCCACGGTCTTATCGAGCCGGCATCGATTGCTTCGGAAACCTATATTCAAGATTGGGTGGCCATTGCGTCCCCGGCCTTAGAAAGACTCAAAAATCTGACGGCCGATGAAACTCATATATGCAGAACAAGGCATTGTGAGGAGGGCGCCGTCTTAGTGTCTTTGGATAATCTTCTGTCTTATCCATGGATTTTTGACCGTGTAGAGCAAGGAACATTAAAGCTGCATGCTCTCTATTACGATTTGAGAGAGGGAGAGCTGTTTCGGTTCAGTCCGGACCGAGAAGATTTTCTTCCGCTCAAAAGAGTTCCGGGAGAAGGATTTCTTCCTTAATAATTCCGTTTTCTAGTCTAAGCACCTTTCGAGTTTTGCTCCAAAGGTGTTTTTTCGTTTTCAATCCTGAAGAATGTGAACAGTAAAAAAGGGTGATTCTATCGAAGATCCCCTCTCTTGCAGAGACTGAATAACTCAAATCGTGCACTTCACTTCTTATGGTTTTCTCTTGTCCTGTAGAGTGACAAGTAAGGGTATCAATAAGAGTATTAGTACCCAAGCTAATTCGTTACCCCTCTTAAGAATCCGGTTTTTGGATTTGGCTTAAGGATGGGTTAGAGCAATACGGAAAAGGAAATGAAGACAAAATTAACGCTGCTAAGCTTGGCTTTCCTCAGTCTGCCGGTTTTTGCAGGGCAGTTTGATCATGTTTATGCGGGAAAGAGGAGCGCAACCTCCAGAGACCCGCTGGAACTGAATTGGGAACGTTATTTCCCGGGTTTGCAAGCAGAAATAGAACAGGCTTTTGAACAGGCTCGCAAAGACGGAGAGTTTATTTTTAACTCGAACCAAATCCCTGTTGCGTGGAATGTGACGGCAGCAGGCGGCGTTGTTATCAATTCAGTCAATTCCGGTTTTTTCATGAATTATCGGAATCCGGACAACCCTTCCAAACTCCTTTTCCCAGGGCTGCAGGCAGATGAACAAGGGGTCAGTATTGTGACCGGCGGAGACATCACCATCAGCCCTCGTCCGACAGAACAGGAAGGGTTCGGGTACGCTGTTTCAGTAGGGTATGACACGACCACGACGCTGCAGGCCGGTGGGAAAATTGTTTTAATGACTCCGTATTCCGACCAATATAAAAGTTATCAAGATGAGCTTGCTATCGCAGTTGGCGATGATGGTCAGCTGAAAATGAAAGCCGAAGATATCTATATTTTTGGAACGGTTGACGCACAATACGGCGCAAAAATTGATATCAAGGCTACTAATAATCTTAATTTTCTGCAGCCGACCGACGCAGGTGGAAACGTGGAGATAAAGAGTCCGCTTCGTTTACTTACTGCGGACATGGAACTGAGCGCAAAAAATATCCTTTTTAATCGTCCGGTAGCTGTAGGTGTACTCTTTCTCGATATTTCTCATCCCAGCTCTTTAATTATCCAAGACGATCCGGATGCAAACATTAAAGTTGAAAACGTTTACTTTAATAAGCCGGTTTTAGTAGAAAAAGACTCTGATTTGAAAGCAGATATTGCGGGGAACGTGGTTTTCAACGAAGGCTTGAGCCTGCTTTCTAACGGCCAGTCAGAGGTGACTGCCTCCGGGATCCGTCTGCAGAGCCTTACATTAGGAAATCTTGGGGCAAAGGCAGATTTCAATGTCAGAGATAATGGGGTCATGTATGTCGATAAGAAGATAGAAGTCGGCCACAACTCTCATCTGAATATTAATTTGGGAGAAAAAAGTGCACTGCGCGCCCAGATTGTTACTCACCATACTCAAGTAGTCAAAGAGCTTGGTACTGCCTCTTTGACGATGGGTCCTCAAAGTTTCTGGGCCTCGCTTGGCGATTCAAGACTTACTAATTTAACTTTGTCTAAGGGCAGCGTAGTAGACATGGGTGACCCTAATACGGCCCTGACAATAAGAACTGAAACATTAGGAGGCGACGGAGGTCTTCTCTGGTATAGGCCGGGTGCGAAAGGAACATTAGAGATTCTTGTTAAAAGTGCAGGTTCTCACCAAGCTTTATTAGGCTCAACCGGCAAAGATATCAGCTCTGCCGATTATCTATGGCGCCCGCTTGTGATAGAGAGTTTGACAGACAAGCATGGACAAGCGGTGTTTAGCTTAGCAAACAATGGCGTTATCGAAGCCGGTCCTTATCAATATAAGCTGGGACTTTATAATGCTGATAAAGGCACCCGTACCTATTGGTTCGTAGGGGCCAAAGACATCAAGCTTGCCCCAGCCGGGGATACTCCTTCCGAGCCGGAAACTCCGGACCAGCCCAGTGAGCCGGATCAACCGGAAACCTTTATTCCTCCCCCAAACTTTGATGTGGAGGATCCTTCCACTTATCCGGATTATTTAATCCCGAAACCGGATGGTTTGTCCGAAAGTGCAAAACTTGCCTTGGCAGCCGTGGGACAAGGAACACAAGTAACTCAATATCTGGGTGCCTTGGCTGAATTAAGAGAGAGATTGGGGGAAATTAGAAATAATTTCGACGAAGATACTGACGGCGCATATGTGTTGTTCCGGTATGACCAGTCGCGTCTGAGCTTCTTCCAGGGAGTAAATGGCAAACTAAGAAACTATGGAACGGCTGTCGGTGTAAATCGTAAAGTTTCCCCAAATCTCATTGTCGGTGCAGATATTGATATCGGCTATGCTAAGTTAAAAATTAACGACTTTGGAGAAGGTAAAGTCCACACAAATTCTCTGGGAGCCAGAGGATATTTGACTTGGTTTAATCAAGAAGGTACTTATGCAGATTTAGTGATGAGTTTCAACCATTACCGTCATCGTATGTCTACCAAGATGCTTGACGAGGATTCCACAAGTGCAAGATACTCCAATGTCGGCGCAGGTGTTTCTGCTGAGGTAGGGCACAGGTTCCAATTCTTAGAAAAGGGCCCATACGACCATTACTTTATCCAGCCGCAATTACAGCTGTCTTCTTACTGGTTGAAAGGGAAGAGTTTCTCTCTTAGCAACGGTATGGATGTCTCCGTGAAAGATGGTAAAAGTTTAACCGGCAGAGTTGGTGTCGATATCGGAAAGAATTTCTTGATCGGTGATAAGAAACCGGCTCAGGTGTATTTGCGCGGCGGCGTTTTGCATGAGTTCCTTGGCAAAACGAAGACTCAATTAAATGAGTTTAATTTTGAAGATGAGTCTTTAGGTACTCGTGCATATTACGGGGTTGGATTTGAGGTTCGAGCTAAAGACCGAGTGAAGCTGTACGCTCAGTTGAACCGTGAATCCGGTCATCGGATTAAGACGGACGTTCAGGTTCGTTTCGGTGCAAGTATCTTCTTCTAAATCTCAATAAAACAACAGCTTCCAACCGGAAGCTGTTGCATAAAAGTCTGAGAATTAAGCCTGCAGTTTCTTCTTCAAGATGGCGTTCACCTGAGCAGGATTGGCTTTGCCTTTAGTTGCTCTCATGGTTTGACCAACGAGAGCGTTAAAGGCTTTTTCTTTTCCTGAGCGGTACTCTTGAACCATCTTTTCATTGGCAGCTAAAACGCTGTCGACGATTGCTTCAATAGCGCCGGTATCCGAAATCTGCTTAAGACCGAGGCTTTCAATTAAAGCATCAACATCGTCGCCTTTCTTTTCCCAAATGGCTGTAAAGATTGTACGGGCGCCTTTCTGGTTGATGGTGCCGTCAGTCATCTTGTTGATAATGGCTGCTAATTGAAGCGCAGAAACGGGGCATTCAGAAATGTCTGTTTCAGTAGCGTTGAGCTGAGAAAGAACTTCGCCTCGAATCCAGTTAACAGCAGCTTTCTTGTCTTTAACAGCATTTGCTGTCGTTTCAAAATACACTGCAAGCTCTCTGGAAGAAGTCAGCTGCTGAGTATCCGCTTCGGAAAGATCCATTTCTTTCTGAAGTCTTTCACGCATGGCGTGCGGCAATTCCGGCATGCCTTTCTTAGTCTCTTCGATCCATTCGTCGGAGATAATCAGCGGAAGAAGATCAGGATCCGGGAAATAACGGTAATCCATGGAATCTTCCTTGCTTCTCATCTCTCTGGTCTCATCCCTGTCCGGATCGTAGAGGCGTGTAGCCTGAACAACCTTACCGCCCTCAGTAATCACTTCAATCTGTCTTCTGACTTCATATTCGATAGCTGCCTGAAGGAACTTAAAGCTGTTAAGGTTTTTAATTTCAGTACGGGTGCCGAACTCTTTCTGACCCTTCGGACGAATAGAGACGTTGGCGTCGCAGCGGAAGTTTCCTTTTTGCATGTCACCGTCGCTGATTCCAATCCAAACGACTAAGTCGTGAAGGGCTTTGGCATATCCGACGGCTTCAGCAGCACTTCTCATTTCCGGTTCGGTAACGATTTCCAGAAGCGGTGTGCCGGCACGATTAAGGTCAATGCCTGTCTTACCGTGAACAACGCCGTGCACGCTCTTGCCTGCATCTTCTTCCAAGTGTGCGCGGGTAAGGTTTACTGTTTTGTTATAAGTGGTGCCGTCAGCGTTTTCAACCGGGAAGGTCAGGCTGCCGCCGATGACCACCGGGTGTTCAAATTGGCTGATCTGATAGCCTTTCGGCAGGTCAGGATAAAAGTAATTCTTACGGGCAAAAACGCTCTTGTTGGCAACTTTTGCGCCGATAGCAAGACCGAATTTGATTGCTCTTTCAACGGCACCTTCGTTTAAAACCGGAAGGCATCCCGGAAGAGCCAAGTCAACCGGGCATGCGTGAGTATTGGGTTCGGCACCGAAGGCCGCAGAAGCACCTGAGAAAATCTTGCTTTTTGTAGATAACTGGACGTGTGTCTCAAGTCCGATAACAACTTCCCATTCCATGTCTTTTTCCTTTCTTAGTATCCTGCGGGAACTTTCTTGTGCCAGTCAGTAACTTGCTGGTATGCGTGAGCAACACCAAGCAGCTGAGCTTCGCGGCATTTTGCACCGATTAATTGGAAACCGTATGGACGGTTATTGGAGCTGATTCCGCAGGGAACGCTCATGGACGGCAGACCGGCAAGAGATCCCGGGACTGTAAAGAGGTCGCTCAAGTACAGAGAAAGCGGATCACTCTTATCATCGAAACTGAACGCGGCATCGGTAGAAACCGGACAGAAGATGACATCGCAGCTGTTTTTGAAGGTGTTGTCGAATTCTTGAGCAATCAAGCGGCGTACCTGTTGAGCTTTGATGTAGTAAGCATCGTAATAGCCGTGGGAAAGAACGTATGTTCCGATAAGAATACGGCGCTTAGGTTCCGGCCCGAATCCTTCGTCACGGCTGCGTTTGATCATGTCGAGAAGATCATCGTACTTCTGAGCTCGGTGGCCGTAGCGAACGCCGTCAAAACGGCTGAGGTTGGAACTGGCTTCGGCAGGAGCGATGATGTAGTAGACGGGAACGCCTAAGTCGGCGGTCGGTAAATCAATGTCTACAAGCACTGCACCGAGTTCTTGATATTGACGCAAGGCATCGTTAAGAGCTGCCTTAAGGCCCGGAGCCACTTTGTCCAGCCACTTTCTAGGTACGCCGATTCTTAATCCTTTGACGCCGTCGTTTAAAGAAACCGTCAAATCTTCCGGAGGAAGTTCAATGCTGGTGGAATCGCGTTTATCAAACCCGATGATGTGTGACAAAACCAGAGCGCAGTCTTCGGCGGTTTGAGCAATGATGCCTGCCGTATCAAGACTGGAGGCAAATGCAATCATGCCCCAGCGGCTTGGACGGCCGTAAGTCGGCTTGATGCCGGTTACGCCGCAGAAAGCAGACGGCTGGCGGATGGAACCTCCGGTATCAGTACCTGTAGCAACCGGTGCAATGCGAGCTGCCACGCAGGAGGAAGCTCCGCCGGAGGAACCGCCGGGGACTGCATTTTTGTCCCAAGGATTGTAGGTTTTGCCGTAAGCGCTGTTTGCTGTGGTAGAACCCATGGCAAATTCATCGCAGTTGGTCTTGCCTAAGCAAACCATGTTGATTTCTTTAAGTTTTTCAACCACCGTAGCGTCGAACGGGCTCATGTATCCTTCAAGCATCTTGCTGGCAGCTGTGCTTGCCCATTCTTTTGTTACGAAAATATCTTTGTGGGCGATAGGAACGCCGGCTAAAGGACCGGCTTCGCCGGCGGCGATTTTCTTATCAGCTTCTTTAGCTTGGGCGAGGCTGACTTCAGGGCGAACGTCAAGGTAAGCATTAAGTTCTTTTGTATCTTCGATTTTTTGAAGGTATGCTTTGGTGACTTCTTCTGAAGACACTTTTTTAGCAGATAACAGAGAACTGAGTTCTGCAACCGTCGCTTGTGTTAAATCCGTCATTACTATTCCTTTACTCAATTACTTTAGGTACTAGGAAAAGACCGTCCATTTCATCGGGGGCATTCTTCATATTCTCTTCCCGGCGATTATGTTCGGTTACGTCATCCGGACGAAGGCGCTGAGCTCCGCCGAACGGGTGAGGCATAGGCTCAATCCCTTCGGTATTAATAGATTGAATTTGTTCAACCATTCCAAGAATGTCATTTAGCTGGCTCATCAACTCCGGGGCTTTTTCATCGGAGAGGTCGATACGAGCCAGATCAGCGATTCTGCGGACATCGCTTAAAGTCAAGGACATATTTGCACCTAATCAAATTAAAAATTTTTTGTTCTTTTTACGCCTGTTGTTTCAGCACGTAAAGAACGGTCACACAATCGAACAAGAATAACCTTTTTTAGTCTATCATTTTGGTTTATTTATTATTTATGTGCGCAGAGTGCCGCCTCTAAAGGCAGGGAGTTTTGATGTTTGGCAGCTTGAGAAATTATTTCTCCAACGATCTCGCAATCGACCTAGGAACCGCTAACACTTTAATTTATTGCCGCGGTAAAGGGATGGTTCTTAATGAACCAAGCGTAGTGGCAGTTCGTACTGATAAGGGTAACTCGAACAAATTGGACGTTCGTGCTGTCGGTAAAGAAGCAAAAAGTATGCTTGGCCGCGTCCCGGGAAACATCGACGCTATTCGTCCGATGAAAGACGGTGTTATCGCCAATTTCACCGTAACCGAACAAATGCTTAAGAGCTTTATTAAGAAAGTTCATACTCCCAGCATTTTTACTCCGCGCCCGAGAATCGTTATTTGTGTGCCTTACGGCTCCACTCAAGTTGAAAGAAGAGCTATTAAAGAAAGCGCTGAAGCTGCGGGAGCTAAGGAGGTCTTCTTAATTGAAGAACCAATGGCCGCCGCTATCGGGGCCGGGCTGCCGGTCTCCGAAGCTATCGGTTCCATGGTTATCGATATCGGCGGCGGTACAACTGAAGTCGGTGTTATTTCTCTCGGCGGTATCGTTTACGCTAACAGCGTTCGCGTCGGCGGCGATAAGTTCGATCAGGCAATCATTGATTACATCCGCAGAAACTACGGCATGTTGATCGGGGAACCGACGGCTGAATACATTAAGAAAGAAATCGGTTCTGCCTTCGTTTCAAGCGAAGTGAGAGAACTTGAAGTGAAAGGCCGCAACATCGCTGAAGGTGTTCCACGTGCCTTCTCCATTTCCAGCAACGAAGTTCTTGAAGCATTGAATGAACCGCTGAACCAGGTCGTCGGTGCCGTCAACAAGGCTCTGGAACAGACTCCGCCGGAATTGGGCGCTGATATTGCAGTCAGAGGCTTAATGCTTACCGGAGGCGGTGCACTTCTCAAAGACTTAGACCGTCTGCTGATGGAAGAAACGGGTTTGCCGGTCGTTGTCGCTGATGATCCTCTGAGCTGCGTTGTTCGCGGCTGCGGTATCGCTTTGGAAGGTATTGGCAAGATCGAAGACTCCATCTTCTGCTTCGGTTAGCGGTAATACAAACTAATGGCAGCCCCCACTCCTGGTAAGAAGTTCTTCGGACCCAAGCCCTCTTCTGTAACCAGTTTTGCTTTCTTTGCAGTAATCTCCGTCCTTCTGATGGTCGTAGACCATCAGATGAGGATGATGGAGCCGGTCAGAAGCGGCTTGTCCGTTGTTTCAAATGCTGCCTACAACACTCTGAACGCTCCTGTAAGGTTAGCTGAAGGAGCGGCAGATCGTTTGCGATCCAAATCTTCCATGATTAAAGAAAACGAGCGGCTTCAGGAAGAATTGGCTAGAAACAAGGTTTTGATCTCTCGTCTGACAACCTTGGACGAAGAAAACCGTATTCTCAAGCAGATGCTCGTTCAAAAGAAGACTTTGCCGGTTCGTTCAGAAATGTTTTCCGTCAGAAGAGTTTTGTCTGACGGCTTCACACAAAGATTCCAGATCGACGGCGGCTCTAACGACGGATTGCAGGTCGGTATGCCGGTCGTCTCTGATCAAGGTTTGGCAGGCCAGCTGATGCATGTTGCTCCTCGAGCCAGCCAAATCCAGCTTATCCAAGATAAAAACCAAGAAGTCCCGGTTCTCTTTGTTGATTCCGGTGTCCGCGGCATAGTCCACGGAACCGGTGACGATACGAGACTTCAGACCCGCGATCTGCCGTATACGGATAAAATCAAAGTCGGCGAAAAAGTTGTCACCTCAGGTCTTGACGGCATTTATCCGAAAGGTATCCCTGTCGGTACCGTCATTTCCGCTGTTCCAGGCGAAACCGGTGCTTATATTGAAGTCACGGTTGAAGCTCCGAAGAGCATCGGCAAACAGGATGCTGTTTTGGTTTTGATGGTTGACCCGAACGTTAAGCCCCTTCCTAGCATGGAAGCAGAGGAGGAGAGCGCAGACGGTCAGACAAGAAGGAGGGCCCCTCGTGAGTGAGTTCTCTAAAGGCTATGAAACACGACGCAGGCCTGATCGGACTTTCTTTGATCCGGCTTTTTCCAGCAACTATTGGATTTACGGTTCTATAGCTCTGAGCTGGGGTATCGGTCTGCTTCCTTTTACGGAGTGGCCTTTCTTTCCTAATCTGCTGGTGATGACATTGGTTTTTTGGGGCATTTATCAGCCTCAGAAAATCTACTACTGGCTGGCATTCCTTTTAGGCTTGTTGGTAGATACGGATTCGGCTGCTGTTTTCGGACAAAATTCCTTAGCTTTTTGCTTGGTCGTATTCTGTGCGGAAGCTATGAGCCAGCGTCTTCAATGGCTGCAGCCTGTGGGTCAAGCCATTAATATTCTGCCAGTCTTCATGATTCCTCCGATTTTGCTGGTTATTGAAAGCTTCTGCTTCGGTTCTCTGCAAATTGATTGGGGATGGTTTACGCGCGCCTTAATGGGTGTAGTGCTCTGGCCTGCTTGGTGCTTTATTCTGACTCGTCGTTTTATCTCTCTCAAATCGTAAGGTAGAACGCAATGGCGACTCGCTTAACGGCCGAAGAACTAAAACAAATCTCAACTTTTCGGAGAAGATCGGTATTCTTCTGTTTTGTCACGATCATTCTCTTTTTGCTCTTGGCCAGTCGGTTCTTTTACCTGCAAATTCTTGAGTACGATAATTTCATCATCAAGGCAGAAGCCAACCGAAAAACAGAAACTGCCCATCCTCCGCGCCGCGGCATCATCATGGATAAGAACGGAGAGCTGTTGGCAGCAAACGAGCCAATCTATACCTTGGAAATTACTCCGGGGAAGGTAGTTGGGCTTGCCAAGACAATTGAAGCCTTGGAAAAAATTATTCCAATCACTAAGTATGACAAGAAGCGTTTTTATCGTTTAAAGGATGAATTGCCTCGTTTGAGTCCTGTGCCGTTAAAGAGCAATCTGACCGATGAAGACGTTGCGAGATTTATTGCGCAGGCATGGAAGTTTCCCGGCGTTGAGGTTCGTTCGCGCATGCATCGCTACTATCCGCAAGGAAAGGATGCGGCACACGTCGTTGGTTATATCGGACGTATCTCCCAGCGTGATCAGGCGGCTTTGGAAAAAAGCGGCAAAGAAGCTGAGTACTCCGGAACTCTTAACATCGGCAAACTCGGTCTCGAACAAAGCTATGAAGATGTACTGCACGGCAAGCCCGGTATTGAAGAGTTGGAGGTCCGTGCTTCCGGCCGTCCGATTCGGTCTTTATCTAAGAGTCCTGCAACCTCCGGTTCTAACTTGATTCTTTCTCTGGATATGGGTTTGCAGAGAGAAATTACTAAGGTTTTGGACGGCAGAAGAGGTGCCATCGTGGCGATTGAACCTGCAACCGGTGACGTGCTGGCTTTTGTCTCCAATCCTAGCTTTGACCCGAACCTATTCGTCGACGGTATTGATCAAGAGACTTGGGATGAACTCAATAACGATGAGGATAAACCGCTGCTTAATCGAGCATTGAGAGGCGCTTATCCAATCGGCTCCACCATTAAGCCCTTCTTGGCACTTTCTGCTGCACAGTTGGGGGTTAGAGATCCGAACCGCGTTATTCAAGACCGCGGTACTTTCCAGCTCGGCAACCACACTTTCCGAGATTCCACACATGGAAGAGGCTACGGGCCGGTCGATATGAAGAGATCGATTGTGGTCTCAAGTGACGTTTATTACTACTCTTTAGCTCAGGACATGGGTATCGATAAGATTCATGATTCTTTGGCTCCTTTCGGTTTCGGTCAGATTACGGGCATTGACTTGAAAGGTGAGGTAAGAGGCATTCTCCCGTCTAAAGAATGGAAGGAAAAGAGATTTAAGCGTAAGTGGCTTACCGGAGACACCATTTCCGTTGGTATCGGACAGGGTTATAACGCCTTTACCATGCTTCAGTTGGCCCATGCGGTTGCAACTTTGGCTAATGACGGGATAGTCATGAAGCCTCACTTGGTTAAGAAAATTGAAAATCCGACAACCGGAGAAGAGGAGTACGTAGCCAGAGAGCCGGTAGGAAAAATCCCGTTCAAGCCCGAATACCTGAAGTTAGTTAAAAGTGCGATGCATGAAGTAACGAAGAAGGGTACAGGCCGATCGACTTTTGCCGGGGCTCCCTACGAGGTAGTCGGGAAAACCGGTACCGCTCAGGTCTTAGGTATTAAGCAAGGTGAAAAATACGATAAGAACAAGATTCGTGAAAGACACCGCGACCACTCTCTCTTCATTGCTTTTGCTCCCTATGATAAACCGGTGATTGCTTTAGCCATCTTGGTGGAAAACGGAGGCTTCGGTGCGCAAGCAGCAGCTCCTGCAGCCAGAAAGATTTTGGATTACTACTTAGTAGAGCGTTTGAAGGCCAAAGAAGAAGCTGCACAGCAGAAAGATGAGGCAAAGAAGGAAGACAAAAACAAAGAAAAGGACAAGGAACAAAAAACAAAGAAAGTGCAGGCTGTTCGTAAAACTCCTACTAAAACAACTCCGGAAACAAAAGGAGCTCAACGATGAACCTCTACAAGAATTATTACGGAGATGCTCCCGTTCCTTGGTATAAAAAGGCCGCTATCGGCTTAATGGAGTTTTTGTTGGCCATTGACTGGCCTTTGCTTGTGATTGTCTCTCTTCTAACTGCAGTGGGCTTTGTGGCGCTGTATTCTGCGGGATACAGCTTCCCATGGCGTATCGAGGGGCAAATTCGAAATATTGCTGTAGCAGCGGCTGCTATGCTGGTGGTTGGCTTAGTCCCGATGAAGTGGGTAAAGAACATGTCTGTGCCTATTTACGTCATCGGGATCTTACTGCTGCTGGCAACTTTGCTGTTTGGCGTCACCATTAAGGGTGCGACGCGCTGGCTTGATATCGGAGTGGGCCGAATTCAGCCTTCCGAGATTATGAAAATTGCCGTCCCTCTGTTTATTGCCTGGTATTTCCAGGTGAGAGACGAATACTTGCGGTGGTGGGATTACGTGATTGCATCCCTTTTCTTGGTCATTCCTGTGGCATTAATCTTGAAGCAGCCTGACCTTGGAACTTCTATCTTGGTATTCTGCGCCGGTTTTGCGGTCATCTTTTTTGCCGGACTCAGCTGGAAAGTTTTGGCGGCTTTAGTTTGCGGTGTTTTGGTCTCGATCCCGATTGCGTGGACTATGATGTACGACTATCAGAGACAGCGCGTGCTGACTTTGTTGGATCCGAGTTCAGATCCTCTCGGTGCAGGCTTCCATACCATTCAAGCCATTATTGCGATAGGCTCAGGCGGAATTGTCGGAAAAGGCTGGATGAACGGTACACAAGCTCACCTAGACTTTATTCCGGAAAGAACCAGTGACTTTTTATTTGCTGTTTACTCGGAAGAGTTTGGATTTTTGGGCGATGTGGGTCTTCTGATTTTGTATTCAGCTTTGATTTTCAGAACACTTTATATCGCCTGCCGTGCTAAGACCTTATTTGAGCGCTTAATTGCGGGGGCAATCGCGGCAATCTTTTTGATGTACTCTTTCGTGAACATGGGCATGGTCAGCGGAATTTTGCCCGTGGTAGGCGTACCCTTGCCGTTTATGAGCTATGGCGGAACAGCATTTCTTATACTCGGTATTTGCTGTGGCTTGTTGATGCGCATTTCTGCCGGAAGCAGAAGAAGACCGCGCAAGAAATAGTTTTTATTGTCAGGAGAGAAGGATGAGAATCGTAGGTTGGATAGCGATATTTGCTGCATTTTCACTTCTTACGGCTTGTTCTTCAAATAAAGGCGGTAAGTATTTCGAAGATGACGGTCCTCCCGGAGTATTTTCTTTATCAAAAATGGACATGCGTGATGCCACGCCGGTTGTCGAAAAACCTATTGCTGCCACTAACAAACCTTATACGGTGATGGGCAAGCGCTACTATCCCGTCACCGGGGATAAGTCCATGGTTCAGATCGGCTACGGTTCTTGGTACGGTAAAAAGTTTCATGGTAAGAAGACTTCTTCGGGAGAAGTCTATGATATGTACAAAATGACGGCCGCCCATAAGACAATGGAACTTCCTAGCTACGCTAAAGTGACAAATCTTGAGAACGGAAGATCCGCTATTGTTCGCGTTAATGACCGAGGTCCTTTCTTGCATAACAGAATCATCGATCTGTCTTATGCTGCGGCGACTAAACTTGGCTATGCCGGTAAAGGGACGGCAAAACTAAAAGTAGAAAGAATTACGCGAGAGCAAATCGCCAAGGGTGAATGGGATAATGATTCCGCAGTCCGCAAGACTCTTCTTGCGGCAGCACCGGTTATTGTGCCGATACTGAAGTCCAACAGCAAAACGGCCACGGCCGCGGAGACTGTTCAGACCATTTCCGAAGCCTCTGAAAGCGACTTGGCAGACCAAGCCATCAGTCGTCTGATTCAAGAAAAGAAAGAGCCGACTCCTATCCTTACAGCAGAGACTATCTCGGTATCTGAGGAGAAGGCACCGGACCAGAACAATAAGTCAGAAGTGAAATATATCGAGGAAGGCGTGTTTGTCATGGCTGACGGCTCTTCGGGGGTCGGTAAGGTAGAAAAGGTTGTTCACAAGGCCGAGGCGAGCGGTTATTCCGTTCAGTTGGGTGTTTTTAAATCACAGCCTAATGCTGAGAACCTCAAAAAGAAGATTGAATCCGTTTTGAAGGAAAACACTCTTCCAACGGCTAAGATTGTGGATAAGGATGGTTTATATCGTGTGTTAGTCGGCGGTAACTTTCAGCACGATGCGGCTAAGGAACTTAGCCTGCAGCTTAAAGATCTGCTCCATCAAAATGCCGTAGTAGTCAAGGATATGAACTGATGATAGAGAAAATCTTCGAACAAGTTAAAGATAAGTGGAATCAGACGACAGAGCAAGGCATAAAAGATTTTATTGAGATTCCGGCTCTCTCTCCTGATTTTGATAAAAAGTGGGAAGAAAACGGAGTACTTCTCAAGGCCGTAGAGTTTGCTAAGGATTGGGTTGAGAAACAAGATATTAAAGGTCTCTCCACGAAAATCGTTCAGGAAGAAGGCTTTCCTCCGTGTCTTTACGTAGAAATTGAAGCCAGCGAGGGAAACACGGCAAAAGAGTCTGTATTTCTTTACGGACATTTGGATAAGCAGCCTCCTAACCTTGGGTGGGATGAGGATAAAGGTCCTTGGAAACCTGTTGTCCAAGATGGAAAACTTTACGGCCGGGGTGCAGCCGACGACGGTTATTCCTTCTTCTGCTCCTTATCTGCAGTGAAGGCACTGCAAGAATTAAATATTTCTCATCCTCGCTGCGTAGGCCTATTTGAAACCTGCGAAGAATCGGGCTCCGCTCACTATGAAACCTATCTGAAGCATGTAGAAGAGCAGTTGGGCGATATTGGTCTGGTTGTAGCTTTAGACAGCAGCTGCGGGGATTATGACCGTTTGTGGATTACAAATTCTCTCCGTGGAATGATTGGCGGCGCTATTAAAGTCGAGGTGCTGAAAGAGGGAGTTCACTCCGGAGAGGCCAGCGGGATTGTTCCCAGCTCCTTTATGATTCTCCGAAGTTTGCTTGACAGAGTCGAGGATTCAAAGACCGGAAAAGTCATTGGCATTCCTTTCCACACTGTTTTGACAAGCGATATTCTCAAGCAGAGCAAGAAGATTGCCAAGATTTTGGGTGATAAAGCTTGGGAACAATTCCCGTGGGCCGGCGAGACTTCTCCGCTCTGTGATGAGCCGATGGAATGCATCTTGCGCAGAAATTGGGAACCGGCATTGACGGTTACCGGAGCCGACGGAATTCCTTCAGTAGAAAACGGCGGAAACGTTTTAAGACCTTGGACGAAAATCAAGATTGGCATGAGACTGCCTCCTAACGTGGAAGCTTCTTTAGCATCTCAGGCATTTAAAGATGTTGTTACGGCACATCCGCCGTTTAATGCCAAGGTAGATTATGAGCCCGTTGTGATGAGCAACGGTTGGGTCGCTAAAGAGCCGAAAAAGTGGCTGAAGAAATCTTTCAAAAAAGCGTCTAAGTCTTTGTGGGGCAATGATTTCTGTTATTTAGGAATGGGTGCTTCCATCCCACTGCTCAACGTCTTCTCTAGAGAATGGCCGAGTGCTGAATTCGTAGTTGCAGGGGTGTTAGGGCCCAAATCGAATGCGCATGGTCCCAATGAGTTCCTGCATATAGATTATGCTCAGAAGCTGACAGCTAGTGTGGCATATATCATTGCGAAGATGGCAAAGGCAGAGGAATGAGAAGAGACGTAGTAACGCAGGTAATCGTAGAGTATTCGGACGGATGTGAAAATTTCGCGACCAAACTTGAGGCTGAAAGATTTATCAATGCCAATTTGGATATTGAGGAACCTCGTGCCGCATGGCTTGAAGAAATTAACGGCAAGAAAAAATACGATTATCGGTTAGTAGAAGACGGGGGAGAGATTCATTTAGTTGATTAATTTGAAGATGAATCCCTAGAGAAATCATTCAGACTTCCGATCTTCTGACCATAAGAAACCCGGCTGCGGCCGGGTTTCTTTTAGCTAGCTCGTAAAGGTTTTATTAAATTACGAACAATTGGACGATTGCAAAGGCAGACAACACTGCAATGGCTACCATCAAAATGCCGGGTAACTGGAAGGAGTGATTAAGGACGTATTTGCCAATATAAGTAGTACCGGAACGGTCCATACCAACTGCAGCCAATGCTGGGCCGGAAGTCGGGAGAATGAACAAGCAGTTAACAGCTGGGAACATTGCAATCAAGTACCAGGGGTTAATGCCAAGAACAAATCCCAGAGGCATGATGGCACGAGTAGTAGCACCTTGACTTGCCAACAAGGCAGACATACCGGCAAGAATGAATGAGAACAGCCAGGGAGCGGTTTGCGCTAATTGCCCAGCAACCTGAAGGAAGATTTCCTTATTAGCAGCAATGAAGGAGTCAGCCATCCAAGCAACACCAAATACGCATCCGAGAGAAACAACGGCAGCTTCCATGACGGGGCTCTTAACAACTTTTTTAACATCAGGTTTGCAGAAGAGCATCATGAGAGCACCGGCTGCGAGCATGACCGCTTCGATTACAAGTGCCATTCCAACGCCCTTGGTTTGACCCGGAAGTACTCTTAGTTCAGGGAAGAAGCCGGCTGCAACGATGACAACGATGGCGCCCAAGAAGATAAGAACAGACCATAAAGCTTGCGGAGGAAGCTTGTGATTTGAGATTGGTTGAGGAGGAAGAACAAGACCGGCTTTCAAACGTGCTTGATATTCTGGATCGTCATCTAAACCCTTACCAAACAGAAGGCAGATTGCAGAGCCGAGAACAACGCCGATTAAGCAGGCTGGGAAGGTAATCATCAAGATTGAGCCTAAGCCAATATCTCCGTGATTGTTTTGAGCAAACAAACCAATCATAGCAGCCATAGCAGCGGCAATCGGGCTGGCAGTAATGCCTACCTGACCTGCAACCGCAGTTCCGGCCATAGCCTTTTCAGGACGTACACCTGCGTTGTAAGACACTTCATAAACCACTGGCAGAATAGCGTAGACAGCGTTTCCTGTACCAGCAAAGAATGTTAGGAAGAAGCTGACAACCGGAGCGATAACTCCGACCATTTTTGGTTTTGCACGAATGATGCGGGCGGCAATTCTAACAAGAATGTCTAAGCCGCCGACAGCTTCCATACAGGCTGCGCACATGCAGACAGCCAAAATGATGAGCATAACGTCGATCGGAGGGGCAGTAGGAAATACACCGAAGCATACGCCCAATACAACTAAGCCCAAACCGCCCCAAAAACCTAGAGCTAAGCTCCCGTGACGGACGCCCATGAAAATGGCTCCGAAGACGATAAGTAGTTCAATAAGAGTAATCATAAAAGCAGAAGGTACAGAGTCCTGAGACCTTCTTCCTCCTTGGATTGATAGTTGTTTTAGAAAGATGGTGCCCAAATATTCTCAAGACCTTAAATATTTGGTTCATATCCATTTTCTGAGAACCTCTGTCCGTTTGCACTTCTAATAATCCAAATTACATCGTGCCTATAAATTTGATTTATGGTTAGAGCAACGGGCAGATGATGCGCTCTTCAATGGAATAACACCACTCTAAAAGCGGGGATACGAGCGGCCAAGAAAGTGAAGAGAGGTTTCTTTTTTAATTAAGTTCTACTTAATTTGTTTAGCGAGTTGAAAGAGTTCTGTATATTTAAGAAGTTCTTTTAAAAGCGGTTTGATTTCAGATTGAAGAACCGATTTGCATACCGACTCAATGGTATTAACTTCTGGGATAAAAAAGTTCTCTTTACTCATCAAATAAAGGTGCCGGTCAAAATTTCCTTTAGGAAGCGGAACTAAAGACACGCTAAGTTTGTCCTTTCGCGAAGCCAAGAGTGTTGAAGGGCGCGTTATCGCCCAACCTATTCCTGATTCAATCAATGAAATCATTATTTCATCAGAATCAATTTGATAGGGAGAAAAAAAATGGAGCCTGGAACTGCTTAAGAACCTCTCATTCAGTCTTTTTGCCTCACTCGACTCTGATGAAGAAAGAAGAGGTAGCTCTAGCTTCTGAAGATCTTGCCAACTCCATTGTTTTTTAATTGCTTCAAATTTCGGAGGAAGGACAATTAAGGAAGGTTCCGTGAAGATCTTTCTGCGGTAGAGCCCGCTTATTTCATCAAAGGAACCGCTGACCAAAATTACATCAAGCTCGTTTGATAGGAGCTTCTTGATAAGAATTCCTGAATTTGCGGTGATCTGTGAAAACTTAGAAAGACTGTCTCCAAAATGATTAATAAGAGCAGGGACGATGAAGCGGCATACACTGTCAACACAGCCAAAACGCAATGTAGGACGCAGATCTTTCTGAAGCCGCAGTTTCTTAATTTTTTCATCGATTGCTGCAGACATTACTAATAATTCTTCTCTCAGAAGTAGAGCTTCTGGTGTAGGAACAATCGGACGTTTAGTTCTGTCAAATAAAGGAAAGCCAAGTTCTGATTCAATACCTTTAATCGTTTTGGATAGGGCGGATTGTGAAATACCCACAGTCTTGGCTACATTGGAGAAACTTTGTGCCTCACAAAGAAGAAGAAAAGCACGCCAGCTCGGCTTCAAGGCTCCGGTTTCTTGTAGCTTCATGAAAATCTGCTCCCCATTTCTTCCAATGAGAAACTAGTGTACTAGACATCGGGAATTGTTGAAGAGCTCTGCATTTGTGAGATTTCTTGAGCCTTCGGATTAGAAGGTTTCTTCGGCTCTTTGGCAAAAAATACCAGAACAATGATAGACAAAAGGACAGAGGCAATTCCAAGCAAGGTGGTGAAGGAAGTGTCTTCCTTAAGAAGAAAGATGCCCCAGCAGACTGCTCCGAGGGGCTCGGCAAGACAAAGAGTAGATGCGACGGCAGGACTTACAAGTCTTGCCCCTGAGGTTAAGAATGCAAATGCCATTCCTCCCGTAAATATACCGAGGCCGAGACAAACGAATATTCCGTTTAAAGAGGAATAGGTCCAAGAAACAGGGAATATAAAGAGGACTGGAGAAAGCACTAGAGCAATAATCGCAAGAATCAGCATAACTGCAGCATCGCTATCAAGCTTATCTCCGAGTTTTGAGCTGAAATTGATGTAGGCAGCGTACGTCAAGCCGTCGGTGAGGAGTATCAGGATAAAGAATAGTCTGGACTGATTTAGGTCGCCCCCATTGATTAGCGCGACTCCCGCTATGGCTAAAAAGGTGGCCGCATACCAAGCCTTGGGTGGAGAGATCTTGAAAAAAATTCGGGAAATAATGGCAGCAAAGATCGGAGCAGAACCAATAGAGATCACAACACCGGCAGCTACGCCGATATTCGCCATTCCCGTGAAGAAGCAAAGCTGACCTATCAGAAGGAAAATGGCACAGATAAAAAGTGATTTCCAAGGCAGGTCTTTGTAGCTATGGGGAAGCTTTTTAAAAGCTCGGCACCAGAAATAAAGGAATAGGGATCCGATGATCATTCTCATCTCCGTGATGATGAATGGATTTGACCCCTCCGGGGCAAGAGCTTGTAGAGTTCCGCTGATGCTGAAACAAAGCGCACTTAGCAGAACAAGAAGAACGCCTTTGATATAAGAACCACTGATACTCATTGTGACCTCTGAAAACTAAGCCTTTTTGTTAATTTCCACGCTGCTAATGCATAGGTTGGTAAAGCAGTCAATGGAACGCCTTAATAGTTCAACGCTTTGAAGGTAAGCTTTTAGAGAGAGAGAGGAGGTAGAAGCTGTCTCTAGCCATCCTGATTTGAGAGACATGCTGATGCCGGCGTGATCTGCATCCACTTGATCACATGTTCCGTAAATCATTTCTGCAATAACCGGATTCAGCTTTCCCGGCATGATGGAAGAACCGGGGGCAACTGCCGGAAGTGTTATTTCACTCAAGCCGCCTCTAGGACCGGAAGCTCGAATTCTGAGGTCGTTTGCAATTCTCCAAACCTGCGTGGAGAGGCCTTGCAGCAGAGCGTGCGAGTTAAGCAGTTTTACTCCAAAGTTCAAGAAATCTAAGTGTCCCGGCAGATTGTCTAATTTAAGATCAAACTGTTTTTCCAGTTCTTGTCCCAGAGCCGGTTGGAATCCCGATATGTTTGTCGGAGCCTCCTCTAAACCAGGTCTGTAAGAGGTTAAATAATTAATATTCCAGCGGCTAAGTGAGCAGCCAATAAGTTCGGCTTGTTCGGAAATACCTTGCTCGAATACCTCGAATACGCTGGAGAAATTAATTTCATCTGCATCCCTCAAGTGGTCTCTGGCACATGTGCATTCTCCGGAAAAGACTTCGGCTTTTTGTAAAAGCGTCTTTTTTAGATTGGTTGTTGAGTCAAGCAAAAGCCGAAGTTCTCGAAGAATGACATACTCTTTGGCAGTTAAGAAAAGCGCATAGGGAGAATATCCCGCAGTTAAGGCCTCTCTGGCCTCATGCTGTAAATTTTCCGGAATTTTGGATATGACGTCTTCAAGGATTTTCTTTGTCAAAGAAAGATCAGAAACTCCTAAGATCTTCCAATCAAATGAATTCTGCATAACCTCTTGAATAGCTTCTTCAATTGCTCGAGAGGTGTCTTCAGAAACGAGTCCGATTTTGGATTTTGCGGTTCCAATTACCTGAAGGATGGAGAGTATGGCACGAGGATATTCAGGGTAAGCGGACCATGTAATTGAGCTGGTAAGGTTTTTCATTTTGTGCCTCAACTTACTTAATGTTTCTCAAGGGGCCGTATTTGGCAAACATCTGTACTAACGCCTCTCTGTCGGTCAGTTTTTGAATATCGAATAGATCGTTTGCTTGCTCTTGAGTCAGAAGATTTTCTTCCAAAGCAGCCTCTCGACAAGAGATGCCTTCATTCCAAGCACGATGAGCAATTCTGGTACCGACCTGATATCCGAACAATGCGCTGACCATCGTGGCCAAAGATGTTGACATTTCTGCATTCGTATTTACTTTTTCTTCATTTACTGTGATGCCGGAAATACAATCTTCTGCGAAGATTTTGAAGCCCTCCGTAATGTTGTCCAATGTTTCCATTAGACCCATGAAGCTTGGACTGTCTGTGATGGCTTCATCACTGTCATTTTCATTGACTGTTAAAGTAGCAGCCTGATCGGTAATAATGGACTGCTGCATAATTTCGAACATGAGCTGAGGCACCGAGGAATAATCCTCGTCTGCTTTTTGGGGAAGATTGATTTCTCCGAAACCGTGTTTCGGACCTGATGAAAGGATACAGAGATCTTTAGAAATTCTTCCTGCCGCACAGCAAAGAGCTTTCAACAGACCTGCGAGGACAAGTGAATGGTCACAGTTTTGCATACCGTCAAAAGCCGCACTGTCCTGAATGACTTCCTCGTCCCATGAAGGCCACTGAACTTTCCAACCTAATACCTGGGAGAGGTTGTCCATAATATGTTCGGAATAGCCGGGCATTTGGCCCATTCCTGTACCGAGGACTGTTGCGCCTAAAACTACACTCGTGTACTCATCGCGATAGTCAGCAAGTCTGTTCTTCAAGCGATGAATCATGTGCTGCCAACCGCCAAAAACTTGACCGAAAGTATTGGGTACGGCATCTTGTAAACAGGTCCGACCGAGCCTTACGATGTTTTTGAATTCTTTAGCTTTGTGACCTAACGCGTCTTCCAACAGCTGGACGGATTCTAGGGCCTCGCCAATCTGTCTGTATAGAACAATGGACTGTACGGTCGGATAGACATCGTTGGAGGACTGACACATATTCACATGAGTGTTGGGATGGACTTCTTCATAGCCCTTGTGGCCAGTCAATATTTCATTGGCTCTATTAGCAATGATTTCATTGACATTCATGTTGGCCCCTGTTCCGTGTGAGCGCCAAACATTGATTGGAAACTGATCTTGGAATTTACCGGCAATAATTTCATCACAAGCTTGAACGATGACTTCCGCCTTAGCTTTCTCTAAGGCACCAATTTGTTGATTAGTTATTGCACAAGCTTTCTTTATCTCTGCAAGGGCTCTCTGGATTCGTGGAAGTTCGCAGAAAGTGTGATTGGTGACGTTGTGATTGGCTGCGCATCTGACAGTTTGAATGCCGTAATAAGCGTTGTCAGGAACCTCAAGCGTTCCTAAAGAATCTTTCTCTAATCGCATGACGTTGAACCTAAGATAGTTTGTTTTCTAAACTTTAAACTTAAGTACGAAAGGTTTTCTTTTTAGAATTAAAAAGACTACTAACTATAACTATACTTCATAATAAAAACAGACTACAAAGAGTCTAAACATATAGTTCATTTTTGAGAGGCCGAGGAAGTGCTGCTACCTCGGTTAAAGAACCAAAGGTCATGGATATACCTTAGGCACATTTGTAAGCCAAAAGATTAAACTGAAAAGACTTTCCCAAAAATTTCCTCATCGGAGAAGAGAATGAGTTTTTTATCTGATATGACTGAGAGCATGTTTTTCCGAGGAACATCGCTCCCTTATTGGAGCGCTCAGCATTACGGTTTAACAGCTGAGTATGGTGAGGCATCCATTTCAGATAAAGAGTCGGTTTGCTATCAAGTTCTCCAGCCAAGGTTATCTAAAGGGCAGTCTTGCAGAGGTTTTGTTCTCTTTTTCCATTCGGGGCAATTCAACATGTCCTACAACTTGCAGCAAGTCGCTTATTTGGCATTGGAAGGATATGCCGTAGGTCTCTTTGATTATCGCGGTATCGGCCATAGTCAAGGTTCAACGACTCTTGCCGGTATTGCCACAGACGGGGAAACTGCTTGGAAAGCCATAAATGAGGTTCCGGGAAATCTAGAAAAATACTGCATGAATCGTTTGGCTGTTCTGGGCCAAGGCGTAGGCGCAGATGCCGCCCTTCGTTTTGCCGCCGCTCATCCAAGCGAAGTGAAAGCGTTGGTTGTTGAGTCTATCTATGCGACCAGAAAAGGTTGGCTCAAAGAGAGGTACGGGCCCGTTGTTGGGGATGTGATTTCTAAATTACTTAAATCCGACGCATTGGAGCCGATGGAAGTACTTCCAACGATTCAATGTCCGTTAGTGGTTGTTAAACCTCAGAAAGATGACTTCGTTAGAAAAACGGAGCAGGCGCTGCTATCGGCAGTGCTGCCTGAACAAGCTGAAGTTTGGGACGTCCTGGGAAAGAGTTACCTTGGAGTTTTTTCAGACAATAATTCACCTTTCCGAGGCAGACTAGCAGAGTTCTTAAAACAGTCCTTCAAGTAGCCAAAGCATAAAAATTATTTATTGAACTTCCTTAAATTTTTAAATAAGGGACACCTAAGCAGCTGAACAATAGTACAGTGGTATCTCCTTCGGAGAATATAAAAAATGCTGTTAGGTGTTGGATTTGGCCTCCTTGCTTGTGCTCTGTGGGGCCTTACTTACTTGCTCCCGATTGTCCTTCCGGGCTATGACACTTTATATATTTCCATTGCAAGAGCCATAGTAATGGGGTTGACTGCGTTGCTCGGACTTTGGATCCAAAAGACGTACCTTTCTAAGATCAGTTTCAAAGATTGGAAGTTCGCTTTTGTGCTGACAATGATTGGCAACCTTATTCAGCCGTGGTTCCTGTTTACAGCGATTCAGTATGCAGGTGTACCTCTTGCAGCAACTTTCTTTGGCTTAATCCCTGTGCTGGTCGCTATTATTGCTAACGAAAGAGACCGGAAAAAAGGCAAACGTTACCTGCCTAATTCTCAGCTGGTTTTCCCGCTCGGCTTGATTCTTCTCGGATTGGCCTTTTCTAACTATAACGGCCTAGTCGAGTCCTTTTCTTCAGGAAATAGCGCGGTGAATTTTGCTATCGGAACCGCTTTTGCAATTGCATCCACGGTTGCTTGGACTTGGTACCCTATCAAAAATGCGGATTGGCTGTTAGAACATCCGAAAGTTAGTCCGGTGTTTTTCACAAGCATGCAGTGCAGTCTTCTTCTTCCTTTCGGGTTGGTTTTATATGTACTGGTATGGTATCTGAAGGCTGATATGCCGCAGTTCTTAGGCCCTCAGCCGGTTGACTTCGTAGGATGGAGTCTTTTTGCCGGTGTTATGTGTTCTTTTGTAGCAACGGCACTCTGGAATGCTATGAGCCAAAGAGTTCCGACAGCTCTCGTTGGTCAGATGCTGGTTTTCGAAACTATTTTTTCTGTGGTATGGGCCCATGTCTATGAGTGGAAGCTTCCTCCGGTCTCTCTTGTGGTTGGAATGGCCTGCCTTGTCGGCGGAGTTGTTTACGCATTAAAACTTTTCAGTGCTCTGGAAGAGAAAGATAAAAACGAGATTGTCCACGAATTGCCAACGGAAATTTAGAAGAAAAATTGGATGGAGAAGTTGGTCTTAAAACTTCTCTCATCCAAGGAAGGAAGAAATTACTGTTGAGCTTTGGTTTCTTTGACGATAGTCATGGCAGTGGCAATCATTGAGCCCATGTCGGCAAAGTTAGCAGGCAGAAGCATGGTATTGTTGGTTTTAGCGACATTTCCAAAGGCTTCTACGTATTTTTCCGCTACTTGAAGGTTAACGGCAGCTATGCCGCTTGGCTGGGCAATTGAGTCGGCCACTACACGGATGGCTTCAGCTTGTGCTTTGGCAACTGCTTCGATGGCTCTGGCCTCTCCTTCCGCTTTATTAATTGCAGCTTGCATTTCACCTTCCGATTGTGCGATTAAAGCGGCACGATTGCCTTCCGCAATATTGATTTCCTTTTGTTTTTGGCCTTCTGATGCCGCTACGACCGCACGTTTTTCCCTTTCAGCGGTAATCTGAAGCTGCATGGCTCTAAGAATTTCTTTTGGCGGTGTTAGGTCTTTGATTTCATATCTTAAGACTTTAACGCCCCACGTTTGAGCTGCTTCATCTACTGCCTGTACGACTCGCGCGTTAATTTCATCACGTTCTTCAAATGTCTTATCCAAAGACATGGTTCCAATAACACTTCTTAAAGAAGTTTGAGCTAGCTGGGTAATCGCCATCACATAGTCTGATGTTCCATAGCTGGCCAGCTCAGGGTTTGTGACTTGAAAATAGAGCACTCCATCGACTTGAAGTTGAGTGTTGTCTTTGGTAATGCAGATTTGGCTCGAGGTATCTAAAGGAATTTCTTTAAGGGAGTGACGGTAAGCGATTTTGTCAATTAAAGGGATGATGAAATTCAGACCCGGTTGCAAAACGGCATTAAATTTTCCAAAGCGTTCTACGACCCAAGCATCTTGTTGGGGAACTACCTTCACGGATTTGTAGATAAAAATGACGGCAAAGATAATTAAAACCGGAATGAGAGCCCCCCACTCCAATAACACAACATTTTCTGCTTCCATTCAAGTTCTCCTTATTTGTTATTGATAAATTTGATGATTAGTGTGTTTCCGGTCATGCCGATTATTTCCCATACGCCCGGAGTTGGAAGGTTCCCTTTGAGAGGGACGGCTTCCCAGTGAGACCCTCGGTAAAAGACTTTAGTTCTGCCGTACTTATCCCAATAATGGACTTCTACAAGCTGTCCTTCATTAATATTCTGAAGCTTTTCGGAATTGATTGTCTGCTTTAATGAGCTCTTCCTCCGGAGGCTGTAGAAAAGTACACCGATGACTGAAAATAGAACAAATCCCCAAGCTTGAGCTGTGAAAGAGTCTGTAAAAAGAGAAACCAGAAAAGCCAGAGCGGCTGCGATGCCGAGGATAAGAAGATAAGCCGTTCCGAGAAGCAAATCAGCGCATGCCAAGGATATGGCACAGATGAGCCAAAGATAAGTTAAGTTCATGCTTGTTCCTTAGGATTATCGTTTTTTCTAGTTGTTCTTTCCATGATAATGGAATGGTTCTCTTTGTCTAGAGAAGACTTTTCCTAGGAGAACTCCTAAAAAAGAAAAGAGCGGCTTTCAACCGCTCTGTGCTCTTGTTAAGAAGAAAAGTTATTCAGCTTTTTTGTTTTTCAGTAAGCCTTTCTTTTCTCTTTCTTTCATGATGAAGCCCATGAAAGCCAACATGGTCATAGCTCCCAGTCTTGGAGTGATGCCTGTCGGATCATATTGAGGAGCAACTTCAACTAAGTCAAAGCCGATAACGTTGCCTTTCTTGGCGATGCCTTCAAGAACATCGGTGACAAAGTTGTAGTTCAAGCCTCCTGGAGAAGGAGAGCCAACACCAGGGGCGGTGCTCATGTCGTATCCGTCAATGTCAATGGTCACAAAATAATTCTTGGCTTCCGGAATCATCTTGATGACTTCCTGTGCTCCGAGTTCTAATGCTTTACGAGAAGGAATAACAACAGAACCATAGGCATAAGCGGCTTGAAAGTCTTCACGGGTATTGCTGCCTAGACCTCTCATGCCGATTTGGCACATCTTTGTGAAATGTGGCATCTCGGAAATCATTCTCATTGGACTTCCGTTCGTCCAAGTTCTTTTTCCGAAGTCCAAGTGCGCATCAAATTGCACGATGCAAATGTCATCGTACATGTCCATTGCCATGGCTTGAGGGATGGTAACAGAGTGGTCTCCGCCCATCATGACAGGAATTGCACCTTTAGAAACGATCTTCCTGACAGCTTCTGTGACGTTTTCAAAGCTCTTGTGGAAATCCATCGGATCCATATCAACGTCTCCGGCATCAACTACTTTGACCGGTGCTTCTAAATATTGCTCCATTCTTTCCGGATCCCAGAAACCTGCGGGACCACGGCCGTAATGACAAGATACTTCACGGATTCTTCTTGGCCCGAACTTAGCACCGCTCAGGTAAGGAGCACCCATGTCGTAAGGAATTCCCATGACAACCATGTCGGCGTCGTCGATTTGGTCAAGATCGGTACAGATGGGATATTTAGCAAAGCTGGCAATGCCAGTAATAGGAAGATTGTGAATTACTTTCGGCATTCTTAGTTCCTTGAAAAATGAGGATTATGAAAAAAGTTTAGTTATTTATAATGAATTTGTGAATTAGAAGTGATTAATTTAATTAATAGTATTAGCGTTTACTTATGATGGCTATGGAAAACGATTCGCTCTTAGAGGATTCTCTTTTAACAAGGAATGCTGCGATTTTTCTTGAAGCGGCAAGCTCTCACTCTTTTTCTTCCACTGCACAGCGTCTTCATGTCTCTCAGTCGTCAATTTCTCAGTCGATTAAAAGCTTTGAAACGAAACTGGGCTTCAGACTTTTTGAAAGAGACGCTCGTCCGTTACGACTGACGCATGAAGGAAGGCTATTACTTGCTGGTTTAGAAAAAGGTACACAAGAGTTAGGTGCCCTTTTACATCAGCTAAAAAACAAAGGTCAGACAAAACCTTTTTTGAAACTTGGAATGTTGGAATCTGTAGGTTCTTTCATAGGTGCGGATGTGGCCAAGGGGTTGTCTCAGGACATCAATGAGTTGGAAATCAAAACCGGTCCCTCGGATCGTCTTTTCTTCGCCCTCCTTAACCGTGAGATAGAACTCGGGGTTCTTTCCTCTCCAGTACTTTCTGACGATTCTCTTGCCTGGGATTTTTTATTTGAAGAGCCATGGGTACTTATTTTCCCTAGAGGCTTTGAAGTTCCTTCTCCTCTAACTTGGCAAGTGTTAAGCAAACTGGAACTCCCGTTCGTTCAGTATGGGAAAAATACTGCAAACAACAGAATAATCTCAACGTTTTTTGATCGTCTCTCTCTTCGGTTCTCCACGCGCTATAAAGTGGAGGATACCAATATGATCTTGAAATTCGTAAAGGCCGGTTTGGGTTGGGGACTCGTTCAGCCCTATGCTGTTTCGTCATTGGTTGGTTTGGAAGAGGTAACCATAGTAAAAGCACCCTCTCCGATATCACGGAGGAAAGTCTTTTTAGTCTCTAGAAATAGTTTTGACAAAGAATTGTTGGGGACCGTGAAGAACCTTCTTATCTATCTTATGCAAGAGAAGATTAAAGCCGAACTTTGTCCGATAATTCCTTGGATTTCAAGCGAGTATTTATTTGCAGAGTGAGACAAAGAAAAAAAAAGAGCCTCAGGCTTCAGGACCGAGGCTTGAGCTTTTTTATGGATTTCAAAAAGCTGGCATAAAAAACAGGAAGAAAGGAGTTTTCCTAAAAATTAAATAGCATGCTTTTCTTTCTTGAAGGCGTCAACGACGGGTGCCATTGCATGAGGATTTGTCATCAGCATTGGATCAACCAACTTCTGCGCTTCTTCTTCAGTCATCAGACCCATTTCAATAACGGCTTCCTTAACTGTCTTATTGTTAGCTTCACAATAGTGAGCAACTTTTACGCCCATCGGATAGCCCAAAGCCGTAGCAACAACGGTTGATAGGGCGATAGAAGAGTTAGCTTCTTGGGCGCATCTTGCAGCGTTGGCTTTAATACCGTCTACACAATGAACACGCAAGATTTCAATTTCAGAGTTGACTAATTGGAAGCTTTCGAATAAGCATTTGTAGAATGTCGCATCCCAAACATTAAGGTCAAGTTCGCCTTCATCGTAAGCCATCGCTATAGCAACATCATTGCCGACAACCTGGTGAGAAATCTGAATAACCATTTCCGGAACTGTCGGATTGATCTTACCCGGCATAATGGAAGATCCAGGAGAAAGGGCCGGTAGTTGGATTTCCATGAAACCGGATCTTGGCCCAGAGCTCATAAGACGTAAGTCTTTGCAGATCTTAGACAAGGTCATGGCAACTTCTTTGACAGCACCGGACATTTCTACAATAAAGTCAGGATTTTGGAATCCGTCGAAGAGATCTTCCATCGGAGAAACTTTTTCACCGTATTGTTTGGTTAGCTCTTCATAGATAGCTTCTTTGTAGCCTGGTGCAGCGCTGAATCCTGTCCCAACAGCACTTCCGCCCATAACGATTTCGAAGCAACCAGGACGGAGATGTTGGAGTTTTCTAACCAAGCGTTCTGTAACGGATGCAAATCCGCCGAATTCTTGACCGAGGGTTAGAGGAAGCGCGTCTTGCCAGCATGTGCGGCCGACTTTAACGATATCTTTGAATTCTTCCTGTTTGTTTCTGAAGGATGTTGCAAGCTTGTTCAGTTCGCAGATCATTTTGTCTACACGGCCGATCATTCCAAGGTGTGTGGCAGAAGGAATGGTGTCATTTGTGGACTGTCCCATGTTCACATGCGTATTCGGGTGAACCTTGGATGTGCCTTTTTCGCCTGTAAGGATTTCGTTTGCACGGTTGCCGACAACTTCATTAACGTTCATGTTAACGCAGGTATAGCCGCCGCCTTGCCACATATCAAGCGGGAATTGATCGTTATACTTTCCTGTTAAAACTTCGTCACAGGCCTGGGCGATTGCGTCTGCAACTTCTTGAGGCATTGCACCAATACGGCCGTTTGCTTTGGCTGCAGCTTTCTTGATCTGAGCTAACGCATAATGCATGTCGGGATAGAAAATGACAGGGAGGCCTGCACAGCCGGAAACTTTTTCCATGCGGTGCGTCTGGATGCCGTAGTAGTCGCTATCGGGGATCTGCATTTCACCGAGGCAATCTCTTTCAGTTCTGAAATTCGTCATTTATTTTCTCCATTGGATTCGAGAGAGTAAGCATAAAAATCTTTCTTGAATATGATTCTGTCAGAACTTTTCTTACCGGTCGATTAAAATGAGAAATACAATAAAGAAGATTCAGTTTTTCTTAACTTGGCTCCGCTTATGACTGAAAAAAAATGGATTGAAACTGATTTGTTAAGAGTCTTTTTAATAGTTTCAGAAGTTCGGTACTTGAAAGAAGCAGCCCATCGGTTGAATCAGACACCTTCGGCTATCAGCCAGAGCATTAAAGCCAAGAAGTACATTTAAAAGTTAAATTATTTGAACGAGATTCTCGTCCGATGACTCTTACCGCGCCAGGGCGTCGCCTTTATTCTCAAGGCCAGGAGCTGATGCGGCTTTCGGAATCTTTGTACGATGAAATCCAAGATGAAGGCAAAAACTTAAGTTCTTTACGCCTCGGCCTAAGTGAATCTGCAGCCGGATCCTACGGACCATGGCTGATTAGCGATTTAAAAGGTAAAACTCATGAGCTGGAAGTTCAGTCCGGCTTAACTTATCCAATGAGCAGAGCCCTTCAAGCAGACAAAATCGATATCCTTCTTTCCCCTGAGGGACTTTTCGAAAACAATAGTTTCGAGAGGCTGGATTTGTTGGAAGAGGACTTTTTAGTCATCGTAAAGAAAGGAAGAGGAAAATTTTCAACGCTAAATGAGTTCCAACAGTTTGCTCTTACTCATCCTTTGATTGAATACAACAAACAAAGTTCCGACAGAATTCAAGTCGACAGAATTCTCCGCTCAATCGGGATGCATGCAAAAGTCCAGACCGCTGTCTCCACAAGTTATCTTTTAGTGGGTTTGGTGGCGGAGCTTGATGGATGGTCTATTGTTACACCCACAAATTTATGGACTTCCAGTAACTTCGTTCAAGATGTGGACTTTTTCACCATACCTGGGCGTCAGATGAGAAGGCAGTCCTGGATTATAGGAAAGAGCGGGGCGAGCAATCGGATGAGAACTGTGGTTCATGCAGCGGCAAAGAAGGCTATTCAGGATAACCTCATGCCAAAGATGGACAAAATTGTTCCGGGTCTATCATCGTTTATCCATCTTCTGTCTCATTGATTAAGTGTGCTTGATCGTTGCCGGCTCAACTGGCGCAATCATCGTTAAGATGGATGTGCTTTAACAATTCCGGCCACTCTTTAGCAATTTGCGGGAAGATTTCTTTTTTAAAGAGTTCTATGGATACCTTTCTGATTCTTTCTGCGATTGACGCATACCCATTTGACTGATAAAGAACAAAGTAACGACGGGTGGCTTCTACATTGAATTTAAAAAAGCTGACTTTGTTAGAAAATTCTTTTCCCATCCATATACTCAATGGCGGCAAAATGCACCATCCTCTTCTGTTGGAAATGAGGGACATCATGGCTTTGTTTGTATCAACTTCGATGCGCTGCACATCTTTAAAATGAAGTCCCCGATAAATTCTTTCGGACTGAACAAAATCGAAAGTTTCTTTGCCAAACCGCAGGTAAGGAAGATGTGACAGTTTTTCGTAAATTTCTTTGTAACAAGGACTTGGGCACGCCAGTATGTCTTTAGGGACTACAAAGAGAAATTCTTCAGTCAATAGAGGGAGAGCTTGAACGTTTTCTACTCCAATCATTGAATCGGAGGCCAATGCAATATCAATCTGGTTGCAGGAAAGCATCTGTGAAATGGTAGGGGTGCTTCCGGTTTTAACGCTTAGATTCTTGGTGAATTCTAAGGCAGCATTCATAAGACTTGGGCTCAGGGCAAAGCTCATGCAGTCTGAGCATCCCATTCTCAAATCAACCTTATGGCAGACAAGGGAGCTTTTAATGGATGGGGTGAGGCAATCAAATTGTTCTAAAAGATATGAGCCTCGATTCCACAGCATTCGTCCCGCTGTGGTTAGTTGAATAGGGCGGGTATTCCTATCAAAAACACTGGTACCAAGTATGGTTTCAATTTTTTTGATAGAGGCAGAGACCGCAGGTTGAGAGACACCGAGCGTCTGTGCGGCTCGACTCATGTTGCAGTCTTTTGCGGTCTCGAGAAATATTCTTAGACAGCCAATATCCAGCCCCGAATCTACAGTCATTTGTTCACTCCTAATTGGGCTATTACTTACCCCCATTTCCACGGGATAGTAAATACTGAAAGACTTTATCTAAGTTTTATCATTATTTGGGGTAATGATTGGTCTAACTGCGGGTAAAACCTAGTAGCACTTGCCTATGAGAGAGGAATTTCAACATCTGGATCTAGTGATTCTAAAGCTCGGAATTATGTCCGAGCGAAATATAAGTTTTCTGTTTTTGTTGAAAGCTTATTGAAAAATTTCTTCCGGACTGAGAATTTCTCCGACGTGGGAAAAGTCATAGCCCTGCAGCTGCTTCGAGTATGGCTCCCAATCAATGCCTTTTAAGAAGGATAAGAAATCTGTTCCTTTTTGAGAGGCTAAGAACTCTTTTTTGCAGGCAAGGTAATAGATTTCCTTTGCTAACGGAATGAAATCCAAGTGGAACTCTTCTGCGACATTGGCAGTACAGATTCCGGCATCAGCTCTGCTCGAAGCAATGGCAACTGCCGACATGGACGTCGATGCCGAGTAATTATCATATCCGCAGATATCAGAGGAGGGAAGGCCTGAGGCTTGTAAGAGCTTGTCAAAGAGAAGGCGCGTGCCGGTTCCTTCCTTGCGGTTGATAAATTTAGCTTTTTTGAAGGCAATATCCATGATGGAATATATTTTTTTTGGATTGCCTTTTGGTACGGCGAGGCCTTGGAGGCGCGTAGCAAACGTAATTACGGCCATGCTCTCAGGGTCCAGATAAGGCGAAAAGATTTTGCATGCTTGGCTGTCCTTTCCGGAGGAAAGGGGAAAGTTAAAACCGGCAATATCGCACTCATGATTATTCAAGCTTTTCAGCCCCTCAAGACTGGAACTGAAATTAACTTCCAGGTCTTCTCCTTTGTCAACGGCGATCTGGCGGAGAATGTCTATTGCCATATCCGGACAGCCGGAAATCTGGATTGGATTCCAGGTTTCCTTGATGGCTCTGGAGAATGTTTGCGCTATCCCTGCCTTCAAATCTAAAAGCTGTTTGTGATATTTGGCTTGAACCTCTTTATTCGCCCATAGAAGTCTTTCTGCAAAAGGCGTTAATTCTCCGTTCTTTCCTCTTCCACTGACCAAGAGATCAGCTCCAAGCTCTTTCTCCCATTCTTTGACTTCATTCCAGAGATGACGATATGAGTAGCCTAATTCTTTAGAAGCTGCGGTTAATGAGCCCGTGCGCTTAACAGCGTCAAGTAAGTCTAAAAGAGGATTGCTTAAAACTAATTTTGAATTTGGTTCTTTCTTAAACAAGGAGAAATTAAGTCTTACTTTGATAGGAGTCATTTGCAGAAACCTCACAGGAGAGAAATGTATTTTACTTCATAACTTTGGAATCAGATGTTTAATAACAGGATTTTGTTAGGGAAATTTTTTAATAAATTCATTTTGTATGAACAAAATATTCCTGTGTAATAATGGTAAATATGTACTTTACTTCATAATAAGTTTTAATTTATTATTACATCGTTCATAACCAAGGAGAACATTATGGAAGAAAAAAACGTTTTTATTACACGTCGTACTATCCTCAAAGGTTCTGTAGCTTCTCTTGCAACATCCGCTCTGGCAGGAGTAGGTACTGTCGCGGCAGCTCAAGAAAAGACTTCTCAGATCCGTCCACTGACCGGAAAGATGACTTATGAAGAAGTTCGTAATCGTGCACGTGAAATGATGATCCCGCGTTGCTATGTCTGTCCAGAATGCAACGGCAGAGGACCTTGCGTAGGCCAAGTACCGGGTTTCGGAGGTATGGGAGCTTCCCGCGGATTCCAAGCTAACTACGATTCTTTGGCCGCTGTTCAATTGAATTCACGTGTTGTACACGGTGTTCATGTTCCAGATACCTCCATTGACTTTTTCGGAACCAAAATTTCCATGCCGGTTATCGCAGCTCCGACAGGAGGCACAACCTATAACATGGGCGGAAAGTTAACTGAAGCGGAATTTGTGAATGCTATTTGTGGCGGATGCAACCAAGCCGGTACATTGGGTGCTGTTGCCGATGGAATCGGTGACCCGCTGGATGTCTACGAAAAACGTCTCCAAACTTTGAAAGAACACGGCTACAAAGCCATTGTTGGATTAAAGCCAAGACTGCAGAAAGATATCATCGAAAGAATGAGATTGGCTGAACAGGCCGGAATTATTGCTTTGACTATTGATTTGGACAGCGCAGGCCGTGCAGCTCGTGCAACAAAAGGTCAGACCGTTGAACCAAAGACATTTGAACAACTTAAAGAACTTGTTAAAGCTTCCAAGCTTCCGTTGCTCTTCAAGGGCATTATGACTCCGGATGAAGCAGAGTTGTGTGTCAAAGCTGGTGCAGCCGGTATCGTGGTTTCCAATCACGGCGGCAGAACACTCGCTGATACCCCGGGAACAGCAGCAGTCCTTCCGAAGATCGCAGATGTAGTCAACGGCCGCTGCTTCATTATGGTTGACGGAACGCTTGCTCGCGGTACCGATGTTGAAAAATATCTTGGTTTGGGTGCCCAATGCACTTTAGCAGGTCGTCATTTTGTTAGAGCCGCTCATGGCGGATTGGCCGACGGCGTAGCTCTGTTTGCTAACAAGATCAAGAATGAATTGGCAGTTGCTATGGTATTGACCGGGGCACAAACCGTCAAAGACATTAACCGCAATATGGTTGTCATTCCGGATTAGGAGTGCGGCATGAATTTTTTTAAATTAGGTGCCTGTCTTTCCTCTTTGGCTTTTGCTGTATGTGCGTTTGCTGCACCTGTTGCACAGAATCACCAGCTCAAAGGCCTGAGTTGTGAAGGATGTCATTCTCAAATGCCATTCGCCGATTACAACAAATGCATCGGATGCCATGGAGGAAAAGAAAGGCTTAGTACTTCAAATCCTCAGCATTCCGCATTGAAAACCGCAGATGTTCCATGTTCTGTTTGCCATAAAGGACATCAAGAGCGTTAACTAAAAATCTGCTGTCTTTGGAACAAGGCAGCAGACAAATAAAAAAGCCTTCGAGAGTTCATCGGGCTCTCGAAGGATGGAGGACTTATGTAAATAAGTCAAAACTTCAGGGAGGGAAATTTTTTACAGTTTTCCTTTTTGCTTCTTCCACTTAGCGATGGCTTCAGACATCCGGGCTGGGTCTACCAAGAGTGCCGGATCCAAGAGCAGATCTGCTTCTTCTTTGGTCATAATGCCCATTTCCAACACAGCGTCTGCGACGGCAAGGTTGTGCTCTTGAGCATAGTGAGAAACTTTAACGCCCTCCGGATAGCCGAGAGTTGCAGCGACTACGGTAGAAAGAGCAATAGTCTCTCTTGCTTCCTTACTGCAGCGTTCACGATTTGCTTCAATACCGTTGATGCATTTTTCGATGAACAGCGGAATGACTTTAGTTAGAAGGTCGAAAGATTCGAATAAGTTCTTGTAAAGAGTCGGTGCCCAAACGCTGATTTCTAATTCGCCCTGCTCAAAAGCCATGCTGATGACTACATCATTGCCGCAGGTTTGCTGCGCAACTTGAGAGACCAGTTCCGGAAGAATCGGATTGATCTTGCCCGGCATAATAGAAGAACCCGGAGAAAGGGAGGGTAGTGTAATTTCGCCAAAGCCGGCACGAGGACCGGAGCTCATAATACGTAAGTCTTTGGCAATTTTAGAAATACCACATGCCGCTTGTTTAACCGCAGCAGAGACCTTCACGCAGAAGTCATCGTTTTGCATTCCGTCGAAGAGGTTCTTTGTACTTCTGACATTTTCGCCAAGCTGTGCGGAAAGATGTTTGTAGAATGCTTCTTGATATCCCGGAGCTGCTCCCATCCCTGTACCTACGGCAGTAGCACCAACAATCAATTCAAAACATTCATCTCTAAGACCGCGGATATTGGCGGCTTGTCGTCTGCAGAATTCAGCATAGCCCCCAAATTCTTGGCCGAGAGTAAGAGGAACTGCGTCTTGAAGACAAGTTCTTCCAACTTTAACGACATCAGCAAATTCATCTGCTTTACGCTGGAATGCGTCAGCAAGTTTGTCGAGTTCAGGAGCAAGTAAATCCAGAGCTGGATAAATACAAAGATGTTCGGCGGAGGTGACCACATCGTTTGTTGACTGACCCATGTTGACATGAGTATTTGGGTGAACTTTATCCTGGCCTTTATGACCTGTCAGGTGTTCATTTGCTAAATTTCCTACGACCTCGTTAATGTTCATGTTGACGCAGGTATAGCCGCCGCCTTGGAACATGTCGAGGGGGAATTGATCGTCATACTTGCCCGTGAGAACTTGGTCACAGGCCCATGCAATAGCCTGAGCAATTTCTGGAGAGAGAGCCCCGATTTCTGCATTGGCTAAGGCAGCAGCTTTCTTCATTTGAGTGAGAGCTCTGTGAAGATATGGATATTTGATGACTTTTTCTCCGAGGACTCCAGAAACTCCCATAACACGGGTAGTTTGAATGCCATAATACAAATCGTCAGGAATTTCCATTTCGCCGAGACAATCTCGCTCGATTCTTGTTGCCATTATTTTTTCCTTTGGGTTGATGTTTGATGAGGATTTTTGAGGTTGAATCCATGATGACATTGTGATACGAGGCAGATAGGAAAGCGACTAAAATAAACCAAGTTAAACGATAACTATTAAAAAAACTTATGGTCTGCCGTTAAGTTCTCTCTTGATAGGACTGCATATGCTCGACTCTCCCTTAGAGATATCCTCGATTAAAATTTTCCTTGAAGTTGCAGCCGATGGTAGTATGACCAGAGCTGCAGAAACTTTAGGCCTAACTCAACCTGCCATTTCCAGTGTTATTAAGAAAATGGAAATGAACCTTGGTGTCGAACTTTTTACACGTGAAACACGGCCTATGAGACTAACTAAGGCCGGACGTGCCTTATATAACCGCGGTCCCTGTCTAATCAAAGAAATTACTCGGTTGGCTGAAAATATATCACTTGCCGGAAGTTGCGGAGACTTAGATTTGAGGATGGGATGTTCCGATGGAATCGCGGCAAATCTAATACCGTATGTGTTCGAGGATCTAAGGAAGGCAACGGAGTCTTTGTTTATTACGTCCGGAACCTCTCCGTATGTTGCGGATTTGCTGAAAAAGAAGGCAATTGATATTGCTCTTTGCACGGATCCTCTGACAAAGGAAAAGAATATTTTGTCGGCTCCTTTGTTTTCGGAAGAATTCCTCTTAGTCGTTCCGAACAGGCCGGAGTTCAAAGGCGGTTCCATTGAGGCGGTCAAACCTCATTTAGAAAATTTGTCTTTCCTCGGATTTCCACCCGATACGATGGACTTTTTTCAAGTCGAACGTATTTATAGAACACTTGGGTTAAAAGAGACAAGAAAGATTTCTTTTGGGTCCAAGTCAGGAATGATGGACATTATCAGTCAAGGGAATGGTTGGTCTATTCAACCGGCTCTCGCATTATGGAGCACTCGTTTATTTAAGAATAATCTCAAACTGATTCCGTTTATGACGAATAAGGCCACCAGGACATTTTTTATTAATTATTACGATGAGATATATTCTCCAATTGCAGAGCTTCTAGCAGGAGAAATAAAAAATGCGCTTACCGAGAAGCTCTTCCATTCATTTGAAAAAGAATTCCCCGAGTTGCTTGGCCATGTGTATGTAAGATAGGAAAATTCTTAAATAGTGACTTAACAAGCCTTCGACGAGAAATGCGGAGAAGGCTAGGGTTCCCTGTCCTCCGACAACTATGTTTGTAAAGAACAGCCCGAATTCGCATGTAGCTACTGAGGGCGCGGAGCTGCCTGGAGTAGAAAATCTTTAAATGCTACAAGTTCTGGGTTTTCTTTAAGGACTTTCTCGGCTATAAAAACTTTTAGATGCCTTTTTGCCCAGTCATCTTTTAACTTAATCAAAGTAAGCTTTGAGCAGTCGGCCTTTTCTAAAGATTTTTTCAGAATAATTCCTATCCCAATTCCTGAGGACACTAGATCAATTAGTATTTCCGGGTTATCTACTTGAACCTTGATGTTTAGCCTTTTTCCGATCTTTTGAGCATTGTCTTGGACAAACCTTTGCATTGCGCTTCCGGTGGTTAATGCGACAAAGGGGAAGTGCAGCGTTTCATCAAAACAGACTTGTTTGTACTTCGAAAGGACATGGCCTAATGGGGCGATTACGACAAGCTCATCTTCTTTGTATGGAAAGGACATAACTCCTTTTTTCATCCCATCGTAGGCGCAGACGCCTATGTCCGCTTCTCCGGAAAGTACCGAGTCAACAACTCTTGGTGAAGGCTGCTGAACGAGTTCGAACTTAACGTAAGGATAAAACTGTAAAAAATTACCTATTTCTTTAGGAAGAAAGTCCAATGCTGCGCCGTAATTTGCATGGACTTTGATATAGCCTGCAGTTTTTCTCACATACGGCTTTATCGACGACTTGAGAGCATCTAATTCCCACATGATTTTCCGGGCGGATTCATAAACCAGATCTCCGGCTTCTGTCGTTTCGACACCTTTTGTCGACCTCTTTAGCAGTGCGGTCTGAAATGCGTCTTCTAATTTTTTGATTCTTGAAGAGGCGGACGGCGCTGACAAGCCAAAGTTTTCAGCCCCCTTAGTTAGGTTCCCTTGATTGGCAATTGTTAGAAAAAGAGAAAGGTCGTTTAAATCAAAATGAAGCATCACTATCTCGCATGGGTAGTTGTCTATCAATGGAATAGTCTAGCGTTAGGCATATCCTAACAAGGACTAAGTAAAAACAAAATAGATTTTTACTCTCTTATCTCAAATAATGAAGAAGTCTTTTCCCAGGAGATAATAATGAGTAAGTTCAAAATAAAAACTTTGGTACTTTCACTTCCGTTGCTTGCTGCCTTATCAACAGCCGCTTTTGCTGCTGGTTTTTCCGATGCTCAAACAAAAACATTTGCCGCATCACCAAAATCCGACTATCTCGCTGGTACTCATCAAAAAATGGGTCTCCAGTGCGTTTCTTGCCATCCGTCTGAAGTTACTGATGGAGAAAAAGAGATTAATCAGAAGTGCACATCTTGTCACGGTGATCTGGATGCATTAGCCACGAAAACACAATCGCAGAACCCGAATCCGCATAAGAGCCATTTAGGCAAAATTCAATGCACTGCATGCCATTCAGGTCACGAGCCCAGTGTTGCATACTGCACCAATTGTCATGATTTTCCGTCAATGAAAACAATGAAACAGGGAAAAGGTGCAACTCAACCGAACTTTAAAGAAGATCTTGCTAAATACGACAATGCCGCACCCACAAAAGTTGATAAGACTCAATTATTGGTAGTAGGGTCCGGAGCTGCTGGTTTTGTAGCAGCTATGACTGCAAGAGATGCCGGAATTAAAGACATCATAATGATCGAAAAAATGGCGATTCCGGGCGGAAATAGTCAACTTGCGGCAGGCGGTATGAACGCTGCGGGAACCAAATTCCAGAAAGAAAAAGGCATTGAAGACAATTCTGAATTGATGTTTAAAGATACGATGAAAGGCGGTAAGAACGCCTCTAATCCGGACTTGGCAAAAATCCTAGCAGAACAAAGCAATGCGTCTATTGAATGGTTGGCACAAAAAGGCGCTGTTTTGAGTAACGTTGGGCGCGGAGGTGGATCTTCTGCTGCCAGAATGCACGGGCCTGCAGGTGGTGCTTTTGTCGGCCCTTACCTTTCGAAATTCTTTAGGGATAAGGCCGAAGAAACCGGTCTTGACCTCCGTTTGAACTCCAAACTTGTAAAACTGATTACTGACAAGTCCGGTAATGTGGTTGGGGCATTGGTAAAAGGTAAGCATTCCGGCATATACAGAATTGATGCTAAAGCCGTTATCCTCGCAACCGGAGGAATCGGTGCCAACGCTGACTTAGTTCAGGCCCTGCGCTCGGATATCAGCAAAGATATCAAAACATCTAATCAGCCCGGAAGCCAAGGTGACGGCATGTTGCTAGCCCAAAAGATCGGTGCTGACGTTGTGGATGTTAAGGAAATCCAGTTGAATCCAACATTGCTCGTGGGGTCGCCGGTAATCGTCTCCGAAATTGTTCGTGGTGCCGGAGCTGTATTCGTTAATAAAGAAGGAAAACGTTTTATTAGCGAGCTGACTACTCGAGACGTCACGAGTGCTGCAGTTTCTAAGCAAACCGGTGGCGTTGCTTATGAAATCTTTGACCAAGGAATACGTGATAAGGTCAAACAATTGGGAGCCGCTTTTGAGCTCGGTCTGGCAAAAGAAGGCAACTCTTTGGCAGAGTTGGCAAAGAATACAGGCATAAATCCTGACAACCTAGTCAAGACTATCGAACAATACAATAAGTATGCAGACTCAGGAAAAGATCCTGATTTCAACAGACCAGGAATCTCTGTCAAAATTGGACAGCCTAAATACTATGCTATCGAGATTACTCCTGCGATCCACTACTACATGGGCGGTTTAAAAATCGATAAAAACTCTAGAGTTGTGAATAAAGACGGAAAGCCTATTAATGGACTTTTCGCAGCCGGCGAAGTAACCGGAGGGGTTCATGGTAAAAATAGATTAGGCGGCAACTCGATTTCTGAAACCATTACGTTTGGAAGGATCGCTGGTCAGAGCGCGGCAGAATTAATCCAAAAATAGTTAAATTCAGATAATCAGACCAATGGCAGGAGTGCTTAACGCATCCCTGCCATAACTGTCTTCACCATCTACTGGTGAACATGAATAAAAATTAATACCGCGTTTTTTTGACCGATTCTCCTATAAAAACAGTGCCCGCGACAGCCATGCTCCTTTGAATATTCAAGGCGTTTTGTGAAGTTAAAAAACATCTTCATCTTAAGAATCACAAAGATTTCTCTCCCCCTCCCCACTTCGTTACCTTGAAGTATCAGCATGTAAGCAAGTCCTGATCTTCTTTTAATTGTTCTGGTACAGCATTTAAGAATTGTGGAAGTGATTTTTTTTATTCTGAATGATTATTTTTTTTTATTGTTAAAAAAAAAATAAGTTTTTCTATACAGTTCCTTTCATACGTCCAACAAGTAGCTTACTTCTTTTATTTCCGCTTAATAAGAGACTACTTGAGAAAGTTTTACAGCATTTATCCTTTATGAGGACAGCGTTATGTCAAAGAAAAAAGTACTTATTCTTGATTGCGGTTGCCAAATTTTTGGCAGAGGAGGGAACCTCAATCACTACTACTCCGACTTAGCTATGAAAGAACTTCAGAAAATGGGTCACGAGGTTCAGATTACGTTGGTAGGTGGTTCTTGGGAAATATCTGAAGAAGTCGAAAAGATCCAGTGGGCAGATTCGATTATTGTTCAGACTCCAGCCTGGTGGATGAGTCCTCCCTGGCAATTTAAGAAATACCAGGATGAAGTTTTCATTCAGCCGGGTATTGTGAAAAATGATGGTCGGCATCATGCCGATCCTTCAATAGGTTATGGCACCGGAGGAATTTTTACCGACAAGAAATACATGCTTAGTTCTACTTGGAATGCTCCTAAAGCCGCTTTTGAGAGAAAAGATGATTTTTTCGGAGGTGTTGGTATTGACGGTGTCCTTCTACCAGTTCATAAAGCTTTCCAATTTTTGGGAATGAAACCAATGCCAAGTTTTATGGCTAATGACGTTGATAAAAATCCTACCTTTGAAGAGGATAGACAGCGTTTCAAGGAGCATCTAAAGAAAGTTTTCGCTTAGGTAAAATTTAAAAACGCCGCATCCTTTCAGCGGCGTTTTTGAATATCTGTGGTGATTTTTTTCTCTGCAGAGGTGAGGTTTTGTGGCGTCGTTTGACTGCAAGAGATTAAAAACTTGTCATCCAATTGGAGCTCAATTTTCAACAAGCTAGGATAATACTCACCTTTTTGATGAATACTGGCTTCTCTATCCTGTCAGTCGGGAGATGTAGGACGGACCTACATCTCTCTCAAATGATTTTTTTCTACTGGTAAGACTCTTCGTAGATCTTTAAGCAATCTTCCTCGGAAAGCATAGAAGGATCGTTGTAGAACAGTTGTTCAAAGACCTTCTTCGCTTCGCGAGAAAAAATAGGAAGCTCTTCTTTTGTGATTCCAAAGTCACTCATCTTCAGTTGACCTACGCCGCAGTCGTCAAGAAGTTTATTGAGCACAACAAGGAAGTCCTCCGGCTTGTCGGCTGTCGGATTGCCTAACGCTCTTGCCATATTGATAAACTTCTGAGACTCATCCCCCTTACGTACAAAATGGCCGAAGTAAGCACGGCAAATCAAAATCAATCCTGCACCATGCGGAAGGTCGGGGTGGAAAGCACTCATTACGTGTTCCAGAGAATGCTGGCTTGTGAGCTTGCCTGTCGTCATGACGAGGCCGCCAAGAGTGTTAGCAAAGGCCATATGCTCTCTTGCTTCCAAATTGCTGCCGTCTCTGTAGGCTTTAACGAGATATTTTCCGACGTTTTCAATGGCTGTAATTGCAAACATCTCATTGAATAAATTTGCCTTTTTGGAGATATATCCCTCTGCACAATGGAAGAAAGCGTCTAAACCTTGATAAGCGGTTTGAACCGGCGGAACCGAGACCATTAATTCAGGATCCACCACTGAAATGGTCGGGAACATGGAGACATCTCCTATCCCGAATTTTTCGTTGGTATCCGTATTGTTGACCATGCCGCTGCAGTCGGCTTCCGATCCTGTACCCGCAGTCGTGGAAATACAGACGATGGGAAGAGGAGCCTTCTGAATCGGTTGTCCTTTCCCCGTGCCGCGGAGACAATAATCCCAGAGATCTCCGGGGTTTGTTGCCATCAGAGCAATAACTTTGGCTGAGTCCATTGGAGAGCCACCTCCGAAGCCGATGATGAAATCACATCCCTCGGCTTTTGCTTGGGCAGCTGCTTCCATAATGCTGGCTTTAGTCGGGTTTGGCAGAATTTTGTCAAAGAGAGAAAATTCAACGTTTTGTTCTTTAAGTTGTTTTTCCAGTTCCGCCAAATATCCGAAACGTTTTATGCTTTTACCGGAAGTAGTGACAACAAGAGCCTTCTTTCCGGGCATCTTGATTTTGTGAAGTTCTTTTAGGGCGCCGGCGCCGAAATATAAATCAGTCGGAAAATAGATTTGATACATAGGAAATCTCTCTATAGTTGGTCTTCCAAGATTTGGGCTTTAGGATCGAAGCCTTCTAACTGCATATAGTAAGCGCAAGAATCCATTAAGGCTTCTTTGGAAATCATGCCGCAAACTTCTGTTCCAATAATGGACAAACCATATCTTCGAGCTTCCATTCTGACCAGTTCGATGATTCGGTAAAGTGGAACAATCTTGTGATTGATCATGCAGCTGACCTGAACACACTGTTTTTCTTCAACAAAAACACCAATAGCACGAGCCTCTGCAAAAGCACCTTTTGCTTCTCTGATGCACTGAGCAATCTTTTTGGCGATTTTGACGTCTGTGGTGTTGAGGCTGATGTTGAAAGCAACAAGCGGTCCTCTGACTCCAAGCGGCATTGCGCCGGCGGTAGGATGCAGTTTTGCTTCTCCATAATCCGGAAGCCATTCCGGCTGAGTGATGAGTTGCTGAAGTCCTTCGTACTCAGGATGGCGTATGTTCTGCAGCTTTATTCTTTCTTCCTTTTTTGCTGCTTTTTCGTAGAGATATACCGGTACTTCCAATTCGCGGAAAATGCGTTCACCCAAACGATTTGCGTATTCAACGCATTCCTCAATAGTAACGTTTTCAACCGGAACAATAGGAGAGGCATCAATGGCGCCGATTCTTGGATGTTCTCCGTGATGGCAATTCATGTCAATTTTTTCAACCGCAACTTGACAGGCTCGGAAGGTGGCTTCAAGGACTGCCTCAGGTTCTCCGACGATCGTGTGGACACAACGGTTGTAGCTTGGATCGACATTAACGTTAATTAACTTGGCTCCCGGAACGGAGTTTGCAGCATTGCTGATGGCGTCTATAACGTCTTGCCTTTTTCCCTCGCTGAAGTTCGGAATGCATTCAATAATTTTGTTCATTTGTACTCCTTGAGAAGAAGATTTAAAGATAATTTTGTTGTTTCGCAAATTCCTCTGCTTCCGCGGAAAACTCATTTAAACCGCTTTGATACTCCGAACAAACTTTTTCCAGGTTGGTTTGTTCCTCTTCACTCGAGAGATGCGGAATGTTAATTTTGAGATTAAAAAGAGCTCCTTGTATGCCTGCTTCAAAAAGTTTTGCCGCACAGAGTGTGTCAGACAAGGCGTTCTGATTTCCATCGTGCATCAGAGCAATAATGTCGGTTCTGAGAGGGAAGGCGGCCTTAATCATGTTGAGAGGCGACTCAGCGGCTTCAGAGTACCTAGTGCGAATTTCAATTCGTCTCTTCTCGATTTCTGCGGGACTATTTTTTGGAAGCCGAAATGCAACAATTAAATCTAAGAAAATTTGGGAATCTTTGTCGGCTAGTCCTATTAGGAGCTCCCGCATTTTCTCCAGAGTCTTTAGCGATTCAGCATAGTTTTCTTTTTGCTTTTCGGAAGCATCCTTCATGCTTAAGGACATTACCTTGCTGATTAACGCAGCTGCCTGTGCCAGTGCAATAGCGGAACAGGATCCGCCTCCCGGAGCCGGGGCTGATGAAGCAACGTCGGATAAAAAACTAGATATTTCTGCCATGCAGTGAACTTAAAAGGAAGTTAGAAGAAAAAAGCCGCCATAGAGACGGCTTTGTTACGGTCTAGTTTACACTCGAGCTAAAAGTGACTGTATCAGTCTTTCGGTCTCTACCTTAGCGTCTGCAAGTTGATGTGTTCTCTCGACAACTTTCACTTCGCTTGCTTCAATGAGTCTCTCGAGTCTGTCTAATTGACGGGCCACTTCCTCAGGTGCTGAACCGCCTTGACTGGACTTAGAGTTGGCGTTCTTAACCGGATCCAATCCGAGCTGTATTTCTTCATCAGTGACTTGAGAGTCAATATTGAAGAGTTCTTTTGCAATCGGGACAATGACTGAACGGTCAATTTCACTTGCTTTCTTGTTGTTTTCCAACATATGGTTAACAACGTGAGCAACGATATCGTGGGCTGTTCTGAAAGAGATATGATCAGCACGGACGAGTGTATTTGCCAATTCAGCCATCGTGCAGAAGTTGTTGGAAGCGGTTTTGACCATCAACTCTTTGTTGAGCTTGATGCCGCGCATCGTAACGGCCAACAATTCAATACAAGCCTTCATTTCGGCAAATGCTGTCCACATCATTGTTGGGCCTTCACCGTTGGCCTCATTGTTGTGAGTGTAAGGCGTGTTCTTCATTACCATCCAAGTGGCGATGCAGCATCCTTCAACATTTGAGGCTTTACCTTTGATGTGTTCCAAAGTCCAAGGATTCTTCTTCTGAGGCATGATGGAGGAGCAGACTGCAACTTCATCGGCTACTTCAACGTATCCGTAGTCGGGTGTGGCCCAGACATACAGGTCCTGGCACATACGTGTGAAAGTGTTTGCGGCGATGCCGAAGGCACTTAAGATTTCCAAGATGTAGTCGCGGGATCCTACGCTGTCGATGGAGTTGTCGATTGGTGCGTCAAAACCAAGCAGACGAGCGGTAAATTCTCTGTCGATATGCCAAGTTGTTGAGCCCATGGAACCGCCCCCAAGCGGACAAATATTCAATTGCTTCCAAGCAGTTTCAATTCTGGCGTAGTCTCTATCCATTGCATTGAGAATCGCTGAGCAATACTGAGCAAATGTAATCGGTTCAGAAGGCTGCAAATGAGTATAGCCAGCCATCACTGCGTCAAAGTTGTTACGTGCAACTGTAAGGATGGTTCTTCTCATCTTGTTGAACAACTTGCAGATTTCTAGATACAAGACGCGCACATCCATACGGCATACGGTTGCGTAAAGGTCATTACGAGAACGAGCTGTGTGCTGCTGACCGCCGATTTCAATTCCGACTTTGCCGATTAAGTAGTTTTCGAGATTGAAATACATTTCTTCGAGTTCCGGACGAAGCTCAAAAGAAGGTGTGGGTCCCATTGCTGTCATTTCTTCGGCAACTTCAAGAATTTTTGCAGCAACTTCCGGTTTGATGATTCCTTGCTTTTCTAGCATCAAAACGTGAGCCTTGTTGCATTCAACGTAGTTCTGGAAGGAACGAACTTGTTCTTCTTCATTAATAGTCGGATTAATCATGTACTTGACTACTTCAGCGGCTGGAGGCTGTTTGATTTTTCCGCGGTTGTTTCCTTGAATCATATTTCTTTCCTTAAGTTGAGGTTGATGTAAATGTTGAAGCCATTGTGGCCGATTAGCCATTTCTCGACAATTGGAATTCAGATTCTTTATAGAGAGGTATCAAAAAAATTAATACAAGCTCGCTCGGAGAGAAAGGCTAGAAAAAGTTGTAACTACTCCGGAAGAGGTATTTTTAAAAGATTTCAATAAGATTCGTTCTTTAGAATGGTGAATTCGGAACAAAATTGGAGAGAGAAGGCCCTGTGCTTTCTCGTGTGAAACAGATTAAGAAGATGCAGCTCTGCATCGTTCATTGAATAGTTATGCTCAATCCGCTCGTATTAAGTATCGGGTTCATCGTCACCTTTGTGTTGGCAATTTTTATTTTTTATGCTTGCACTCAAAAGAATAAAGCCGTCTTGTCTCTTTCTTTTCTATTATTCCTTATTGCGTTGGTTGGAACCTCCGGCGCAGCATATCTAAAAATCGGCAGATTCTACGATTGGCAAACTGCTCAAGTAGACGTTGATCAAGATCCGCGGCTTGCCGCAAAAATTACAGAAGCCCGACAGCTTCTTCAAGAATCTCCCAACGATATGGTAGAGAGAAGAAAACTTATCTCCTTGTATATGGAGGCAGGTCAGTTCGGAGAGGCCATTAAGAATATTAATTCCTTGCTGGAAATCCGAAAGCAGGATCCTTCTCTTTATGCACTGAAAGCCAAAGCTCTCTATTATCGCGACGGTAAAAAACTGACTCCGGAAGTGGAAGAAGAAGTACAGAGCGCCTTGAGACTCAATCCGAAAGAACCGTCAGTCAAAATGTTCTTGGCCGAAGATGCCTTCAGAAATAAAGATTATGAAAAAGCTATCGGTTACTGGAGGAGTGTCCTTGAAGCCGGTAATGCTCCTATGCAGGAAAAACTAATTCGTACTGCCATTGCTAACGCAGAGCAGCGGCTGAAAGGGCAGCAAGTTCAATCAACGTCGACAAGAAAAGGTGAGTAACGTGATAGGTGAGTTAGGAAGTTTTGTTTTAGTCCTCGCCTCTTTCTGTGCGGTGATTAGTTTTATTCCCATTGCCGTGGGAGCGGGAAAGCAGAACCGGTTCTGGACCGGGTTTTGGAAACCGGCAATGCTGGTGACATTTTTCGGTTTTACGGCAGCTTTGCTGCTTCTCGGTTATGCTTTTTTGACCAATGATTTTTCAATAGCCTATGTTGCAAATCACTCCAATAGATCGTTGCCTGATTTTTATAAAGTCTCTGCGATTTGGGGAAGTCATGAAGGCTCAATGCTTCTATGGATTTGGACAATCTGCACTTGGAGCCTTTGTTACGGTATTTTCTCAAGAGATGATGCAAACTTTAAATCTAAAGTCTTTGCAGCCATCCTCGGCATCATTGGCTTACTCGGCCTATTCTTAATTTTTACATCGAATCCTTTTGCTAGAAATCTGCCTTTTTATCCTTTGGACGGTAAAGATCTGAATCCTATTCTTCAAGATATCGGCATGATCTTCCATCCGCCTCTTTTGTTCCTTGGCTACGCGGGGCTTGCTCTGGTGTTCTGTCTTGGTATCGCAGGATTGGTCAAAGGAAAGTTTTCAAGCCAGGAAGTATCTTCTCTGACAACAGTATCCGTGATTACTTGGCTTTTCCTGACAGCAGGTAATATGCTTGGATCCTGGTGGGCCTACAACGAATTAGGTTGGGGCGGCTGGTGGTTCTGGGATCCGGTTGAGAACTCTTCTTTCATTCCATGGCTGCTGATGACCGGGCAACTTCATGCGCTGCTTCTTTTGAGATATAACCAAAAATTATTAAGAACCGTAATTGCCTGTTCCATTTTTGGATTTGCGTTCTGTCTCATCGGTACGTTTATCGTGCGTTCCGGAGTAATTCAGTCAGTCCACGCTTTCGCGTCCGATCCTAATCGCGGAAATTTCCTGCTGTGCATCTTGGCATTGATCGTGCTCCCGGCGATTTTCTACTTCGCGGCCAAATTCAATAAAGTCAGTGAGCCAAAAGACAGTTCGTTTACCATCGCTGAAATCAGCGTTATTTTTGCTGTTCTGTTGTTGGTTTTCAGCTCCCTGTGTATTCTCTTCGGGACTCTTTATCCGTTGATTTACCAAGCTATTTGGAACGGATCGCTAAGTATTGGCGCACCGTACTTTAATAGCATTTTCGTGCCGATGGTTGTGTTGGCAGCCATTCTGATAAGTGCTTCTCAACTGAGATATTCACGCTGGCCGATATGGGCCGGTGTTGTGTGCTGGAGTATCGCTATCGCTTGTTATTGCGGGTTTATGACGACAAACAATTCTCCCGTTTATACAGCTTTGGGTGTATTTAGTGCTTCGGCCATCGTGCTTTCAGGCATCTGCAGGATTATTCAATACAAAAACCAAATCAATTGGTTCGCCTTGGTTGCACATTTAGGTATTACAGTCAGCATCTTGGGTGTAGTCGGGGATACTCAATACCAACAAGAAGCTGTCGTGAGGATGGGCCCGGGATACGGACGTCCGTTAGGCGATTTAATCTTCGTCTACGATCGTACGGCTAAAGTTGATTACCCGTCTTTCTATGCCGATGAAGGCCATGTGATGGTCCTTAATGATAAGGAAGAGGTTCTGACCGAGCTCTACCCGCAGAGACAAACATTCAAGAGTAACGGCATGCAAATGACGGCGGCAGGTATTTCTCACGGATTTTTCCGCGATTTGTATGTGTCGATGGGAAATAAATTAAGCTCGACGGATTATCTGGTGAGAATAAGCATCAAGCCTCTTGTCAGCTGGATTTGGCTTGGCGGATGCCTCATGCTGTTGTCTTCTATTTTCTTTTTTGTCCGCAGGAGAAAAAATGTTTAAAAAGTGGTTCCTTGGATGCGCTTTCTTCTGTGCAGTCCTCTCAGCAGCTTGGGCTCAAAGCGGCTCTTCCATTACGCAGGAAGCGATCCAAATTTCTAAAGAACTGCGTTGTCCTGATTCTATAAATCAGAATTTATATGAATCGGAATTGCCGCAAGCCTCAAGAATGAAGGCTGAGATTTTCCAGCTCCTAAAGGAAGGTAAAACAAAAGAAGAAATCCTAAAAATCTTTGCAGATAAGTACGGACAACAGATTCGTTACGCCCCGGAGATGAATGGTTCCACGATAGCTTTGTGGGTTCTTCCTGCCGGTTTCCTGTTCTTATTTATCGGCTGCGGAGCTTATCTGTTTTGGAGAAGACGCAAAAGTTAACCTATTCAAAAGAAAGGTAAGTTCGTTAAGTCCTCCTTTTGAATTTGTATTCAATTTTCAAATCACCCAACAGCTTCAGGACCTATAACCAAAGAAAGGTTCGGGAAAATAAGTAGATCGATAGTTCCTAGAAAATAATTTTTCCTTACATTTTAGGAATAGGATTATCAGTAAAGGTAGAGGAGCGGTTTTTATCAGTATGTATCTCTTCTCGGAGGATTGAGAGATGCAGAAAGGAAAACCCGCCGAAGTTTCATTGCCTGCTCCGGAGGTAATGACGCTGGGCCGTAAGAGAATATTTTGCGGACTGTCACTTTTTAGTGGAGCGCTACCGGAACTCAACAGATATACCTCATCCTAACTCGCAGAGACACATTAACTATGTTGAGACCGGAAGGCTCAACCCTGTGAAATAAATATTTAGTGTCCCTGGAGGAACAAATGGCTAACTCTGAAAGCAAGCAACTAGCCCCTTGGCAGGCTATGTCAATGCTATTTCTTGGAATTGCAATAATTTTCTTTGGCCTGATGACACTTAAAGTCAACGCCAGAATTGTTTTGGCGGTCGACGGTGCCATTATGTGCTTGATGGCTTGTGCCTTCGGCATTGGCTATAACGAGATCCAAAAAGGCATCAAAGATATGATTGCCTCAATGCTGGTGGCAATGTTAATTCTGTTATCAGTCGGCGTCTTAATCGGTGCTTGGATGGCTTCCGGTACCATCCCGGTTATGATTTACTACGGCATGAAGGTTATTACTCCTGAACTTTTCTTGCCGGTTGCCTGTATTCTTTGTACTTTAATGAGTACGTTGGCAGGTACATCTTGGGGAACTTTGGCTACCGTCGGTGTGGCCTGTATGGGTGTGGCCGAAGGTTTGGGTGTTCCGGTTGAAGCAGCTGCCGGTGCCGTCTGCGTCGGTGCATTCTTCGGCGATAAGATTTCTCCGCTTAGCGACTCTCCTGTTATCACAGCCACCGTAACTGATACTCCATTGCTTGAAGGCATCAAACATTCTTTGATTTCAACCGGTCCGGCTTATATCATCAGCTTGATTTTCTTCTTTGTTTACGGCCTGAGCTTTACCTCCGGCTCAATGGAAGGCGCCACTTATTCTGAAATTCTTCACACTATTGAAAAGAGTTTCGTTCTGAGCCCAATTACCTTGCTTCCTGTATTGGTAGTTATCGCTCTTATCGTTTGGAAGAAACCGACTATCCCAACTTTCGTTGCCGGTATTGCCGTTGCAGCTTTCATTGCTATGCTTCTTCAAGGCGTCACCCTTAAGAGCATCATGAACTTCATGTATAGCGGTTTCTCTATCCATACGGATTCGGCATTTGTAGATAAGATGCTTAACCGCGGCGGCTTTACCAGCATGCTCAGTACAATCGGTTTGCTGATGGCCGCAGCTATCTTCGGCGCTCCTTTGAGAACTGCCGGTGTTGCCCAAGTTTTATTGGATTACGTTACGAAGTTCGCAAAGAACAGCCGTGTCATGTGCTTCGGTGTGATGTGCCTTCATACTCTGTTCTTTATGATTACGGGCGCCTACTACGTCAGCTATCCTGTAGTCGGCTCTATGACTAAGGATATGTTCCCGAAATACAAACTTCACCGCAAGAATTTGATGCGCATGATGTTGGATACAGGTACCGGTCTTGCTCCGTTGGTTCCTTGGTCCACAACAGGTTCTTACACGGCTTCCACACTAGGCGTCGCCAATATTGCATTTATGGCATTTGCTCCGATGCTTTGGCTCTCTATCATTCTCTCTGCGGTCTACGCTTTAACAGGCATCGGTTTGGCCAAGATGGAAGAAGACGAAGCCAAACTTGAGGAAGAAGTTTTAACCGGTAATGCAGCTTTAGCAAAGGATTAATGATGGAAACAGTTATTAAGAGATGGTACGACCTCATCAGCATCGACTCCGTCGACGGTCATGAAATCAACGCTGCTAATTACGTTGCTGAAGTTCTGAGAGGAATGGGAATAGAACCGCATTACAGTTATTTCCCCGATGATAAAGAACGCCAGCGTCCATCCGTTTGGTGCGAACTCGATAGCGGGAAACCGGGTAAAACCATGCTGCTGATAGGTCACATTGATACAGTGGCGGTCAACTTAAAGAACTGGAATACCAACCCCTTTAAACCGACTGAAATAGGTGATAAGGTCTACGGCCGAGGTGCAATGGATATGAAAGGCGGACTCGCCGATATCCTTTGTACGCTGGAGTACTTCGCAAACCATAAGGATGAGTTCTTCGGAAAGTTGGTGGGTTGCTTTGTTTCCGACGAAGAAATCCTCAGCAAAGGTACTTACCAATTGGTTGATGAAGATAATATTCATGCCGATTACGCCATTATGGCCGAATGCCGCTATGACAATGTGGCGGTAGGATTCCGCGGCAGACTAAGCTTTGAAGTTATCGTTCACGGCCGAGCCGGTCATACTTGCCGATATCCGGAAAGCGGCGAAAACGCCATTATTCTGGCAGGCAAGATGGCAGAAGCAATCGAAGCCCTCCCCACCGCAACTCATCCGAAACTGGAAAAAGGGACTTGGTGTGTCCGTTACATTGAAGGGGGCACTACCGCGACTTTGACGGTGCCGGATACAGTTCTGCTCTTCCTTGACCGCTATGTGGTCCCCGGAGAGAACGAAGAAAGCTGTCTGAAACAGCTTACGGAAGCAGCTGATAAGCTTGGGCTGAAAGACAAAGTAGAGGTGCGTCTCAAACCAAGAAGCAGTCCATATATGAAGTCTTTCGCTATTCCTGAAGATCATGAGCTTGTGCTTGCTCTCCAAGACAGTTTTACTGAAGTAACGGGAGAAAAGCTTCCGTGCGCTTACGACCCTTCTGTCTGCGACTCCAATATTTTGGCTGTGTCGTTGGGAATTCCTGTCGTGACCTTCGGTCCGTCCGGCGGAAATATGCACGGCGACAATGAATATGGATACCCATATCAAGTTAGAAACTGCCTGGATATTTATATCAAGACAGTTAAGAAACTGCTTGGTTAATATACTTTTTCTAGTTTGATCCTCAAATCGCCTCAGTTCTTTAGAAACTGAGGCAGAGCTGTGTTGCGCATTCGTAATACAATGCAGGAGACTTTTATAAAAAATATGGATTAAGTATGGCCTACTGTACTGTCAGCGCTCGCATGGATACGGAAGTTAAGGCTGAATTTTTTCAGGTTTGTGAAGAGCTTGGGCTGTCTCCTTCAACGGCCATAAATGTGTTTGCTAAAGCAATGATAAGGGAAAACGGATTTCCTTTTGTTTTGCAAATCGAAAAACCATCTCAAGAAACCATGAAGGCTATCGAGGAAGCGGTAGAAGAGAAAGATACTGTTGGGCCTTTCTTCACTGCCGATGACGTCATGGATTCGTTAAATGCTTAGCGGTTAAGTATTGCTCTCAATTCAAAAAAGCTATAAGAAGGCTGTTAAAAGGCGAATTGAAAGTTGTCATTAATCTCCTCATTAACGAAAAACCGTTGGGTCGAAAGTAACGAGATTACTCGCTTCTGGATTTCCGTCGGGATAGAAATGTCCGATAGTGTCATATACAAAATGACTGGCTGATGGTGTACTGCTCAGATATAGAGAAGCTTGTACTTACCATGGTTCGGACTGGTACACATAGCGTTCTATTGGTGGTTTTGAATTGACGTAATAGAGGTTCAGAATTCCTGTTTCTAAATACAAAAAAGCCGAGAACTATGACAAATTCTCGGCTCAATTTTTTCAGAACTATCTTGAGTTCCAGTTTCTGGCAAATTTTCTAAGACTGCCGACTAGATAGCCTGCAGTGTATGCCTTGTCTTTAATACCGTGGACGATCCCTTCGAGGTCAATAGCAGGGATGCGTCCTTCGATATATTTTTTGATCTCATCTCTTAGGACATCTTCCGGTTCTCTGTTCTGCATTTCAGACATGACATGCAGGGCGGTTCTGGCTTGCGGAGGAAGCCTCGACATTACTTGTTCTACGCTTTTGTCAGAGATCGGGTCCATGATGAAAACAGTCCTTAATTATCCTAAGAACAGTTTATAAGCCGGATTGTCAGTTTCTTCAACATAGGAATAACCAAGATTCTTGAGGACATCATTGAGTTTTTCTCTGTCGCTGTCAGGAACTTGCAAACCGACTAAGACTTTGCCGTAGTCAGCGCCTTGGTTTCTGTAATGGAACAAGGAAATATTCCAGTCAGGATTGACGCTGGAGAGGAACTTGCCAAGTGCTCCCGGTCTTTCCGGGAATTCGAATCGGAAGAGTTTCTCATTGGTTGCCAATGCAGAGTGACCGCCGACCATATATCTCAAATGGGTCTTAGCCATTTCGTTATCAGTAATGTCTAAGCAGGGGAATCCGTTATCCTTAAAGAGTTTAGCGATTCCCTCGGCTTCGCTTCTATGCTGAGTCTGAATGCCGACGAAAATCTGGGCGTCCTTGGCATCGGAAATACGGTAATTGAATTCGGTGACGTTGCGGTTGCCGAGAAGAGAGATGAGTCTCCTGAAAGAACCTTTTTCTTCCGGAATAGTGACGGAGAAAAGTACTTCACGATGTTCACCGACTTCTGCTCGGTCTGCGACGAAACGCAGTCTGTCGAAGTTCATATTGGCACCGGATAAGATGCCGACTAAAGTTTCGTTCTTAACTTGATTAGTTTTAACGTATTTCTTAATGCCGGCCACGGAAAGGGCACCGGCCGGTTCAAGGATGCTGCGGGTATCTTGGAAGACATCTTTGATGGCGGCGCAGACTTCATCGGTAGTCACGGTGATGATGCCGTCAACGAATTTTTCACAAAGCTTGAAAGTTTCTTTACCGACGAGTTTTACGGCAGTACCGTCAGAGAAAAGACCGACATCCTGGAGCTCAACTCGTTCACCTTTTTCAAGAGATTGGCGCATGCCGTCGGAATCAACGGTTTGAACACCAAAAACTTTAATTTCAGGGTACAGGGCCTTAATGTAAACGGCAATACCGGCAAGCAGTCCGCCCCCACCGACCGGAGCAAACACTGCATCAATTTTTTTGCCGTTGGCCTGACGAATAATCTCCATACCAATGGTGCCCTGTCCTGCAATCACATCAGGGTCATCAAAAGGATGAACTGGAGTTAGGCCTTCTCTATTTTTTAGCTCCTCGGCATAGGCAGCGGCCTCAGAGAATGAGTCCCCGAAGAGGACGGCTTCACCGCCGAGGCGGCGTACTGTATTAACTTTTAAATCAGGTGCGGTAATCGGCATCACGATAACGGCTCTGCAGCCAAGCTTGCTGGCTGCTAAGGCGACGCCTTGTGCGTGGTTGCCGGCACTAGCGGCAATAACTCCTCGTGCTCTTTCTTCTTCAGAAAGTTTGGACATCTTGTTGAAAGCACCGCGCAGTTTGAAACTGAACACGCTTTGAAGATCCTCTCTCTTTAGAAGTACGGTATTACCAGTTCTGGCGGAAAGGAGAGTGGCCTTTTGAAGAGGGCTTTCTTTAGCTACCTCATAAACATTTGCCGTTAAAACGCGGCGAAGATATTCTTGTTCAAGCATTGATTTAACCGGTTAATAGTTGATTACAGGAACTTTCAAACATACCACTAGAAACGGTGAAAATTTGTTTTGTCGAGAAAAAATCTATTGAGATCAGTCTATTTTCAAGGTCAGAAGGTACAATGTTTTCCACTGACTTTGATAAAAGTCCAAAGAAAAAAGATTCTTCTAAACAATGACCTGGAGATAGGCCTGTGGAAAAGGAAAGAATTACAGCCAAAGAAACCGAACGAGAAGAGACTCATAGACAAAGGGAAATTCCTTATAACTACACTTCTTATTCAGATCGCGAAATTGTCATTCGCTTGCTTGGCAAAGAGGCGTGGGATATTTTAGAAACCCTGAGAGCTCAAAAGGGCAGAACGGGCCGTTCTGCACGTATGTTGTTCGAAGTGCTGGGAGATATCTGGGTCATTCAGCGCAACCCTTATCTGCAAGAGGATATGCTCTTCAACAAAAAGAGAAGGGATCTGTTGGTTGATGCGCTTTATCACCGTATTAACGCCATCCAAAAGAGAATCGACGGCAGAAGTTCCTCTAGGCGCGAAGAGCTGATTTCTCAGCTGATTCAGAAAGCATTGGTGACCGTTGAAAAATTTAAGAGCTCTTTCGAACGCTCTTGGGATTTTCGCCGTTTGGTTATAAAGAAACTGAAAAAACATACCAAGCCGGAAAATATCCGTTTTGACGGTTTCTCTCGTGCAATGCATGTGACAGACGCCACGGACTGGCGCGTCCACTATCCTTTTGTGGTTTTGTTCCCCGACAGCGAATCCGAAATTCCAGGTCTCGTTCAAGCTTGTATTTCTTTGGGATTGACAATTGTTCCTCGAGGTGCAGGTACAGGTTATACCGGAGGCGCAGTTCCGCTTCATGAGAAAAGTGCAGTTATCAATACGGAAAAACTCAATGCCATCTCCGCTCCGGAAATGGTACATTTGCGCGGCAGAGACGATGCGACCGCAACGATTTATGCCCAGGCAGGTGCCGTAAATAAACAAGTGGCCGATAAGGCGGCCAAGGACGGCTGGATTTTTGCCGTTGACCCAAACTCTAACTACGCTTGTTCCATCGGGGGCAACATTGCTGAAACCGCCGGCGGTAAAAAGGCTGTTCTTTGGGGTACAACCGTTGACAGCGTCTATTGGTACCGTATGGTTGGACCCAACGGCGAATGGATTGAAGTTACTCGGCTAAACCATAACCTCGGCAAGATTCATAAACAAAAAGAAGTTGAATTTGAGGTTGTATACAAAGAAGGTACCAAAGATCCTGAAAACGCCAAGGTCCTCCGTACTGAAATTATTAAGATTGACGGCAGCACAATCAGAAAGCCGGGATTAGGAAAGGACGTAACCAACAAGTTCCTCGGCGGTGTTCCGGGACTTCAGAAAGAAGGCACCGACGGCATCATTACCTCTGCCAAATTCGTTTTGTATAAGATGCCTCCGTTCACCCAAACTCTGTGTTTAGAGTTCTACGGAGCTGCCAGCAACGCCGGTCCGGCTATTTATGCAATTTCTCAGCTGCTTGATTCTCATCCCGAGGGTGTGATGCTCGCCGGTTTGGAACATTTGGACGACCGCTATCTCCACGCAATCAACTATGCCCCGAAGAGTGTGCGCGCCGAATATCCGAAGATGGTTATCGTCGGTGATGTCATTGGGGACAATGAAGAAGCTATTGACCGTCAAGTAGAGAAAATCAAAGAAATTGCTCTTGAGGGCAACGGTGAAACCTTTATTGCTAAGACTCCTGAAGCACGTCACCAATTCTGGCAGGAACGCTCTAAGACCTCAGCAATTTCCAAGCACACAAACGCCTTTAAATTAAATGAAGACGTTGTCATCCCGCTGGACAAAATTGGCGAGTACACCGATGCCTGCGAGCGTTTTAATATCCGCTGTTCCATCCAGAATAAGATAGACATGATTGATGCCGTTGAAGCTTATCTTCGCGGGCCAATCGCCTTAGGCAAGCTGGCAGTGTCTTCTCAGGGACTGAGCAAGGAAGAACTGCTGAAAGAAAGAATCCCTGCTGCAATTGCTCTTTTGAATAAAGTTAAATCCCAGTGGCAGTATGTTCTTAATCATTTAGATGAAAACTCAGTTGAAGCGGTTGCCGCACTTGAAGGTCTAGGCCGAGTCATCGATGAATCAGTTAAATCTCAGGATAAGTACACCACGCTTTTGGGTCTTGTTCAAAACCACTTACTCCGCATCTCTTGGAAGAAAGAAGTTATCGCGCCGTTGTACAACATTTTTGCCGGCGACAGCTTCGAAGCAGTCAGAGAGCAGATTAAGAAAATTCACGACAAGGTTCTGCGAGGCCGCGTATTCATTGCACTGCATATGCATGCAGGCGACGGCAACGTTCATACCAATATTCCGGTGAACTCCGACGACATCAACATGCTCAGAATCGCTAACGAAGCTGTTGCCTATGTGATGGGTGTGGCTAAGAAGCTCGGCGGAGCGATTTCCGGCGAACACGGTATTGGTATGACAAAAATTGAGTTCGTTGAACCGGGAGAGTTTGATCAGTTTTATGAGTACTTAGACAGAGTTGATCCGCAAGGTCATTTCAACAAAGGAAAGCTCAGACCGGAGGCCAATCTTTCTTTGGCTTACACGCCCAGCTTTAATTTGCTTGGTCACGAATCGATCATTATGCAAAACAGCGAAGCCAAGCAAATTTCTGATGAAATCAAGACTTGCTTGCGCTGCGGTAAATGCAAACCGGTCTGTACTACTCACGTACCCAATGCCAATCTCCTGTACTCGCCGAGAAATAAGATTATCGCGGTCTCCCTGCTTCTTGAGGCTTTCCTCTATGAAGAGCAGACCCGCCGCGGTTTGTCTCAGAAGCACTTTGTGGAGTTCGCAGATTTAGCCGACCACTGCACAATTTGTCAAAAATGTCAGAAGCCGTGTCCGGTCAAGATTGACTTCGGACATGTCACGATGATGATGAGAGACATGCTTCATCGTCTGAATAAAGAGAAGAAGTCTCCGGCGAAATACTTCGGTCTTAAGTTCCTTGAGATTGAAAAGCCGATGCTTATTCGTGCAGCTAGAAAGGGCTTGATTGAGTACGGCTTCAAGGCTCAAAGAATGGCGGCCGATACCTTGAAAATGGCGGCGGCTCCCTCGGCCAGACGTCCCGGATTTACAACCGGGAAGCCGACTTTGAAGGAAGAAGTTATTCATTTGGTAAACCGCAAGCTTCCGAAGGTAGAGATTCCTACCACTTCTCGTAAGTTGTTGGACATTGAAGAAACAACATATGTTCCGATTATTAGAAATAAGGAAAGGAACGAAAAAGAAACGGTGTTTTATTTCCCGGGATGCGGAAGTGAACGTCTGTATTCTCAAGTTTCCGTAGCTGTCATCGGTATGCTCCATGATTTGGATATCCAAACGGTGCTTCCTCCGGGATACTTATGCTGCGGCTATCCGCAGGCCGGCAACGGCATGAAGCAGAAGAGCGAAGAAATTGTCACCCGAAACCGAGTGCTTTTCCACCGTATTGCCAATACTTTGAACTACAAGGATATCAATACCGTGCTGGTCAGCTGCGGTACGTGTCTGCATCAACTCAAAGAATACAACTTTGAAAGTATCTTCCCGGGTTGCCGAGTAATGGACATTCATGACTTCTTGAAGGAAAAAGGGATTGAACTGCCCGGGGCTAAAAACACGCGCTACATTTACCACGACCCATGCCATACTCCGTTGAAAGAAGGCGTTCCTATTAAGACTGTTAATCAGATTCTTAAACCTGCTGACGGTTCTGCTATCGAACTTTCTGAAAGGTGCTGCGGGGAAAGCGGAACTTTTGCAATCGGACGTCCTGATATTGCCAGCCAAGTGCGCAAGAGCAAAGAGGAAAGTCTCAAAGGAGCTTCGGCTAAATTGAAGAAAGATGACTTCCGGGGTGAAATTAAGATTCTGACAACTTGTCCAGGATGTTATCAAGGCATGAGCCGTTACTCAGATGCGGTCAAGACAACCAGCGAATTCTTGATTGTCGAAATGATGAAAGCCAAACACGGTAAGAATTGGATGCATAAGGTCCTGTCTGAAGTCAAGGACGGACTTATTGAAAAGGTGCTTCTATGACAAATTGTCCTCTTTGTTCTCCAACGGGAGAGAACGTACTTCTCAAAAATGATTTATTCCGGGTCATTCAAGTCAATGACGCGGACTATCCGGGATATTTCCGTGTGATCGCCAATGATCACGTTAAAGAAATGTCAGAGCTTAGCCCTGAAGCACAAATGCGCATTATTTCGGTTTTAAGCAAGATAGAAAAAATTGTTTTAGAGAACATGAGGCCTACCAAGGTTAACTGGGCTCAGCTCGGAAATATGGTGCCTCATCTTCATTGGCATCTCATTGCACGATATGAAGATGACGCTGCATTTCCGGATTCTATTTGGAGTCCGAGGCGCCGGCAGACGGCTGAAGAAGTTTTGACCAGAAGAAAAGAGCAGGCAAATAAGTGCTCCAAGTTGATCAAAGAGAGCCTCTAAGATGAGTACTCTTCGAAGGTTCTCAAAGAATTGTCGGTGACAGAAGTTAAGGAAAAGAAGTCGCTCTTGCTTTCGTTACTTCTGTCAGGAATCTATCTAGCAGGTTAAAGTGATTGAGGTCGATAGTCGGGAAAATGTTCACGAATTATTTCTTTTAGAACCGATCGAATCATTTGGGAACCTGGGTCTGTGTGGAGTCTCTCATGCCATGCCATTCTGGTTGTGAGGGTGGGAGAGCTGGGAGCTAGAGGTAAAAGCGACAGTTTGTCTTGAGAAAAAGCCATTTCTGCCGTTACTTTTGGAACAATGGAATAATAGTCAGTGTTCTGTACTGCAAGCGGCACGGCTAAGAAGAATGGCAATATCAAGGCAATCTGTTGTGCAGATGGCGGATTAAAGTAACCGTTGGCCGGACTGTTAGGAGAGCGATTTCGATCCGGCTGAGAATTAACAAGAACTTGTTGCCAGTTCCAAAGATCTTCTTTTTCTACATATCCTTGCTCTTTAACGATTTTCTCAAGTCTATGACCTTTGCGGACAACGCAAACGTAAGGTGTAGTCAGCATCGGCGCCGAGTGAATATTCGGAAATACACCCTGTCGTGCGTAAAAAATAAGGTCTAATCGATTTTCCTCTAAATCACCGAACATAGCTTCGCTGGCCTGTTCTGCTTTGAATAAGACCAAAGGAAGGCGTTTCCTGAGAGGATTCAAAATCCCACATATCAGAATTGCCAAGGCGTTATCGTATGTGGCGATTCGAACCGTTCTTTGAAGATGACTCGGTTCAATGTCTTCCGGCTCTTGGATTGTTTTAAGGCTTTTGAGAATTTTTTCGATTTCGCCTAGTCGATTTTGGGCAAATGATGTCGGCTTCATTTTGCTGCCGGATCTTTGGAACAGGGGATCGTTGAAGTACGTTCTGAGTTTTGCTAAAAGCCTATTAGCAGAAGAAAGGCTAACTCCGCACTTGTCTGCGGCTTCTTGAATAGTGGCTGTATGAAAGAGGCACACGAAAAAGAAAAGCGCCTCTCCATCGATGTCTCGGATGTGTCTAGGCAACACCGAGAAAACTTCTTCATTTTCAGACATGTTGTCGCTTCGAATTTTGACATTGAGTTTCCTAATAATATCTCATTTTCAAAAGTGGCTGCGGTTTTTAGAATTTTCTTCATCAGCAATGAGTTGAAGACATTCGAACAAATGAAGTTCTAAAAATTAGGAGTATCCATGAAAAATTTTTCCCTCAAGTCTCTTTCTTTGACGATTAGTTTAATTTGCACAGCGGGATATGCTGCCGCTATGACTCCCGGAACATATACAGGAACGGCAACTGGACGCAACGGCGATGTATCTGTGGAAGTAAAAGTTAACAGCAATAAAATCGAAGCGATTCAAGTGACTAAACATAGTGAGACTCCGGGAATCGGAGATCTGGCAGTGGAAGCACTTCCTAAGGCAATAATGGATGCTCAGAAAATCAACGTTGACAATGTTACCGGAGCATCAGTTACATCAATGGCACTTAAATCCGCTGCTTCAAAGGCACTTGTCAAAGCCGGGGCACCTGAGGAAATGCTTAAAGGAAAAGTAGCTTCAAAAGGCGATAAACAAGTTGAGTACAAAAAACAGGCTGATGTCATTATCGTAGGAGGCGGCGGAGCGGGAATGGTTGCGGCAGCAACTGCAGTTGGCCGAGGAGCTCACGTTATTGTGCTTGAGAAGATGGCTATGCTTGGCGGCAATACTGCACGGTCTGAAGGAAATATGTCCGCTATGGATCCTGATCCAACAAAACTCCAACCCATGACTCAAGCAATGAGAGATATTGTCGCGAAGTACACTGATACTCAGCCTTGTTCTAGGGAGGCTGCGGAGCTTCAAAAAATCGTGAAAAAACAACTTGCTGAACACGATGCAGCGGGGAAGAAATACCTTTTTGACTCTCCGGAATTCTTTGCTCTTCAAACTATCATGGGAGGCGACTGCAAAAATGATCCTAAGCTCGTAAAGACGATGACGGCTAATGCAACCGAAGCCATGAAGTGGTTGGATGAACAGTCTGACATGACGTGGTTTCATGTCCCGCGCAGTTGGCTTGACGGAGGAATTGGGGGGCTGTATCCGCGTGGACAATGGCCTCGTAAGGCTGATGGTCAAACTCCGATATCAACATACGATGCATACATTAAACCGTTGGCTGAAAAGGTTCGAAATGCCGGCAGCCATATCTACACATCAGTTAAGGTAACTGATTTGATTAAGGACAAGGAGGGAAGAATTGTAGGCGTAAGGGCTCTTGATAAGGATGGTAAAGAACTCACGTTTACCGGTAAAAATGTCATCTTGGCGTCCGGCGGTTACGGAGCAAATCTTGCAATGGTCAAGAAATATAACGACATCAGTGTAATTGCAACTTCTAATCAGCCGGGAACGACTGGAGAAGTAATCGAAGAGGCCGTTAAAACCGGTGCCGCTTTAGAAGGCATGAAGTATATTCAAATCCATCCGCATGGAAATCCGAAAAATGGAGAACTGGAGAGTGCGATTGCTGGCCGCCCGCTTGATACTCCTTACGTAAATAAGAATGGCTTCCGCTTTGTAGATGAGACTGGTCGAAGAGATGAAATCTCACACGGTATTCTCAAACAGCCGGATCAGGTGGTCTATGCGGTTTATGACGAAAAAACTCTTGAGCAAAAGAAGGTCAGAAGAGATCTTTTGGATATAGCTTTGAAGCATGGATATGCAATCAAGGCTAATACCCTCGACGAACTAGCAGAAAAAGCTGGAATCAACAGGGGAAATTTCCTCAAAACAATAGAGCAGTACAACAAAGCTACTCTGGCTCAAGACACTAAAGCTTTGCCCGTTCCTAAGATCGTGACTGGGAATACTGTAGATAAAGCACCATTTTTTGCGGTTCCTTTAACTACCACTATCCACCACACAATGGGAGGCATCAAGATCAACGAAAAAACTCAAGTATTAGATAAGCATGGGAATGTCATTCCGGGGCTGTATGCAGCCGGCGAAGTTACCGGAGGGATTCATGGTTCTAACCGTTTAGGAAGAAACGCATTGACAGATCTTCTGGTGTTCGGACACATTGCAGGGAAAGAAGTTACCAAATAAAAAAGTTTTAATCTATTAGCTCGGCCGACGTCATGTTGGCCGATTCATTTTTAAGAAAAAGCTGGTGAACTGCTTGTTGAGTTGTAATTTGGCTGTCCAAAATTCTGAAAAGACAATAATCAGAATGCCTATCCCCGTCAAAACATCCAAGTTCTCCTGGAAGAAGAGGAACCCGAAAACAAACGCAAAAATGACGGCAGTAAATTGCAGATTGGCGCAGAGGAACGTCCTACCTTTTCCCCATCCCTGTGCTTGCGCCAGTTGAGAGGCGGCAGAGGTGAATCCTACTGCGAGCAAGACGGGCTCGCTAAGGAGAACAGAAAATGTTTTGTCAGAGTAAAAGAAGCAAGTTGCCCAGGCGAGAAGAACACCTCCAAACGCAAAGTAAAAGACAGAACGAAGAATCGGTTCTTTCATTTTGCCAAGTTCCTTAAGTGTGATGCTTACTACTGCACTGGAAAAAGCCGAGATGAGTGCCAATAAAGCATAGAAAAGACTTCCTTCTACGGTGGGCCTTAAAACAAACAGAATGCCTGTAAATCCCAGAAGGACAGAAAGAATTGCTTCGACGGAAATCGGAAGCCGTTCGAGTGTTTTGTGAATAATTGCCCAGCAAGCTACGAAAATTGGAGTAGTAAAAATCAAGGTTTGTGCTGTGCCGAGAGGAAGATGTTGGACGACAACAATGTTCAAGCAAAGAGCAAGAATTCCACAAACCGTTCTTGTGGCATACGGAATAGGATGTCGAGTCTTTAGAGATGTACCCGAGGCAAAAGCAAGAGCTAACGTGACGATAAGGATAAAAAACATTCGTACAAAAAAGATCTCAAAGAAAGTCCAATTGCCGTTAAGACCCTTAATTAGTGCATAAGAAGCGGCCGTGAAAAAAGTTGAGACAATGATCCAAAGGGACTGCATAGCTGAACGTCCTAATGAGAGTTTTTTATCTTAAAAGTGGATGTACTGAGAAGAGACCCCGAAATCCTAGTTAGTTGGCTCTCGTCCACTTTATGTATTGTATTGTCGCTCAAAAAGATGGCCTGTATTGTTTTCAACACAGGCACCAATTAAGGATACTTCTTCGAACTAAAAAGACCAAGGAGAAAATGCTTTTGTTCTTGTGTAGCCTCGAACCATCCCGATTCACGAAATTTTTAATTGCAACGAACAGCGGAAAGTTCTTTTTTGGATTAAAGCTAATCAGATATTTATCTCAACGGCAAGTAGCCATCATTCCTTATCATTTTACTTTGAAGTTAAATTTATGACATTGGGCACAATAGTCTTCTGCTGGTTCGTGTTGGAGATGGCAGTTAATACAGTCTCCGTTATGCGGTGCTTTATGAGGATTTGCACCGGGCAAATCTTTAGTTTTTTCTGCTAAAGCTTCTTTGTTATGGCACTGTACGCAGGTAGCTTCTTCCGGGAATTGTGGATTTTTCATGTCATTGCCGTGGCAAGTCTGACAATTTAATCCCTTGGCGATATGACGGTCTGCTCCCATCTTAGCGTCTGCAGCATAAGAAGGCTGGCAGAGAGCAAAAGCGACGGAACAAACTAAAGAAGCCCATAAAATTGAAGATAGTTTTTTGGTTTTCATAAGAATCTCCGACGAGCTGTGAAGTGCCGTGAGGCACTTCACAGATTACATGGCTAATTAGCAGCCGCCCCATGCGTTTGCAGTTCTGGCAGCGATGCGGCCGAAGATGATGCAGTCAGCCACAGCAACTGTGCCGAGACGTACCATTCCGTGAACGCCGCCTGTTGCTTCACCTGCTGCGTAGAGGCCGGAGATTGGTTCGCCCTTAACATTGAGGACTTGGGCCTTTTCATTGATTTCTAAGCCGCCCATGGTGTGGTGAACGCGCGGCCAGAGTCTGATGGCGTAGAAAGGTCCTTTAACGTTTTGAACGCCGTCATTGAAGAACATGCAATCGAATTCCGGATCTTTCTTGGCTTTCATGTAGCCATTGAAAGTTTCGTTTTCTTTTTCAAGAGTTGCATAGTCAAGCTTGTAGAACTCAGCTAAAGACTTCAAATCATCGAATTTGCGGATAACTCCGTTCTTCAGAGCAGCTTCGAATTGTTCCTGCTTCATATTTTTACCAACGACTTTGTTCATGAAGTTTTGTTCATTGGTATAAATGATGGCGGGAGCACCGATAGCAACAATAGCGTCAGCACGAACTTTGCGGTTGCCGGTTTCTTTGATGAAGCGCTTGCTTGTCTTCGGGTTGATCATTGGACCGTAGCCAACCATGGATTCAACAGCCAAAGGAGCTAAGCCGAAGCCGGATTCGTCAGGAGAGGTCCAGGGGCCAAGCTGAATCCAGTCCATATGAATAGTGTTGGCACCAATCTGCTGAGCTTCCTGAATCATTTCGCCTGTAGCACCCGGATGGTTGGTGGAAGTGAAGGCGTCGGTTAAGCGCGGATCATGGCTGGTGCGCATCTTAACGTTCTGGCTGAAGCCGCCGGAGGCAATGAGAACGCCCTTGGTAGCACGGATGTATACAACCTTGCCGCTTTCCGGACGGTTGAAGCGATGGTTAATGCGAGCCTTAACACCGACTACACAGCCTTTGTCGTTAACGACGAGATCGTCAACGATAGTGCGGAGCTGAACCTTGATACCGAATTCTTTGCACTTGGCAAGCATTGGATTGATGAAGCCGGAACCGTTGTTTTCCATAACAGCATGGCTGCGAGGAACGGAGTGACCGCCGTGATATGTAACAGCTTTGAACTTAACGCCGATTTCGTCGCGAAGCCACTTGTAGTTGGAGACGGATTCGTCAGCAATTCTTCTGGCAAGGTTGGCATGGGCAATACCGCCGCCGGCTTTCAGAATGTCGGAATAGAGGAGGTCAGTGTTGTCTTTGATATTTGCTTTTTCCTGCATGTCGGTTCCGGCTGCAGCGATAGCGCCGCCGTTAATGATGGAGTTGCCGCCGGCAGATGGCATTTTGTCAACAACAAGGATGTCCTTCATGCCGAGATAGTGGCTTTCGAGTGCAGCACCAAGGCCGGCAAAACCTGTTCCGATGACGAGAAGAGAGCAAGTCTCATCCCATTTAACATCTTTAGGAAGAAGCTCAGCGTGGGCTGTTCCAAGAACTCCTAGAGAGGCGACGGAGGCTGCAGATGTGCGGAGGAATGAGCGTCTTGAAAAATTCATTTTTTTCTCCTATGAGTAGGCTAGAGGTTTATTTATGAGTCATTCTAAAAATTTGAAATTTGAACAACTACCAAAGTATTTGGGAGGTTCACTTCTGAGGAAATCCCTATTAGTCAATTGATGAATTGTTTTTAAAAATGAGAAAGACATGTGTTTCTAGTAGGTTAGCCTCCTTGGTAAAAATATTCGTTCTCTAAGCGGCTAAGGACCTCACAAACTAATAACTTTTTGAACAACTGACATTGATTAAGTCAGAGTTCATCGAAGGAGCAGACTCCGAAGGTTTTGAGGTTGAACCCTTTTTGACAATAAGTTAAAAATCGATACTCAGGATGTCTTCAAGAGGGGCTCTCTCTCCATTTATTCCCTTCTCTTCAGACTGACAAACCCATGTGTAGAGTGGTCTAAGTGCGTCTAAAGAAATTCTCGCTTTGTCTCCCTGCACAACTAATGCTCTGCTCTGTTTGATTTCTCGAAGGGCTAGCTCTAAGGCTGTTGGCGAACAGAGGACAACGTCCGCCAGTATTTCTCCCCGCAGTGGTAAAGGGACGTCTACCCACATCGTCCCATCTGCTTCGACTAGTTTGCCGAACATGGCCGACCAAGATAAATAGAACATTAGAGCCCGTTCTTTTACCGACAGCATTGACTGAGCTCCAAAGCCAAGCCGATCAGATAAGTTATTTAGTTCAAACTGTGAAGAGATCACATTTAAAAGATGAGGGTCTCGTAGGCACATACCTTTTAGAAGTGATTGCTTTATCACTAAGAGCTCACTCGGAACGATAGCGTAGTAACGTCCTATGCAAGGTCTGTGCGAAAAAAAATTTAAGTTGCCACATGCGAACCTCCCGGGGACCGAGATAGCCATCGAACGGCGTGGGAGCGCTGAAGTTGAACCAAAATACCGTCCGGTGAGTCCGCGGGTAAGTATCGCTATATGGTCAACTTGGTTATCTTTTCCAAACAATATCTGTTCATTGGCCTCGAAAGAAACTTTTACTCCTAAATGTACGAAAAGCTTCATGATAGCGGGATGCACAACCGGAGTAATCCACGGAAATATTGGAAAATCTATTGATGATTCTTCAGTTTCTTCGTTTAAGTCAACAAACTCGCTCGACTTAAACGGGGGAATATCGACCACCCTCCAACGACCGCGGGACTTTTCAATTGAGGTGAACCATTTTTCAGAAGGAGCTCTCATTATTCTGTCCAGTTTTTCTTCTTAGAAAAGTCTAATCTGTTCTATTTTTTTGTACATCTAGTGAAATTCCTGCACGCTTTCCCTCATTTTTTGGGTATTCATCAGAAGTCATTGGATCTATGATTTCCCCATGGTTGACCACTTCAAATTACTTTTGGACACGGTTCAATCATCTCAACCCTTTCATAAGAAAAGAGTAGTTCCCAAGCTCACCCAAATCCTCTAAGGAGAAATAAATGACAGAACATCCAGTCAATATTCATCGTCGTCAATTATTTAAAGCCGCAGCTGTTACAGGCGCTGCCTCTATAGTTGGTCTTAACCCAGTACATGCCGCTCCGGTTGCTGGCGATGGAGAGTTCCAAGAGAATGGCGTTGCCCCGGAATTGAGAATCAGAAAAGACCAACTTTCTGACGAGGCTAAAAAGGTTTTGTTAGCTCTCAAGAGTGACTACGTGCCAGTTGCCGTAAAGTTTTTGGCTGTTAAACCAGAGAATTTCGGTCTGAATTATCCTAAGACTGATAAGAAGATGTCCCTTTGCCAGTTTGTTAGCCACGCTCAAAAAACACGTCAAGCTTTCTACATTGATAAAGATAATGAAGACTGCATGGGTCGTATGGTGCTAGGCATGGTTCAGGAACCTCCTATTGGAGCATCCGGTCAAGCGGGCTATGATTTCGGAGTTTATCGTTCTCAAGCTGCTAACTCCCGAATTTATTACAACATCACTAAGATGTTCCCGGGCACAGTCAACTATGTTATTTTTGCTCCTGTTGACCAGTGTCAATTTAATCCTGATGTGGTCGTATTTACTGTCCCGAATGACACAGCCGATATCATCATGCGCGCTACTAGCTATATTTCCGGAGATTTCTGGGAATCTAAGTCTTCTTGTGTGATTAGCTGCGCTTGGACTTACGTGTATCCGTGGTTGACAGGAAAAGTCAATCATTTCACAACCGGACATCACCACGGCATGGGTCGCCGTAAAGTTTATCCGGCTGGTTTGGAAATTATTGCCGTTCCTTACCAGAAACTGGATGAATTAGTGATGGCTCTTCGTCAGATGGACTGGAAGTTAATAAGTTTCCGTCCGGATGATAATAGCCAGAACGAACTGCGTCGCAGAATGCGTAATTGGAACAATCTGGCCAAGCAGATTGACGCAAGCGCTTCCTTCGCTTTACCTGAAAACAAGAAATAATTCTTGACCTGCCAGGGTTCTGGATTCTTATCAATTAATCTCCCGGCCCAAGGGTTGCGAAATTTTCTCCTTTGCACTCTTGGGTTGCTCCAGACCCCTAGTTCTTTTCCCCGTCTTATTTTCACCTCTTGATTAGAGGAGGGGTTTTTATACCCTCAGGAAATCAAATGAAAAAAATTCTCTTAGCCTCTGTTATGGCAGCTGCCATTTCTGCACCAGCATTTTCACAAGTTACTCTGTACGGTAAGGTTGACACTGGATACACCTACTTAAATGTAGACACTGGCCGTCCCTCTGCTTCTCGTCAAACCCGTTTCAAGATGGATTCAGGACAATCTGCCGGATCCCGTTGGGGTATTGAAGGTTGGGAAGATCTCGGTTCCGGATATCGAGTCGGCTTCAAATTAGAAAGTGGCTTTAATCTTGACACTGGTGCCAGTGCTCAAGGGGGGCGGCTCTTTGGGCGAGAATCGATTCTCCGAGTTCAAGGACCATTCGGAACCTTAAAATTCGGCCGCATGGGAGCATTGGCATCCGGTTTCCCTGATACGGGCTTGTTTGGAGGAAATATGAGTCCGTTTGCGGTTGGTTTTGGAGATATTCCTGGACATCGTTTTATTTTTGCCGGTGACTTCAGCTGTTTAGACAATGCGATTACTTATAACACGCCATCTTTTAACGGTTGGACGTTAATGCTCCAATATTCTCACGACAGGAACTCTCAAGATAAGAGTTATGCCGGAGAGCATGGGATAGAGGGTAAGTCCAGCGTTGACCGTTCTTATGGAGCGGCCGTCCAGTTTAAGAATTCCACGACAGAGTTTAACTTTGTGGTCGACTCAACCAACTATGCTTCACATCTAGGTCCTGAACTGACAAAACACCAAAAAGATTCGTTTGTGATGACTGCTGGTATCCGTCATAGTATTTCTTGGGCTCGTCTTTTTGCTGCGGCTCAGTACTTTACTCATGCTAGGGACTTCCTGCAAGAAGCCTATCAGTTGTACGGTACTCAAGACAAATTCATGACAAACAAATTGGGTAAGAATGGATTCGGAGGAACTCTCGGTATAGAAGTTCCTGCCGGACCAGGATATTGGAAATTTGCAGTTGGTTATATGGATGCAAAAGAATCTGAAAACCACAGCCAAAAATTTAAGCGTATGCAAGCAGCTCTTGGGTACTGGTGGACGATTAGCAAACGTACAGCTTTGTATGTTGATACGGGTTATGTTCGCGACAAATTGACCAGTGATGCATTTAAAGATTATGGTAAAGCCAATGCTTACACAGGTAATATTGGTTTAGTCCATAATTTTTAAATAAAACTTTTAATCTGTCTTAAAAATATGCAAAACGACGAAGCTTTCCCTATCGAGCAAGACATGGCTCCCCTTTCTATCGATGTTGACAAGAATGATTTCGTTCCTGAAGAAGAGATTAAGATGGTGCAGATCTCTTTACCCGAGACTGAGCTGATGTTAATTGCCAACTCTCTGGCGGATTCTATTTCCAGAGCTTGGATGTTCAGTCCGGAAGATACAATCAATGACGATGTAATTGCCAGCTATGGCGCTTTGAGGCTTCTAAAGAAGGTGAATTCTTTACTTGCTCCGGAAAAGCGGCTTGGATGCGTTATTGAAAGTTTGTTGCCGTTTGAAGGCGGAGATATTTATATCGACGCCTTATACCGAATCGATACTCAATTGAGAGGAAAGCAGATTGCAGTCGCTGCGTTTAGCTATGACAAAAACATAGTTGCCTTCCGCTTATTTAATCCTGTGAAGTATCCTAATGCCAGACAACTTTCTGATTGTCTTGGAGAAGCAGTTCCTTTAAGAGATATTAATGGGATTGAAGAAGTTCAAGCCCTTACTCAGGAAGAGATGGAAGGATTTTGCCAGGCAATCCGCGATGCTTGGGGTTCTCATTATTGAAAATGGATCTTTAGAGCCAAGCTTTAAAGAGTTAGTCTGAGATGCTGTTGGTGGGGACTAAATCTCTTCGAGACTAGATTTTCTCTATCTGGGAAACATAGTCGAAGAGCGGTTCTCCATGAGTTTCGGCATCTCTATTAAGCCGTGCCGTGAGTCGCATTAATTAGGTACGGCTTTCCATTTTACAAATTTTCTTTTTTCGATAGAGTAAACCATCGCCACGCGCGTTAAATATTTAACCTTGTGTTGTAACCCATAGTCTTTATCTAGAATTTGGAAAACAGCTTCGTTAAGTTTTTTTTCCTCATTTTCGTCAGAGCGGCACACTTTGAACTCAAATACCCAATGTCGCTCTCCGGCTCGAAGCTCCAAATCACTGCGCCCCTTGTTATTGTGAACTTCTACTCCTGTTTGGAGTCCAAAGCTGGAAAGAAATAGTTGAACGAAAGTCCTGATCATAGATTCATCTCCTATGCAGTATTTCGTGTAATCGATTCCTAAAAACGCTTTGTTCAAGAGATGAAAGACTTCTTCAGTGTTGCCGCGAATAAGCTCTGTGATCAATCCTCCTGCACCCGCTTGCACAATACTACGTCCTCCAAGGAGTTGCTCGGTATAGAGTTGAGCCATAGAAGATTGAACTTCACTATTTGGGAAACCTAGAAAAGCAGTTCCATATTCAACTTTCTTAATAGTTAGGTAACCAGCTTGAGTTAAGAGACCTACGTCGGAAAGACCTTCCATACTGGATGAACCACTAAGTTCAGCCAATTGAATGCTTTTTTGAGCGGCATAGAAGTCAGGTTTTCGGAGAGAATGTGATTTCATATATTGAAGCAAGATTGACGGTTTACCGCCACTCTCAAACCAATAGTTTTTGAAACCTAATTGTGGGTTACTTAAGAAATTTAATACGGACCATGGGGCAAATACTTTGTTTTGGGCCAATTCATCAAAACAGAACCCATCATAGCTTCGTGTAAGAGTCTCAACCAAGTTCTCTTTCTTGAGTCCCTTTATTTCGGCAGCATGATCCAAAAAGTCCCCAAAATAATGGTGCAGTTCTTCCAATGTGTATCCCAACATGGTCCCATAGTCTGGATGAAGGGTAATATCCACAAGGTTGTTAAGTTCGGAAAAGATACTAAGCTTATTGAACTTCGAGATTCCTGTCATAAATAAGAAACGAATAACCGCGTCATTCGACTTTAGAACAGAGTAAAACGTGGCCATCATAGAACGGACATTATCGAATAGCTCAGCGTTGTTCAAACATGTAGTTAAAGGAGCGTCGTATTCATCTATCAAGATAACCATTGAGCCGGAGGCTAAAGTTTTTAGCCACCTAGACAACTGGCTGCAAACGGTTGTTCCGTCGTTACGATAAACAAACCCTAAGGGACCGAAGTTGTTGCGAAGAAGACAATCAAGCTGTTGGGAGAAAACTTCCAAACTATCAAAAGATTTGCATTCTGAAAAATCTAACCTAACTACTTGATATTTTCTGTCCTCTGTCCATAGTTTCTCAATCGCCAGCCCCTGAAAATCACGAAGACCAAACTTAAATAAAGATTCGAAAGTTGAGAGAAGCAATGATTTCCCAAATCGTCTGGGTCGTGCTAAAAAGAATTTACGCTGTAGACGGGCCAACTCATAAACAAATTTAGTTTTGTCTACGTAAATTTGTTTGCCATTTCTCAGAGTGGAGAAATCTGAAATACCCAATGGTAAAAAGAGCGGATCCGCCATGTCGATTTCCTTATTGAATATTCTTAGTACTTTAACAAAACTATCAGCTTTAAGGAGTTAAAGATCTTAAGAGGGGTCTAAGAGATTTGATGGGGCAAAATTAGTTAAAGCTGTATTGCCGATTCTTATCTTTAATCCATACTTGCTTAGATTTAACTTTCCACATCGCAATATTCAGAATAGGATCAACTAATCTTTTTAAGCTCCCTGTTCTCAGCATTTGATCTGAAGAAACAGCCAAAAATAAGAAGATTTTCATCAGTAAAGCGGACATTGAATAGTTGGAAGACGTTTAAAAAGCTCTAAAAGGGTAGGCGCATAGGAATATGCACTTTGTTCTTCTGAGTCTCTCATCCATTTATAAGTTTCTTCAAGAAACGAAACTGGACAGGAAACAAAATCTCCGTTTCTTATCCATACTCCCTGATCTTTCCACTTCTTTAAATAGTTGTCAGTTGAAACCGAGGAGGCGTTGGCCAGGAGGCAGCGATTGCTGCGTGTAAGAGGAACGGGCATTTTTAGCCAAGGCTCTCCTTCTGCCTCAAATAGTTTTGCATAATGAACGGCCCAGCTTATTGCAAAGGCTTTAAGCCTTTCTTCCACAGGTTCGAATGCTTGATAAGCAAAACCAATGCGATCGGATAAAGAACAGCTTTCACAATGCTGGACCAATAAAAAGAAGAGGTCAGGATCTGATTTCAAAGCAGGAAGAAGCAATTCCTTACTACATACGACAATTTCCGCTTTGGTTAGAGCAAAGTAATGACCAAATGCTGGCCGTTCAGTGAAAAAATTGAGGTTGCCAAAGGCTAAATGTCCGGGGGGAGAAATGGCAGCCGCCCCTTCGGTTCCAACATTTGGATTTCCGAAGACTCTGGCAGTGACACCTTGAGTTACAAGTGCTAGGTGACAAATGCTTCTTTCTAGTGAAATGAGCTGAGCTTGTCGAGCAACAGGAACTTTACGTCCGATTCTCAAAATAAGATTTTGGAGTTTGGTGTGAAGAGGCGGATGAATCCATGGGACAATAGGAACGGATGAATCACAAGTCTTAACACCGATATCGTATTTTCGACCGTTATGAACTACCGAAAGCCATTCCTGTGAAACGTTGCTCATCCTGTTCTCCGTGGCAAGTTTTATTTTTTCTTTTTGTTTTAAGAGGAATTTTTTATAGAAATATCCCTCTAAAAGTTTAAAAGAAGGCAGGAAAGTTATCCACTAATTTAAGTAATAATATCGACTTTCACAAATCCCTGAAAGAATAAACAATTAGGGTAGGAATGATTTTTTTTCGAGTTTTTTTTCGAAGGCTTTTAAAACGATGGGGCTGACGAATTTGCTGACATCTCCTCCGAGAAGAGCAATCTCTCTAACGAAGGTCCCGCTGACAAATTGATAGCCGGGGGACGGCGTCAAAAAGATCGTCTCTGCTTCCGGCAAGAGCAGCTGATTCATCCCGGCCATCTGAAACTCATATTCAAAATCACTGACTGCTCTAGCCCCTCGGACGATGCATAAAGAATGATTTTGCTTGAGAAGGTCTACCAGAAGATAATCAAAACCGATAACTTTGACGTTAGGCAGGTCTTGAGTAACAGCTTTAACCAGTTCTACGCGTTCAGCTAAAGAAAAAAGAGTGTTCTTCTTTCGGCTTTCTGCAACGGCCACAATTAGCTGAGGAAAAAGTTTGGAAGCTCTGCGGATAAGGTCCTCGTGACCTTTGGTAACAGGATCGAAAGTGCCGGGATAAGTCGCAATCATTATCTATTCTCCGATTTTTGAGCTAAGAGCAAGTGGCTTGCTCCTCCCTTTGATCGTTTTACGGCCGTTAACCCGAAAGAATCTAAAAATTCATCTGATATCTCCGTCGGGCTCTCCACATAGATTAGGCCCGAGGAACTGAGCAGCGGGACGGCTTTCTTTATGGCTTTTTCCTGAAGATTGAGAGCAAAAGGAGGGTCGATGAAGACAACGTCATAAGGACCGAACTCCTCCACTCTTGAGTCTTTCAACGAGTCTCCGCAGAAAACATGGATGTTTTCAGCATTCAGCTTTTCTTTGCTTTGCTCAATAAGCTTTGCAGCAGCACGGTTTTTCTCAAGAATCACAGCATTTTCTGCGCCTCGGCTCGCCATTTCAAAAGACAATGCTCCGGTACCTGCAAACATATCCAAAGAGCGTTTGTCGGAGAACTCGCCGTCAAAAAGATGATTCAGCCAGTTAAAAATGGTTTCACGTTGTCTATCGCCGGTCGGCCGAAGGCCCTCTGAGTCCAAAACGGGGAGAGGAGTTCTCTTCCAGAGGCCCCCAATAATCCTGATTTTTCCGCCTTGTTTCATGTGTGTGTAAACTTACTCAAATTAGTGGTAGCTAAACTTTAATTGATAATTGTCAGTCATGGACACAAAAAAAGAAAAAACGGGTTGGTTTGCCCGGTTAAAAAACGGTCTTTCTAAGAGTCGAATCAATTTAATCGGAATTTTTTCCGGAGGTGTAGTTGACGATGAGTTTATGGAAGAGCTCGAATTCCAGTTAATCTCTTCTGATGTCGGTGTAGAGACGAGCGCCAAGATTATTAATCAGCTTAAAGATCAAATCAAACTTAAGGGTCTGAAGAGTCAAGATGAAGTCAAGATAGCTCTTCGAGATGTTATTGAAGAAAGATTAAAAATCTGCGAAAAAGCCCCGGATTTGGAAACTCATCAACCTACAGTCTGGATGATGTGCGGTGTAAACGGAGCCGGAAAAACCACCAGCATCGGCAAATTAGCTAAATTTTTTGCCAATGAAAAGAAAACCGTTCTGCTTGCAGCAGGGGATACTTTCAGAGCTGCGGCCAGAGAACAGCTCGAAATTTGGGGCGACAGAAACCAGATAGAAGTTATTGCGCAGGAAAAGGGAGATCCTGCTTCGGTAGCTTTTGATGCTATCTCATCGGGGAAAAGAAGAGGGACTGACGTTGTGATGGTTGATACTGCCGGCCGCTTGCCGACGCAGACCAATTTGATGAATGAACTCTCGCGCATTAAAAGAGTTCAAGGCAAAGCCATGGAAGGGGCCCCGCACGAAGTTATCTTGGTTTTGGACGGAACTAACGGTCAAAATGCCTTGATGCAGGCAAAAAGCTTTGATGATGTAGCCGGATTAACGGGCCTTATTATCACCAAGCTGGATGGAACAGCTAAAGGCGGCGTACTTTTGGCTTTGGCAGATATGCGCAAAGAACCCCTTCCGATTTATTTCATTGGAGTGGGAGAAAAAATTGATGACTTGCAGCCGTTTAATGCTCGTCAATTTGCAAATGCGTTGGTCGGAATAGAAGAATAATTAAGGAAGAAAAATGCGCTTAGCTGCAATTGATTTGGGTTCCAATAGTTTTCGTTTGGAAATAGCTCGTGTAGAAAAAGAAGTCATTATTAGCGAAGGGAGCTGGAAGGAGACGGTTAGATTAGCCGGCGGTATAGATAGTGAAGGGAATCTAACCGAAGAGGCACAGGAAAGAGCACTGAAAGCTCTGGCACGTATCGCTGAAAAAATCGAAGGCTTTCCTCGTTCGCAAATCAGAGCAGTTGGAACCCAGACTCTCAGAAGTGCAAAAAACTCAAGAGAGTTTATCGAAAGAGCAGAGAAGGTTTTAGGCTGCAAAATTGAAATCTTAAGAGGAAAGGAAGAGGCTAGACTGGTCTACGAAGGATGCAGCTTTGCCCTGCCGAGGTCTGATAAGAAGAGATTGATTGTTGACATCGGAGGTGCGTCTACCGAATGCGTTATCGGGCATGTCAGGGATGTGTTGGAAGCCGACTCTTTCCATGTCGGATGCGTTAATACTTCCGTGGCGTTTTTTAAAAACGGCCTCATCACACCAGCCATGATGCAGAAGGCGCAGCTTTCGGCAGAAGCAGAATTCGACAGCAGTATTGAGAAGTTTTTTAGATGCGGTTGGCAGGAAGCTTTCGGCTCTTCAGGTACCGCCTCTGCAGTTTCCTTGATTCTGCACGACCAGGGTTGGACTGACGGTACCATTACCTTAGAGGCTCTCCTGAAACTGAAATATGCCATGCTCGAATTTGGGAATACCAGCTCTTTCAAGTTCTTGGGAATGAAAGATGACAGAAGAGAGGTATTAGCCGGCGGCGTATGCGTGCTGCTTGCAATTTTCAATAAATTTAAACTTAAGTCGATGAAACCGGCCGACGGAGCATTACGTTACGGCATTCTTTATGATTTGGCCGGTAGAAAACTCGATAAAGATCCCAGAGCTGCTTCCGTTCATTCGTTAATGCTCAGAATGCATGTTGACGAAGAACAAGCCTCCAGAGTTGCCAGAGTCGCTGAAGAGCTTTACAAGAAGATTGAACCGTCCGCATCTCCTGAAGAACTTAAAGAACTTGCTTGGGCAGCTGATTTACATGAAATCGGCTTGAGTCTTTCTCGAAGCGACTATCACAAACATAGCGAGTATTTGATTAGAAACAGCGATATCCCGGGCTTCTCTCGTTCAGAACAAGAAAAACTGGCGGCTATTGTTTTGGCCCATCGAGGCAATCTGAAGAAAGTTGCTTCATTCCTTGCCGATCGATCAATTGCCGAGAAAATCTTGGCTCTTAGATTAGCGGTGATTCTTTGCCATGCTAAGATTGACACAGACCTTCCGCCCATTCAGTTGTTCAGCGGAGCGGATGGATTCATGATGAGTATTCCAAAGAACTGGCTCACAGAGCATCCGTTAACTGAGTATCTGCTCGGTCAAGAAAAAGAAATATGGGCTAAGGTTGGAATTAAATTTGAAATTTATACGCGATGAGTCCCAAGAATATCTTAGTTGAGATTTCAGAAATTCCCGTCCGGAAAGAAGGGAGGAACACGGGCGGCTTGTTGTCCTTTGTGATTGAAGAGCCCGACTTTATTTTGCTTGAAGGACCGAACGGTTCCGGTAAAACTTACCTTCTGAACCTTATAGCTGCTTTGACGGAGCCCAATACCGGTGAAGTCATTGTTGAGGGACACAGTGTCAGTGTGATGAGCGAGTCAGAAAAGTTGGCGTGGAGAAGAACTTTGGGACTTATACCTTCTCATTCCAACTTATTTACCTCCTACACAGTTCTTGAGAACTTGAGATTGTCTGCACAGCTGTTGGGCATCAAGCCGAAAGAGGCAATTGAATATTCCAAAGAAAGTGCAGAACTTTGCGGTTTGTCTAAATACCTGGACGAGAAAGTCGAAAATCTCTCTGAAGGTTTGAGAAAACGTGTAGTGATAGCTCGTGCTCTCGTGGGACGTCCAAAAATGATTCTGGCGGACAATCCGTTGGAAGGCTTGGACGGAACTTCTCAGGAACAATTTCTCTATCTTTGCACAAAACTGGCAAAGATCGGTTACGCCGTTGTAATGACCTCCAGCGTTCCGCTTCCTCTTGAAATCAAGTCCCTGAGAGTAATTAACCTAGGAGGAAGTTAGTGATTACCGTCAACGTCAGGGCAGTTCGCTCTCTCAAGCAAGATAAAAAATCCTTCTGGGTTGTCGTAGCGCTTTGTTCGCTGGCATTCTGCCTTTTAGCGCACATGTCTTTGATTTTTATTTCCTTCTATGAAAATCATAGAACCATGACGGGAGACGAAATATCGGTTTTTATGGAACCGGGTACCAAGGCAGAAGATGCAAAAAAATTTTTAACTTCCCAATTAGATCAATTGGCACCGGGATCCGAGATTCGTTTAATCCCGCCGAAAGATATTTTGGAAGAAGATATCCTCAAGTTGATTGGTAAAAAAGACAAGATACCTGATATTTATGTCATTACCTTCCCAATCTCCACGCCGTTTGCCTCTATCCAAGAAATGGTGCATGTAATTGCGGAGGCTAAAGATGTCTCGGTTGTCAGCGCCAATCTTGATTGGATTAAAAAGAGATATTCTTTGAGACAAGCACTGGCTTTGGGAGCAGCGGCTTTCGGCATTCCTGCTTGTGCTTTGGTCGGACTGCTCTTTGTGGTTGGTATTCATAGACTCAACAGTTTCCTGAAGCACGATCAAGCCTTGCTGTTAATGCTCGGTGCTAACCGTTGGCAAGTAAGCGGTCCGTTGGTTGAAATTGCCTGTGCCGCGACTCTCATCAGCAGTGCCATTGGAAGCGTTCTTTATTTCATTACTACTTATGTGAGCGTCCCGCTTCTGGAAGATGCGTTCGAGGTGCATTTATTGCCGTCCTTAGGTGTCAACATTTTGATTTGTTTGTTCCTGACTTTCGTTTTGGTGGTCTATGCAGCTGTCTGCTCTTACATCACTGCGGGCAGAACCAAACCGCTTACCTTCTAGTAGGCGTTTCTAACCGATTGACACATTAAGGAAAAATCACAGCTGTATTAGAATACGCCTTGATGACTAAACAGAATACAGACAAGCCTAAAAGTACGGCTCTTGCTCCTTACCATCCGACTCCGCTGGCACTTCGCGGAACCCCCGGAAGCTTAGAAGAATACATACGAGCTGCCAATGCAGCTCCTTTGCTTACAGAAGAGCGGGAAAAAGAACTGGCCGTTAGACTGCGCGATCATGGCGACTTAGAAGCCGCAAGCGAACTTATTACTTCTCACTTGCGCTTAGTTATTTCGATTGCCCGCCAATACTTGGGTTATGGGCTGCCGTTCCCTGATCTCATCCAAGAAGGAAACATAGGACTGATGAAGGCCGTAAGACGGTTTGATCCGGATAACGGTGCTCGTCTCGTAACCTTTGCGATGACTTGGATTCGTGCGGAGATTCAAGATTACGTCATCAAAAATTGGAAGCTGGTCAAGGTTGCAACCACTAAGGCGCAAAGAAAGTTGTTCTTCAACCTCAGAAGCATGAAGGAAGGTTCCGAGGCCTTGACTACGGAGCAGACTAATAAGATCGCTCAGGACTTAGAGGTACGGCCCGCGGATGTCAAGGAGATGGAGCTTAGACTCCTCGGACACGATGTTTCTCTCGATGAGCCCCCGGTGCATGACGAGGACGATAAACCGATGGAAGATTGGCTGGAGGCCGAGGGAGATTCTCCTGATGAAATGCTCGAACGGTCTCTTTACGATAAGGCCCTTAACAGTGACTTGCCGAATGCAATTGAACAGCTTGATGAGAGAAGCAGAAGAATTATTCAGGCCCGTTGGCTTTATGATGAGACGACTGGAAAAGGGGCTACCTTGGATGATATGTCTAAAGAGTTAGGTATCAGCAAGGAACGAGTCAGGCAGATTGAAAAGAAAGCTTTCTCCAAACTAAAAGAAATTTTGAATTCAGAAAAAGACCATGTTTAACATCGTATTGGTTCATCCGGAGATTCCTCCCAACACAGGAAATATTATTCGTCTTTGCTCGAATACCGGATGCCGTTTAATTCTTATTGAACCGTTAGGTTTCTCATTTGAAGATAAGCATATGAGACGCGCAGGTCTGGATTATCGCGAGTATGCGGATGTCAAGATATATCCCAACTACGATGCCTTCCTTGAAGCGGAGAAACCTGATCGCTCCAGAATGTTTGCAATGACGACAAAGGCAACTCAACTGGTGCAAGGTTTGGAATTCAAACCTAATGATTGGTTTGTTTTCGGTTCCGAAGGGCACGGGCTGCCTCAGGAAGTTAGAGATCTTTTTGATCCTGCCCATTGCGTCCGTTTGCCGATGATGCCGAACAATCGTTCGCTGAATTTGTCGAATTCAGCAGCTATTACCGTTTATGAGGCCTGGAGACAGAACGGTTTCAAAGGCGGAGTTTAATTTTCCGCTTTGCAAATGAAAACGCCGCAGAAGTCTGCGGCGAATCCATATGCTCAAATGAATTAATGAAGCATCAGCATGATGATGAAGAAAACTGCGAGCATATACATCTCGGGTTTGATTCTCTGAGCTTTACCGCTGAATAAGTTAATCAGAACGTAGCTGAGAAGACCGAATACTATGCCGTTGGCAATACTGTAGGTCAACGGAATGGTAATAATGCAGATGAATGCCGGAATTGCCTCCGAAAAGTCGTTGAGGTCAATCTCTCTAATGCAGCTAATCATGAAGAAGCCGACCAAGATCAGCACCGGGGCGGTAGCTTGAGTCGGGATGGCTAAAAACACTGCAGAGAAGAACAACGATAGCAGGAAGAATACTGAAATCACTAAAGCCGTCAAACCTGATTTGCCTCCGGCAGCCACTCCGGCAGCACTTTCAACATAAGTGGCAATTGCACTTGTACCTAAGCAGGCACCGACAGTGGTGCCGACTGCGTCCGCGAAGAAAGACTCTTTGAGGCGAGGAAGGTTGCCGTCCTTGACGAAACCTCCTTTAATCATCAGGCTGACTAGAGTCCCTAATGTATCGAAGAGATCCATGAAGAGGAATGACAAAACGACCATCACCATATCCACAGTCAAGAGATTTTGCCACTCAAATTGCATGAAAATTGGACCGATTGACGGTGGGAGAGAAACGAAACCGTCAAAGTGAGTGATTCCTAACGGCAGTCCGCAGAGCGTTGTGACAGCTATACCGATCAGAAGAGCTCCCGTCACTTTTTTGACTAACAAGACGGCTGTAACGATGAGGCCGATGATAACGAGCATAACGCTTGGTTCAAAAATGTTGCCTAAAGTGACCAAGGTGGCATCATTTTTAACGGATAGACCGGCATTTTGAAGCCCGATAAAGGCGATAAAAAGGCCTATGCCAACTCCGATAGCAGTCTGCAGACTGGTTGGAATTGAATGAACTATTTTTTCTCGAACGTTGGTGACGGTAAGAAGAATAAAGATGATGCCTTCAATCAGAATTGCTGTTAAGGCGAATTGCCAGGTATGTCCCATGGATAGACACACCGTATAAGCAAAGAAGGCATTCATGCCCATCCCCGGAGCCAAACCGAAAGGCATTTTGGCGTAGAACGCCATGATAAGGGTGGCAATCGCCGAGGCAAGCGCTGTAGTCGTAAACAAGGCGCCTTTATCCATTCCTGAGACGCTCAAGATTGCAGGATTGACGGCAAGAATATATGCCATCGTTAAAAAGGTAGAAAGGCCTGCAATGATTTCCGTACGGATGGTGGTATTTTCGGGATTAAAACCCAAGTATTTCTGTAAGAATTGATGCATGGCAAAAAGTGCTTTCGAAAAAGCAGGAGAAGAGAAAATTTAAGTTCAATTTTAGAGCCGAAAATTTGTTCGAACCATTTCAAAACCGCTTGGTTACATACTTGTTTTCAAAATGGGCATATAACCGGCTTTTGCATACACTGAGTAACAATTCTTCTGAGGAAGTTCAGATCCGAATGGGTGCAGTATCCGGGATTTCTCAGTGTTTGCCTTGAACGAAAATCTTCTCTTCTCTTTCAATTCTTTTCTTTAGAAATCAATACATTACTTTGGTAGGTGAGAGGCTTTTTGTCTGAAGTAGATAGCGGTTAAGTTCATAAGGAATACCGCAAAAAGAAGAACTAATGCGGATGCGCTTTGCATCGGAAGCACTTTTTCCGGTTCCGCTCCGGTCGTTGCCAAAATATAAATATGGTGCGGAAGGGCCATCACAGCAGATAACGGCGAATTAAATGCATCCGTGGTCATCACGACTGCAGCCGTAAACATAATGGCACTGGTCTCTCCGGCTGCTCTGGCTACTGCTAGAACGGCCCCTGTCATGATCCCTGGCATAGCAGCAGGAAGAACGGTTCTGAGAATGGTTTCGTGTTTCGTTGCTCCTAAAGCATAGGATGCCTCTTTCCAAGCATTAGGAATCTGAGAAAGTGTTTCACGAACAGTGTTGATAATGATTGGCAGGGTCAGGACGGCAAGCGTCAAGATACCGGATACTGCGCTGACACCCAGATCGCACAGAATGACGAAAAAGGCTAAGCCGAACAGACCGAATACGATGGAAGGCACGCCGGCCAGGTTTGCGACTGAGAGCGTAATGAGTCGTTTGAGCGGACCGTCCTTAGCATATTCATTTAGCCAAATGGCACTGAATACACCTAAAGGAAGAGCCACGGCTACAGCTCCTAATGCCAGAAGGCATGTGCCCACGATGCAGGGGAGAATCCCTCCCTCCGTCATCATGTTCTTAGGATTTCCTATCAAGAATTCGAGGCTAATTTTCTCTAGTCCTTGATAGCCGATGTAGAACACCACGGCAAAGAACGCAGTAATCACAAACCAGGCGACGAGCCTAAGAAAAACTTTTGAAGCCTTTTCTTTGAGCTTTCTTCTTTGTTTATTGGATCCGGAAGCCGTTATCCGTCTCACAGTGCGGTTGCTGTCCACGCTAACGGCGGTTTCTGAAAAATTAGGTAGAGTTTGTTCAAGTCTGTACATAATGAGGCTTAGCTAGCTTGCAGTTTGTATTTTTTCGAAATCTTGAAGGCTACGAGATTGAATGCGAACGTGAAAAGAAACAGCACGATACCGGTAGCAAATAGCGCATGGTAGTGAGAGCTGCGGAAAGGAGCTTCAGCCATTTCTGCCACAATTGCTGCGGGCAATGGACGAGCAGGGTCAAAAATGGTTTCGGGAATAATGGCAGCCCCTCCGGCAGCCATCAGCACTACCATTGTTTCTCCGATAACGCGGCTCATCCCTAACATCACTGCAGTAGAGATTCCGGAAGCAGCTCCGGGAATCGTGATTTTGGTTAAAGTTTCCCAGTTAGTGGCACCCACGGCTAAAGAGGCTTCCTTCATATGATTAGGGACTGATCTCAGAGCATCCTCAGAAATCGTACAAATAGTCGGAAGAGCCATCAATGCGAGAAGAATGGACGCATTCAGAACGTTCAGCCCCGTTGGTGCCCCCGTTATTGTTTGAATTACCGGAGCGAGTACGGCCATGCCGATAAAACCGATAATGACGGACGGAAAGGCGGCTAAAAGTTCGATACAGGGCTTAAAGAAGGCTCGGACCCTAGGGGAAGCAATATGACTAAGGTATATCGCTGTCATAAGGCCCAGAGGAATAGCCAGGACCGAAGCGCAGATAGTTACAGCGATAGAGCCGGCTATCAGCGGAAGAATTTGGAATGAAGGCGGATTCTCTGTCGGATACCAATCCTGGCCCGTTAAGAAATCTTTTATGGTGACGTGCTGCAGAACAGGAAAACCTTCTTGAAACAGAAACCAAACGATGGCGGCCAATCCGGCTAACGACACCAGAGCACAGACCATGAGGCCGTTTTTAAATAAGAATTCTCTGAGATATTTATTCATAAGCGTTTTTTAGAGAGAGAATCGGAGTCCTCTCTCTATCGTGTTCCTATTTCAGAGGAATGAATCCGGTTTCTTGAATCAATTTTTGGCCCTTAGGAGCAAGGGTGTAGGCAATAACTTTTTCTACAGCACCTTTCGGAGCACCGTTGGTGTAAAGATAGAGTTCACGGGAAAGAGGCCATTTTCCGTCTGCGGCTGCTTCAGATGTGGCTTTAATGCCGTTTACGTCGACAGCTTTAATACTTGGAGTAATGTACCCAAAACCGATGTAGCCGATGGCATTAGGATTCTTTGAGACGGTTTGAACGACTGTACCGTTGGAGGACTGAAGCAAAGCTCTCGGAGAGATTCTTTGTTTCTTCATGACCAATTCTTCCCAAGTTTCGTAGGTGCCGGAGGAAGTATCTCTCGAGACCAACACGATTGGAGCGTTTGCTCCGCCGATTTCTTTCCAATTCTTGATTTCGCCTTTATAAATTTTTCTAAGGTCATCTAAAGAAATATTGGGAACCTTATTGTTTGGGTGAACGATTGGAACGATGGCGTCGATGGCTACGGTTGTTTGGTATGGCTGAACCTTATTTTTTTCTGCAATCTTGCTTTCTTCCGGTTTAATCTTTCTAGAACTCATAGCAACTTGAGTTAAACCGTCAGACAAACCTTTGATGCCGCTGCCGGAACCGCCTCCGGATAATTCGATAGCAACGTTCGGATCTTCACGCATATAAGATTCTGAAATTTTCTGCATAATCGGCAGAACCGTTGTGGATCCGGAAACTGTCACGGTCTCAGCCGCAATTGCTCCGGAGAGAATAGAGGCAGAGAACAGGGAAGTTAATAAGGCTGTTTTTAATAATTTTGTTTTCATCATTTTTCCTCTTTTTTGATTCATTTTTATATGAGTGGTTTGAAGTGCTCTTCAAAATCTGAGCGCATTCTAGAAAGGAAAAATGACGAAAACTTGACGCAATTATGAAAGTTTGATGACAGAATATTTAATAAAATCAAATAATTGCGTGTAATAAAAATGTCACCAAAAAGTCATCAAAATGTCATAAAAAAACCGGAAAATCACTCCTTTTTTTCTCTCAAGGTCCGAGAGCAAGGACTGATATTTCCGGTTTGCAGAACTAAACGTCTGGGGACGGATTAATTAGGCACTTTGCCTACAACGCCGTCGACGTAGTAATTCATAGTTACGAGCTTGTCATCTGGGAGAGTTTCTCCGGCTTTAACAGCTTCTTTTCCTTCGTTGGTCTTGATTGGACCTGTAAACGGATGGAATTCACCGCTGTTGATCTTAGCCTTGACTTCTTCCATCTTCTTGACGACGTCAGCAGGCACTTTGTCGGAAATGTTCTCGAGAGAGATAGCGCCTTCCTTCAGGTGCATCCAAACAGGTTTGTTTTCCCATTTGTTTTCGAGAGCCTGGTTAATCTTCTTAGCGTAGTATGGACCCCAGTTCAATACCAGAGCGGCAATCTGAGCATTTGGAGCAACGGACTTCATATCGCTGTTGTAAGGAATGACCATCTTGCCTGCGGCTTCAGCTGCGGAAGCAACGGCACTGGTGTTGGTGTGCTGAGTAAGGACGTCAGCTCCCTGACCGATAAGAGTCTTAGCGGAGTCTGTATCCTTGGGTGGATCGTACCAAGCGTTAGTCCAAACGACTTTAACCTGAATCTTCGGATTGACGGACTTAGCACCGAGAGTAAAGGCATTGATGCCTTGAAGAACTTCAGGAATTGGGAACGGAGCGACGTAACCGATAACATTGCTCTTAGTGGCGCCGCCTGCAAGCATACCGGCAAGATAGCGGCCTTCATAGAAGCGGATGTTGTAGTTAGTCATGTTAGGAGCAGACTTGTATCCGGTGGCGTGTTCAAACTTGACGTCCGGATATTCCTTAGCCAGCTTCTGCATATAGTTCATGTAGCCGAAGCTTGTACCGAAAATAAGCTTATTGCCGTCATTGATCATCTGACGGATAACGCGTTCAGCGTCAGCTGTTTCAGGAACATTTTCCACAAAGGTTGTAGTAATTTTGTCTTTGCCAACCTTGTCAATAGCGTACAGACGGCCGATATCATGCTGCTTTGTGTAGCCTACGTCAGCAATCGGAGCAACATAGACAAAGCCAACCTTCAATGGCTCATTGGCTGCTGTTTTTGTTTCAGCAGCTGCTTTCGGCTCCTCAGCCTTTTTAGCGGTGCTTCCTTTGTCATCACAAGCTGTGAGGGCAAAAATGGAAGCAAGGGCGGCAGCAGCCGCAACGAGTTTCAAAGACATTCTCACTCTTTTGTCTCCTAAAGTGAAATTAATGAGAGTAAAAAAACAATCCTAAAAATCATTCAGTTAGTGTGGAATAAACGGTTTGCCAAGCGATGCGGGCATGTTCATTCGAATCCAAGTCGGATTCCTGGAGAGAAGAGCCAACACAATAATTGTTGCGGCGTATGGTGCCATAGAAATGAATTGCGGTGGAATGGAGATCCCAATACTTTGTAAATTCATTTGAATCATGGTCATGCCGCCGAAAAGATAGGCGCCTAAAAAGACTCTAAGCGGACGCCATGTACCGAACGTAACCAAAGCTAATGCAATCCAACCTCTTCCTGCAACCATACCTTCCACCCACAATGGCGTGTAGATAAGCGACAGATAAGCACCTGACAAGCCAATGCAGGCGCCGCTGAAAGCTAAAGCCGCACAACGTATAAGCGGTACGTTATAACCGAGAGCATTCGCAGAGGCCGGTGACTCTCCGACTGCTCTTATAACAAGTCCTGGTCTGGTCTTAAACAGGAAGTACCAAATGGCAGGAATCATCAGCAAGGAAAGATAGACAATCCAATTCTGAGAAAAGAACGCTTGACCGAAGAAAGGAATCTGATCCAAAAGCCAAATGCCGTCAGCAGCTCTTTCAGGAAGAACTTCTCCTTGGTAAGCAACACCGATATAGGCTGATAAACCACCCCCGAATATTGCGACGCCTAAGCCCGAGGCTTGTTGATTGGCTCTTAAGCCAACCGCAAAAATTGCAAAGAACAAAGCAAAAGCGATACCGATAATGATGGCGAAAATGAATCCGGCGGCAAAACTTCCGGTTTCTACCGTGGCCATATAAGCGCAGACAGCTGACATCAGCATAATGCCTTCGACCCCGAGGTTCAAAACGCCCGAACGTTCAGCAACTAAAATTCCTAAAGCGGCCAGAAGCAGAGGCGTACTGGCATTCATGGTTGTTGCGATTAAAGAAGCAGCTACGCTCATGGTGCAACCTCCTTTTTATGGCCGAAGCCGAGCCATTTAAATTTAAAGAACACAAAAGAATCACAAGCCATGATGCAGAAAAGAAGCAAACCTTGGAAAACACCGGTTAAAGCTGCAGGAGTTCCAAGTCTTGATTGGGCAAGCTCTCCGCCTAGGTAGAAGAGGGCCATAATGAAAGCGGCGGGAACCGTATTAAGCGGTTTCAGACGTGCTACGAACGCAACGATAATGGCGGCAAAGCCATATCCCGGGGAGATTTTAGGAGTTAACTGTCCGATAGGTCCCGTAATTTCTATAACGCCTGCCAGGCCCGCTAAGGCCCCGGAAAGCAGCAGAACAAAGTAAATCATTGCACGGTTAGAGAAGCCCGCGTACGCAGCGGCTTTCGGGGCCATGCCTGAGACTCGAACCTGGAAACCGATAAACATCTTGGACATGATGAGCCAGACGCCGAACAAGGCTAAGCAGACAAGAGCTACACCCCAATGCAGTCTGGTGCCCGGAATCATGATCGGAAGAGAGGCGGCTGTTTCAAACATCGGGCTCTGCGGGAAACCAAGTCCTTGCGGATCTCTGAGAGGGGACTGTACGGCCCATGATAAGAAGAGTTCTGCAATGTAAACAAGCATCAAAGAAACCAGAATTTCATTTGCATTGCACTTGTCTTTGAGCCACGCAACGATTGCCCCGTATAAAGCACCTCCGGCCATTGCGGCGAGCAGGACCCAAATCATGTAAAGCTGACTTTGGTCAGGTCCGGCTTGAAGGGCCACGACACCGCCGGCCAATGCCCCCACGATAAGCTGACCTTCTGCGCCGATATTCCAAACGTTTGCTCGATAGCAGACCAGTAGACCCAAAGCGCAAAGAATAAGAGGCGTCATCTTGACGCCCAGTTCTCCCCATCCTCTAAGAGTCTGAAGAGGTTCAATACAGACTACATACATGGAATAGAAGGGATCTTTTCCCATGAATGCGAAAATCAATCCTCCGATGATCAGTGTTAAAAACACAGCCATGAAAGGAGATAGAGCCGCCAAGAATTTATTGGGATTCGGACGGTTAAACAGTGCTATCGGAAAATTCATACTGAAGCCTCCTTAGGGGCCTCGGATTTCTGCGGCCAGAGGCCTGACATCCAGCGACCAATTTCTTCAATGGAGACGTCTGATATTTTTACTTGAGGAGAAATCTTGCCTTCACTCATTACAACAATTTCATCGCAGATTTCGAAAAGTTCATCTAATTCTTCACTGACAACCAACACTGCGCTTCCCCCCGTTCTTTGACGAATGAGGGCGTTGCGGATTAAGGCTGCAGCGCCTGCATCCACACCCCAGGTAGGCTGATTAAGAACCAGAATCTTAGGATTGTGCAGAAGTTCCCTGCCGACGATGAATTTCTGCAGGTTGCCTCCGGAGAGACTTGCGGCCGGCGCGTGACTGCCGCCTGACTTAACCTTGAATTTTTCAATCACGGTTTCCGTAAAGCGGTGAATCATTTTATTTCTCATGAATCCCTTGGCCAAGAATAAATTGCTGGTGAGTAAAGTATTCGATTCAAGAGACATTTCAGGGACGGTGGCTTGGCCGAGACGTTCTTCAGGGACGTATCTCAGCCCCATTGCACGTCTATGTTTTACCCTTAAATCCCCCACAGGAGCTCCGCAGATAGAGATTGCATCCTTAGGAAGGAGAGCTTCTCCGGAAATCGCCTTCATCAAGTCAGATTGGCCGTTGCCGGAAATTCCTGCGATGCCGACGATTTTCCCGCATGGAACATGGATTTGACCGGACAGCGGGAAATGGCTCTTATAGGAAACTTTTTCTCCCCGAAGATTTAAATCGAGGCCTAAAGCCTGTTTGACTTCAGGTTTAGGAAGGATTTCCGGAAGATCATTGCCAATCATGAGTTTGGCTAAATCATCCTCAGAAATCTCTTGAGGATTTACATTGGCAACTACTTGACCGCCTCTGATTACGCAGCAGTTCTTCGACAATGCTCGAATTTCGTTGAGCTTGTGCGTAATGAAGATAATTGAAACGCCCTCGGAGGATAACTGTCGCAAAGTTTTGAAAAGGGCTTTAAGCGCTAAGGGAGATAAAACGGAAGTCGGTTCATCGAGAATAAGCAGCTGAGGATTTGTGAGCAACGCACGAAGAATTTCAACACGCTGTCTTTCTCCCATCGAAAGATCGTTGATGACAGCATTCGGATCGACCTCGAGACCGTAGTGCTTACTCTTTTCTTTAATTTCCTTTTCTAGCTTTGCAAGGTTGGTGCCTTCAGGAAGTCCTAAAAGAATATTTTCTTTAACGGTAAGAGTATCGAAGAGCACGAAGTGCTGAAAGACCATAGCGATGCCAAGCTTTCTGGCGTCAGCCGGACTGGAAATGTTGACTCGCTTACCGTTGAAAAAAAATTGGCCTTGATCGGGGACCACAGAGCCAAAGATAATTTTCATGAGCGTACTTTTACCCGCTCCATTTTCGCCAAGTACAGACAAAATCTCACCTGGCATTACTTCAAGCGAAATATCCCGGTTAGCAATAGTGCTTCCGTATCGCTTGGTGATGTTCTGAAGTCTTAGACGTGGGGTCATCTCAGGTTCTCTTAAGAGGAAAGAGAATTTTAACACAGCACTAACCCTAACCTTCGGACCAAAAGGCTTTACGCAAAATCTAGGTACATTCTTTTCGTCATTTAGGAGGCTGAAGACACACAAATACAAAGAATAGATTGTTTGTGGTTCGAGAGGATAGAAAAATTTTGTTGCATATCTAAACTTTTCCATCTTCTCAGACAGGCCCGTAAAACACCGTTCTTTAGGACGGTGATATAAGGGCCGAATCTAAAATTTTTTCAGTCAGGCGTATTCTGCTGTTCAATGTACGGGTTGATAATAGAAGTAGGGGCGCCTCCACAACTTGCGATGAAATAAGAGGGCGACCAGAGAGTAGCTGCCCATAATTGACTACGAATGGAGGGATATTTCTTTTTTCGAATAAGACGGCTCGATACTCCTTTCAGAGA